>NZ_BMFV01000010.1 GCF_014639255.1 Pullulanibacillus pueri
TATACAAAAAAATACCTGTAGGTGAAACACTCTTTTTCAAGTGTCCTACCTACAGGTACCATTTTAGCAGAGCCACCTCTTTTTATTTTTATTTTAGTGCTATTTCATGATGCAACGTCCCTTCCCCCTTCAGAAAAACAGGGATCGCTTTTTACATCCCATTTTATTTGAAGAAGTCTTAACAAGGCTCTTTTCTTGAAGAGTGTTGCTTTTCTCAAGTCATGGACTTTAGAATTCGAAAGAAATTCTGACGTAACCACCGCTACAGAAATACACTCCGCTTTCCTCGGACGGTTGGTGCGCCTCTTGATATTTTGTTTCATGAGCTCCCTGTTACATCTCAATCTGTATCAATAGCAACAAACAATGCAAATTGAACCAGAATTAAAGGCTCTTTATGGACCCCTACAATTGTCTGAATTAAGATAGGCATCAAACAAAAAACAAGGGATGGGAAGTCTCCCAAGCCCTTGCTGTTATTGGTTTTATTAGAGTTATATTATGGCGGCCCCGAGAGGATTCGAACCTCCGACGCACGGTTTAGGAAACCGACGCTCTATCCCCTGAGCTACGGGGCCAATTAAAAGACACCTTTACATTATACAAAACTTAAAGTCGTTTGAAAAGGGATCTTCCCAATAATGAATAAACCTCTCTAACAGAGAAAAGCAGTCCCTAAGGACTGCTTTATTTAGTCAAAAATTATAGTTTAGTCACATTTGCAGCTTGTGGTCCACGGCTACCTTCAACAATTTCAAATTCTACTTCTTGTCCTTCTTCTAAGGCTTTGAAGCCTTCTTCTTGGATAGCGGAATAGTGTACAAAGACATCATTTCCACCTTCAACCTCGATGAAACCATAGCCCTTTTCTGCGTTAAACCATTTTACTTTACCGTTTTGCATCTTAATCCTCCTAAAACCTTGCGCCCTGTGCGCCTTGAGATCTAACCATTTACCACTTACATAAAACCTTAATAAGTACAAAACCTCCATCAGAAGTGCAGGAGGTAAAAACTACTCCACTTCCAACGAAGGTTTTTCATTCTTACTCCGAACTTATATAAATTAGTAAAATGGTTGACCTTAATTTACCATAGGGCTAGAGATATGTCAAGACTTAGAATAGTTTATACATTTCATCTTGTAAAGCCTTACATAACGGATGATGCCCCATTTTTGCAGCTAAAATCTTAGATATTTCCTCATAGTACCATTTTTGTTCTTGTTTTCCTCGTTTGAATTTCTCCCACAGCGCTTCTCCATACTGTTCAAATTCAGTATTCATGGATCTCAGGTTATGTATCTTATCGGCACAAATAATGGAGCAGACCTCCTCTGAAGCGTGTTGAAGTGTATCTATTGTGTGCTGCTTCCGTTCCTCCCATACTTTCGATTTATCAGGTTCGGAGCAAGTCTTCACATAGTCAGCAACAGTTTGGCCAAATGTTTCTAAGAGTTGATCGTAAGTGGTCTCCGTATCCTCAAGAGTATCATGAAGTAAACCCGCGATGACCACAGCTTCAGAACAACCCGCTTGCACCAAAAGCATTGCCACTCCAAACGGATGGGAAATATAGGGGACCTCTGAAGCTTTTCTTTGTTGGCCTTCATGTGCTTTTGCAGCAAAAGCAATCGCTATGTCTATATTCGTTAACCCTGCCATTTATTTCACCTCTTTTCAGTACTTCCTGCACTCATTCTACCATGCTAAAATAGTAAAAGACTATGGCCATCCAAACGGATGTGTCCTGAAAGTAGGGATTGAATTGATTAGTACACCTTATATAGCTGTAGAGGGTCCCATTGGGGTGGGGAAAACAACCTTAACACGGGCAATCGCCCAAAGCTTCCACTATACATGCTATGAAGAAGTTGTTGAGGAAAACCCTTTTTTAAAGGCTTTTTATGAAGATATAGAAAAGGCAAGCTTTCAAACAGAGATGTTTTTTCTTACGCATAGATTTGGTCAGCTTGAAGAAATTGAACAAAAGCACCAGGCAGGTCTCCCGATTGTTTCGGATTATCATATTTTCAAAAATAAACTTTTTGCTAGTCAGACCCTTAAGCCTGCTCATTACAAAAAGTTCTCCGCCATTTATGAAATTTTGACAAGTGACCTTCCCAAGCCTAATGTCCTCATTTACTTGGAGGCTTCTTTGGAAGAATTACTTAAACGTATTAAGAGAAGAAATCGGGAGCAAGAGGAACATTTATCAGTAGATTATCTAAAGCAATTGGTCGCCTCTTATGAAGAATGGATCCCTTCATTTGCCACAAAACATCCTGATGTCCTTTTAATTACAATCGATACCGATCATTTAAATTTTGCGGATCATCCTGAAGACTTACAACACACACTGACTATGATTAAAGAACGGATTCAACAAGGAGTACTTGAATGAAGAAGACAGCCATTAAAGAAACCTTCCCTAAGAAAGCATTGATTACTGTTGCAGGGACGGTAGGTATCGGAAAATCAACTTTTGCTAAAGGGTTAGCTGATTGTTTAGGTTACCAAACGTCTATGGAAAAGGTGGAGGGCAATCCATATCTCGATAAATTTTATAAAGACTTTAAACGCTGGGCTTTTCACTTACAAATTTATTTTTTAGCTGAACGTTTCAAAGAGCATAAACGGATCTTTAATGCGCCTTTCGGTGTTGTCCAAGATCGCTCGATTTATGAGGACACAGGCATTTTTGCTCGTATGCATTATGAAAAAGGCAATATGACAAAAATGGACTTTGACACCTATGAAAATCTTTTTGAGGCCATGGTGATGACACCTTATTTTAATGCTCCCGATGTCTTAGTCTATCTTGAAGGATCATTTGAGCAAATTCTCAATCGCATAAAAGCTCGTGGACGAGAAATGGAAAAGCAGACGCCTATCGCCTATTGGCAGGAAATGTTTGAGCGCTATGATGCTTGGATCAATACCTTTGACCAATGCCCTGTCATTCGTGTCAACATTGATCAATATGATCTCCATCATGATCCTAACAGTCTTTATCCTATCATCGAAAAAATTGCGTCAACCATAAATAAATAGAAAAAAGGGCCTTCGGAAATGAGGGACCACTGAAAAACATGAATTTGATATTTAAATGCAGAAAATATACTCGCTTTCCGCGGGCGATCCGCGAGCCTCCTCGGGGCCCGATATTATGTGCTTTGCGGGGTCTCGCCTGGCTCGCTGTTCCCGCAGGAGTCTCGCATATTTCTGCAATTCTATTCTTGAATTTTACTTTTTCAGTGACTTCGGAAATGAAAGGCCCTTTTTATTTTAAAAGTAGGAAAGAGTAAGATCTTGGGTCGCCACAGGCGTCCTCGTTTTGTACATCTTTTCTAAAGGCAATCAAAAAAACCACTCTATAAAAGAGTGGCTTTATCTCCAAATTCATGCGTGTGTTTTAATAATAATATGGCGGAGGAGGAGGGATTCGAACCCCCGCGAGCCGTGAAGCCCCTGTCGGTTTTCAAGACCGATCCCTTCAGCCGGACTTGGGTACTCCTCCGTATCGGACTGATAACTATATTATCACATCCTTCTACAAGGTGCAAGTCCATCTGTTATAGTCGTAATTATACAATAATTCAAGGTTGCCCCTATCACTCATTCTCTGATTGACCTAGACTAAAACCGTTAAAGAGCCTCCCACCATATGGAGCGAGCAAAGCTTCAATCCACTGGATGACCTTTTGTTTATTCTCCTCTTTATAAAAGCAATCAAAGGCTTTCGAAAAGTCTTCTGCAACTGCTGGGTTGTAGCGCCATAATGCCCGGAAGATCCACTTCCCGCTCCCAATCCATTGCCTATTTGTTCGTAAATAAAACTCATGAGCTCGTGCTGCAAGCTCTCCAGCGATAAAAATAGCCTCATTTCTTTTCCTCGACCCCTCAAAGTCATCAAGAAGATCACTGAGCTCATACTGCTTGACCTTAATTTCATCATCAGTCCAAGGCAGAGGCCCTTGTTCTAACAAAGCCGTTGCCTCTTCTTTTAATTTTTCAGCCCCTTGCTTGCCTCTAATCACGCGTCCCTCACTCACCATTTGCGGTAAAGAAGGTCGAGCCCTCAAGCAATCCTTTTCAAAATACTCTTGGTAAGAGCGCCAATTATGGACAAATGCCTCTACGGGATAGCCTTGATAGGTAAAGGACTCACGATAGGCTGAAGTAAGCTGTGGGATCATCAGAAAAAGATCTAAATCGGAATGTGAGGTGGCTTCACCTCTTATAAAACTTCCTGCAAGTATGGCCACTTCACATCGAGGATATCTCTCAGCAATGAGCGTTTTGACACTTTTAAGGATCGCCTCCATGACTTCATTTCCTCCTAACTACTCCCCTTTTATTTTAAAGGAGCGGTGATTCCTCTTGAGAAACCACCGCTCTTTAACCATTACTTTTTCTTTGCTTCTATCTTTTCTAAACCTCTCATGTAAGGCCTTAAGGCTTCCGGAATAACCACACTGCCATCAGGCTGTTGGTAATTCTCTAGGATAGCCGCCATGGTCCTCCCGACTGCTAAGCCAGAACCATTTAAAGTATGAACAAATTCTGGTTTTTTCTTAGAGCCCTCCTCACGACGAAAGCGAATGCTGGCACGACGGGCTTGATAGTCTTCACAGTTACTACAGGAAGAAATTTCACGATAAGTATTATAACTTGGTAACCAAACTTCAATGTCATAGGTTTTGGCCGATGTAAAGCCCATATCTCCTGTACAAAGCGTGATGACTCGATAAGCCAGGCCTAATTTCTTGAGCACATTTTCAGCGTGCCCCGTGAGCTTTTCCAAGGTCGCATAGGAATCCTCAGGTTTTACAAAGTGCACAAGCTCTACCTTATTAAATTGGTGCTGACGAATCAAACCACGAGTATCACGTCCAGCCGAACCTGCTTCAGATCTAAAGTTAGTGCTATAGGCACAGTAAGATTTCGGTAGGGCTTCACCGTCTAGGATTTCCTCTCGATGATAATTTGTCACCGGCACTTCCGCAGTTGGACTTAAGAAATAATCCTCTTCCCTAATTTTAAAGGCATCCTCTTCAAACTTAGGCAGTTGTCCTGTCCCAATCATACTTGTACGGCTCACAAGATAAGGAGGAAGGACTTCTTCGTAGCCATGCTCCTCAGCATGTACATCCATCATAAAATTAATGAGCGCACGTTCTAAACGCGCTCCTAGCCCTTTGTAGAAAACAAAACGACTCCCTGTCACTTTTGATGCGCGCTCAAAATCAAGGATACCGAGTTCCGTACCAATTTCCCAATGAGGCTTAGGTTCAAAATCAAAGCTTGGAAGCTCTCCATCTTTACGGACTTCAACGTTATCATTTTCATCCTTCCCAATAGGGACACTTTCATCAGGCAGATTTGGAATCGAGAGCATCAAGTCCTGAAGCTCTTCCTCAACTGCTTTCAATTTTTCATCAAGGGCTTTAATATTGTCGCCAACCTCACGCATTTCTTTAATTAAATCCTCAGCATCTTCTTTGTTCTTCTTTTTTTGGGCAATTTCTTGAGAGACTTCATTACGGCGAGCCTTTAGAGCCTCCGTCTCTTGAATTAAATCCCGGCGCTGACCATCAATCTCTGGAAAACGGTCAAAAGCACCTAGATTCCCTCCCCTTGTGCTCAATCTTGCTTTGACTTCTTCATAATTGTCTCTAACCATTTTAATGTCTAACACCATTGACCCTCCAATTTTCGTTATAAATAAAAAACTCCCGTCCCCAAAATAAAGGGACGAGAGCACCCGCGTTGCCACCCTGATTATTTATTACCAAAAGGAATAAATCTCTTAGGAAGATAACGGATTCACCGAAAATGCCTACTGAATACAACATTCATTCAAATCGTTCAACATTTTGTCTCCGGGATGGATTCATCACACACTTTGAGCGGTTCGCACCAACCACCGCCTCTCTTCACAAAGCCATGCCATTACTTTTTCCCTTCATCGAATAAGGTTTGATATCGTTGTTAAAATAATTTACTCTATTCCTTTGAAAAAAGCAAGCCTATATCTTAACGTCCTCACACTGATCGTTTCTTGTTGTCCAACAATAGTGCAACTAGACCTGTACCTTCACCTTTTGGGACTAGCCTATTCTTTATATGCTCTAACCATGTCATAAAAATAGTGATGAAAACGATAATCGTTCGTTAATTCTGGATGGAAGGCACATGTTAAGAAATGCCCTTGTCTTGCGGCCACAATCTTATCCTCATATACAGATAGAACTTGGACATCTTGTCCAACATTGAGAATATAAGGCGCCCGAATAAAGACACCCATGAAATCATCAGCTACACCTTCTATTACAAGCTCAGCTTCAAAACTGGCCACTTGACGACCAAAGGCATTCCGTCTCACATTAATATCCATCAACGCTAGGTGAGGGCCCTTTTGCCCTTCAATTTGCTGGGCCATTAAAATGAGACCCGCACAAGTCCCAAAAACAGGGTGCTGTTGAGCAAAGGCTTTGATCGGTTCAAATAATCCATATTGATCGAGTAAACGACGCATGGTTGTACTCTCCCCACCAGGAATAACTAAACCGTCTAACCCCTCAAGATGTTCTATCTTTTTGACAATAGCAACCTCTGCCCCCGTACTTTCTAAGGCCCAAACATGTTCTCGAATTGCTCCTTGAAGTCCTAAGACACCTATCTTTATGCTCATGTTATCTCACCTTTTTATTTGCTACGATCCTGCATACGATCACTCGCGCTGAGTGTCGACATCTCTAACCCCTTCATTGCTGTGCCTAGGCCTTTAGAAAGCTCGCCAATTAACGCGTAATCTTCATAATGAGTAGTTGCTTCCACTATAGCCTTAGCAAATTTAGAAGGATTATCCGATTTAAAAATACCAGAGCCTACAAAAACACCATCAGCACCTAATGCCATCATAAGTGCAGCATCTGCTGGGGTAGCGACGCCACCGGCAGCAAAGTTAACAACAGGCAAGCGCCCCTCTTTTTTGATTTGTAATAAGATTTCATAGGGAGCCCCATGCTCTTTAGCCTCAGTCATGAGCTCGTCATCAGAAAGGCTAGTGATCTTTCTAATTTGAGATTGCACAAGACGAAGGTGATTCACCGCTTCGACAATATTTCCTGTACCAGGTTCACCTTTGGTTCGAAGCATAGACGCGCCTTCGCCAATTCTGCGCGTGGCTTCACCAATATCACGACAACCACAAACAAAAGGCACCGTAAAAGCTTTCTTATCAATATGGAAGCGATCATCTGCAGGTGTAAGTACTTCACTTTCATCAATGTAATCGACACCCATAGCCTCAAGAACACGGGCTTCAACAATATGACCAATACGTGCTTTAGCCATAACAGGAATAGAGACAGCATTCATAACTTCTTCCACAATCCGTGGATCAGCCATTCTCGCTACACCACCGGCAGCGCGAATATCAGCAGGTACTCTTTCCAATGCCATGACTGCTACTGCACCAGCATCCTCAGCTATCTTTGCTTGCTCTGCATTAACGACGTCCATAATGACGCCACCTTTTTGCATCTCTGCCATACCTCTTTTAACTCGATCTGTACCAACTTGTGCCATCTAATATTCCTCCCTACTTTTCTTAGCTCTTCTTACTACAATTTGAGTAAAACCTTCCTAGAAGGAAGGCTTCACACTTTTATTTAGAACCAACCTTTCACTAAATCAACAGCACCGGTAAAAATACCTGAAATAAAGTGCCCGATAGAACGAAGGGTCAATACAAACCAATTGGATTTTTGAACATCTTCTTTAGCAACAACATCTATTTTTGGTGCATTATACAAGTAACCGTAATTATGATCCCCTGTATTTTCTAAAGTAATATAACCTACCTTTTGTCCCTTTTTAACAGGAGCTGTTAATTCGCCATCCTTATTAAGCAAGGATTTATCTAAATGTAATACTGTTTTATATTTGCCTTTATCACTATTATCTATTGGTAAGGTGACGGCATCTTTTACTTCAATATCGACATGATCTTGCTTCCCTTTAACAACTGGAAGGGACTTTTTGTCTTTAATGCTTGCCCCTTTTTTAAGAATGCTTTGATCAGAGGTTTGTTTAAAGCCATAATCATAAAGCTTTTTCGTCTCTAAAAAACGTGCAGATTCTGATTCAGTGTGCATTACGACTGAGATAAAGCGGCGGTTGCCTTGTTTTACAGTTCCTGTGAAGCACTCACCGGCAGCATCTGTAAAACCTGTTTTTAGTCCGTCAACTCCAGGATACTTATATTCTCTCATATTGTCGCCAAATCCCGGCAACATATAGTTATAGTTGGTCATATGCTGTTTTTCACCAGGACCACCAATAAAATCTTTTTCAGGAATACTAGAAACTTCTAGGGCCTGAGGATAATCCGTGACAATATGATAAGCGAGTTTAGCCAAAGAGCGAGCAGAAACCATGTTCGAGTCATTAGGTCCCCCTGCAGCGATGGCATCGCCTAGGTCAACATTGTCTAAACCTGAACTATTAATAAATTTAGCGTCATCCATGCCTAAATCTTTAGCCGTTTTGTTCATCAACTTCACAAATTCTGTTTCACTGCCACTGATTTTTTCAGCGAGGGCAACTGCTGCCGCATTTGAGGAAAAAATCGCAAGGGCTTCATACAAACTTTTCACTGTATAATCATAATCTGTACGTAAAGACACCCCAGAAAAATCTGTGTTATGGGAGAGATCTGATGCCTTTTGGCTCACTCTAAAGGTGGTATCCCATTTAAGTTTCCCATCCGCCACTGATTTTTGTACAAGGTATTCTGTCATCATTTTAGTCATACTGGCAGGTGGCAGCATTTCATCAATGTTTTTAGCATAAAGAATTTTACCAGAATTAACATCCACTAGAATGGCGGCTTTAGCATTAATTTTTAATGGGTCATTGGTTGCTGCCGAGGCAGATTTTGGATGAAATAAAGTGGCCACTAATAAAAAGAGCACCAAAGATAGAATAAAAGAATGTTGAATATATTTTCTAACGTTCACAAACGTTGCACCTCCGAATATCATTACAATCGCTATTTTATCATAGAAATGGGAGAGGGGAAACTTGGATAATATTGGCTAAACATTTCAATACTTCCCTTCTGATTTACAGTAAAAAAAGCGGCAAAAAAGAGCTCACCGCTTATAGGTTATCCCTATTAAATTTATTAAATCTTTAACGGGAATAATTAGGTGCTTCTTTTGTAATCTGAACATCATGAGGATGGCTTTCCACCAATCCAGCATTCGTAATCCGCGTAAACATGGCTTTTTCTCTTAAGTCATTAATGGTAGGTGTGCCACAATAGCCCATTCCCGAACGAAGCCCACCGATGAGTTGATGAATCGTATCGGCAAGTAAGCCTTTATATGCGACCCTTCCCTCAATCCCCTCAGGGACAAGCTTCTTCTGATCTTCTTGAAAATAACGGTCTTTACTTCCGCTTTCCATAGCACCGACAGATCCCATGCCGCGATAGACTTTGTATTGTCTGCCTTGATAGATTTCTTTTTCCCCAGGACTTTCTTCAACACCTGCGAGAAGACTACCAAGCATAACAGCATGTCCACCTGCCGCAAGGGCCTTGACCATATCACCAGAAAACTTGATGCCGCCATCTGCAATGATTGAAATGCCATGTTTATTGGCCTCTGTTGCGCAATCATAGACAGCTGTGATTTGTGGAACACCAACACCAGCCACGACTCGAGTGGTACAAATTGAGCCTGGACCAATGCCAACTTTAACGACGTTGACGCCTGCCTCAATTAATGCGCGAGTAGCCTCAGCTGTTGCCACATTCCCCGCGATGATATTCAGTGCAGGATAAGCGTTACGAATTTCTTTAACCTTATCAAGTACCCCTTGGGAATGACCATGGGCAGTGTCAATGACAATGGCATCAACACCTGCATGAACAAGCTTTTCAACGCGTGTCAGACAATCATTAGTGACACCTACGGCTGCTGCAACGAGCAACCTGCCTTGATCATCTTTTGCGGCATTCGGAAATTCAATGACCTTTTCAATATCTTTAATGGTGATCAGACCTCTTAAAACACCTTGGTCATCTACTAAAGGTAATTTCTCAATTTTATTTTTTTCCAATATCTTTTCTGCTTGTTCAAGTGTGGTTCCAACAGGGGCTGTGATTAAATTTTCCTTCGTCATGACTTCTTCTATCGCAATGGAATAATCTTGAACGAAACGGAGATCGCGGTTGGTGATAATGCCAACAAGATGCTGGTTATCATCGACAATAGGAACACCTGAAATACGATATTTACCCATTAGATGTTCGGCATCAAAAACCTGGTTTTTGGGGGTTAGAAAGAAAGGATTGGTGATCACACCACTCTCGGAGCGCTTGACTCGATCCACCTGCTCTGCTTGTTCTTCAATCGACATATTTTTATGAATAACACCTAAACCACCTTGGCGCGCCATCGCAATCGCCATTTCAGCTTCGGTTACGGTATCCATACCTGCACTGATGATCGGAATGTTCAATTTCAATGTCTTTGTCAATTGGGTTTTAACTGAAACATCTTTTGGCAATACTTCAGATTTAGCAGGTAGTAATAGAACATCATCGAACGTTAGTGACTCTTTTTTGAATTTGTCTTCCCACATTTTCATATCACCCCGAATTTTTAATAAGTGTTTAAAAGAAGGATACTCTCATGCCTTCTTTTAAAGACACACGGTTCATCCGAAAAATATTATTGATAGCTTATCAATCGGGTATTTAACTGTCAAGATAACCTGTAATTGTTCCATTTTTCTAAACAATAGAAAGGAGAAAACCATGGATTATCAAACAGTATGGGCTCCCTTTTTGCCGTTTAAATCTGTGAATTTCACACAAAAATTTTTAAGAGCCCTTTATGAAAAAAATAAAGTGGACGAACCGCTTTCTTATAGCTATAAAAACGGATATACCTTTTGTTACTATATTGACCATGGAAGGAAATTTTATCAACAAGCTGAAAGTGCGCCTTATGAAATTAAGCCGGTGTTATTATTTTATGGAGCTGTTCAGCTTATTAAGGCTGTATTATTAAGTATCGACGAAAAATACCCTCGAAATACGGAAGTCCTTGCCCATGGGTTGTCCACGAGAAAACGCAAAAGTCAAAACTACGAGTTTTCTCAGGATACGGTACATATCCAAAAACGGGGGTTGTTTTCTTATACCGCCCAAACATTATTTCACCTAGGCGATTTAGAGGGCCTCAAATTTAAAATGGAAGACCTTATGATGAGAATCCCAGATATGCAGCAGCTTTTCTTACAAATGCGGGAGAGGATAACATGTCGCCCTATTACCAAGCAAAATGATTCAACTTATAAAACTTCTCAAGGTATTCTTGATGACCTCCACATGACATCTCAACGCTTTTTTCAGTTTTTGGATGGGGATCTGGTCCCTGTCGAACGAAACCCTACAACAGAACTCTACTTCAAGTTTGCCAATAAAAGGGGGTTTTCATCGCTTTTCTATATCCAAAAGGATCTTTATGGGCATTATTATCTTCCTAGTTTCAGAAAAGGATTTTTTGAACTTCCAGAGCTATTGGTACACTTAATTCTACTTTATAATTTGAGTATGATCAGCCGATATGAAACAGAATGGTGGAGTGATCTCCATCTCCATCACACTTCTATCGATCTCCCTTTTATTCATCGCTTTATTGACCTTACGCCTTTGAAATTTCCACAAATGATTGCCGAACACCTCTCACTAAATAGAGAGAATATCATCAATAAATAGATCTTTATGGTCCTTTAAAGAAAGGGTTTGCTCGCCCTCCATTCTGAGAATGGGGCGAGTAGGATCATTAGTATCTACGTAAATAATTTCCCCTACCTCCTGATTTGTGAGCCTGACCTTTGTCCCAATTGAAACATGAAGCACATCTTCAAAGAAACAACGAACGATTCGAGAATCGTATTTACTAAATCGGTCGTTTTTCAAAGACTCTAATGCCTTATATAAAGGGTATTTCGGATGATGGGGCCTTGAACAAATCATAGCGTGAAAATAATCAACAACAGCGATGATCTTACTATATGGATGTAATTGTGTCCCTTTAATTCCGAGAGGATAACCACTGCCATCTTCTTTCTCATGATGCTGCAAGACACCCAGTAATATCCCTTCGTGAACCCGTGGGTCTTTCTTTAACATTTGATACCCAAAAACAGGATGTTGTTTAAATTGTTTGATATCATAGTCATTTAAATCTGTCATTTTTTTCAGAAGTCTCGGTGGGAGTTTAGCCAGCCCGGCATCCGCTAACAGACCTGCGAAGCCTATATCGAGAACAGCTTTGGAATCATATTTTAATTTTTTTGCCAATAAAGCGGATAAAAGGGCGACAGAGACTGAATGATGATAGAGATATTCCTCCTGTTGACAATAATGATAAAGGGTTAATGCCTGTTTTGGATCCTTAATGAAAGTATGGATTAATGGGGAGAGCATCGTTTTCATTTCTAAATAGGCTACCGCTTGCCCTTTTTGCCAGTTCATAAATTGCTCTTTAAACAAGGTGACAGCCTCTAAGTAGTCTTCTATAGCCTCCGAATGAGTAGTACTTATTGATCGGTCATTGGTTTCCTTCTCTACAGCGTCTCGCTTGCGATGGCTAGGATGAAAGGGCGCTCCATGATTTAAAATCTCTTCAACGTCAATGGCCTGAATATTAAATGCCTTAAGAACTTCAAGGTGTAATGGGGTTAAAACCGTCTTTTTAGGCATAATCGGTTTCTCTGACTTAGAAAACACATCAGAACGCAATATACACCCTTCAAGTACATCGCTAAGATTCACCTTCACTGTTTGCCACCTACTTCGTCATTTTAAAAACCTTGTTCAACTGGTGATACGATAGTGTAAAAGAGGGAACCAAGTCTTTCTTGATTCCCTCTTCTTCGCCTTTAAAGAGGCGGTTCTTTGTGCCAAAAATGTATAAATCCTTACTACTTTATGGCCTTTACTTTTCTATTTCATTTGGATGGTTATTCATCTTCAGAAGGGTTGCTAGAAGGATCGTTGACTTGATCTGAAGCTTCTACTTCCTCTTCGTTCTCAACCTCTGGGTCACTGTCAATTCGAGCTACTGTAGCGACACTATCCCCTTCTGAAATTCTAATTAATTTAACACCCATCGTATTCCGTCCTAGACGGGAAATTCCAGCGACGGCGGTTCGGATAATAATCCCTGTCGTTGTTATAATCATAAGGTCTTCGTCATCCCTTACCGTTCGAAGGGCCACCATATCACCCGTTTTATCGGTAATATTACATGTTTTAATCCCTTTACCACCGCGCGTTTGAATCCGGTACTCTGGCGTTGCTGTTCGCTTGCCATATCCTTTTTCAGTCACAATAAGAATCTCTTCGTCCTCTTCAATAATGCTCATACCGACAACCTTATCATCATCTGAAAGGGTAATAGCTTTAACCCCTGCTGCAGTCCGTCCCATTTCTCTAACATCTGTTTCATGGAAACGAATCGCTAAACCTTTTTGTGTCCCCACAATGACTTCTTTATCACCACTTGTTAATCGCACAGAAATCAATTCGTCCTCGTCTCTTAATCCAAGGGCAATCAAGCCACCTTTACGAATATTCGAGAACTGTGAAAGTGAAGAACGCTTAGCAATCCCTTTCTTCGTCACAAAGAAAAGGAACCAATCATCAACAAAATCCTCAATTGGAAAGACAGCCGTAATATATTCACCTTTTTCAATTTGAATCAGGTTAATAATCGGAATCCCTTTTGCTGTTCTCCCAAGCTCAGGAATTTCATAGCCTTTTAATCGGTATACTTTCCCTTTATTCGTAAAGAAGAGAACAAAATGATGCGTATTAGTCGTAAATAATTGTTCAACAAAGTCATTTTCGTTGGTCCCCATCCCTTGGATCCCACGACCACCGCGATTTTGATTCTTATATGTGTCGATAGGCATACGCTTGATATAACCATTATGCGTGAGTGTGATCACGATATCTTCTCTAGGAATTAAATCCTCATCTTCAATCATATCAAAGCCAACAGTAATTTCTGTCCTGCGCGTATCATCATACTTTTCCTTGATTTCGATTAATTCTTCTCGGATGATTTCTAAAACCTTTTCTTCATCCGCTAAGATGGCTTTTAATTCAGCAATAAGCTTAACGAGCTCTTGATACTCATTTTCAATTTTATCTCTTTCTAGTCCTGTTAACCGTTGCAAACGCATATCTAAAATGGCTTGTGCTTGATCATGAGACAATTGATAATTTGTCATCAAGCCTTCCCGCGCGATATCCGTTGTTGCAGAACTTCTAATAAGACTGATGATCTCATCAATGTGATCAAGAGCAATCCTTAATCCTTCTAAAATATGAGCTCTAGCCTCAGCCTTTTTAAGCTCATATTGCGTACGTCTTTTGATCACCACTTTTTGATGTTCAAGGTAATAAACAAGACATTCTTTGAGATTAAGGACACGAGGCTGTCCATCAACAAGCGCCAGCAAGTTAATCCCGAAGCTTGTTTGTAAGGCTGTGTGTTTATACAAATTATTGAGAAGGACATTCGCATTCATATCTCGGCGAACCTCGATGACGATCCTCATCCCGTTCCGATCAGATTCATCTCGAAGATCACTAATACCCTCAATGCGTTTATCTCTGACTAGCTCTGCAATCTTTTCAACGAGCTTCGCCTTGTTCACTTGATAAGGAAGCTCCGTTACAATAATCGTCTCTTTCCCATTTGCTTCTTGCTCAATATTTACCTTTGCTCGCAGGATAATGGAACCCCTACCCGTATGATAGGCCTTCCTTATCCCTTCACGCCCTAGAATACTCCCTGCCGTAGGGAAATCAGGTCCTGGAATATATTCCATTAATTCATTAATTTCAATATCAGGATTTTTAGAAAGCGCGAGTATACCGTTAATGATCTCTCCGAGTTGATGAGGAGGGATATTTGTAGCCATCCCGACCGCAATCCCCGAAGCCCCATTTACAAGTAAATTAGGGAACCTTGCGGGCAAAACAACCGGTTCCTGTTCTGAGCCATCATAGTTATCTTTATAATCGATGGTATCTTTCTTAATATCTCGAACAAGTTCCATCGAGATTTTTGACATTCTGGCCTCTGTATAACGCATCGCAGCCGCCGAATCTCCGTCAACAGAACCAAAGTTACCATGACCGTCTATCAGTTCATAACGATAACTAAAATCCTGCGCCATACGAACCATTGTTTCATAGACAGCCGAATCACCATGAGGGTGAAATTTACCGATAACTTCCCCTACAATTCTTGCTGACTTCTTATAAGCTTTATCGGACGTCATGCCCAGCTCATTCATCGCATATAATATGCGGCGATGCACAGGCTTTAACCCATCTCTCACATCCGGAATCGCACGACTAACAATAACACTCATTGCATAGTCTAAAAAGGACGTTCGCATTTCTTGGCTTATATTTATTGGTTTAACACGTGGTTGGTTATCAGACATTAAAAAGCCTCCTACCTTCATGTGTTAATCAATCCTTCATGATTGATTAACACACATGCCCTCAACGGACATCCTCTTAAATATCAAGATTTTCTACATATTTAGCATTTTCTTCGATGAATGCTCGTCTTGGTTCAACTTTTTCACCCATGAGAACCTCAAAGACTTCATCAGCCTCCATCGCATCCTCTAAACTCACTTGAAGAACTAAACGGTTTTCAGGATCCATTGTTGTTTCCCAAAGTTGATCAGGATTCATTTCTCCCAAACCTTTATACCTTTGGATACCTGGCTTCGGTGTTGCGGGGAGTTCCTTTAAAATTGTCTCAAGTTCTCGATCATTATAGGCATACTCAATCCTTTTTCCTTGAGACACCTTATATAAAGGCGGTTGGGCAATGTAGACATACCCTTTTTCCAACAACTCCCGCATATGGCGATAAAAGAAGGTGAGTAATAGCGTACGAATATGAGCGCCATCAACATCCGCATCCGTCATAATAATCACTTTATGGTAACGCGCCTTTTCAATATCAAAGTCACCGCCAACACCGGATCCAATAGCGGTGATCATGGCTCTTACTTCGGCATTAGAAAGAATTTTATCTAAACGGGCCTTCTCTACATTTAGAATTTTACCTCTCAAAGGTAAGATGGCCTGAAAGTGACGATCACGTCCTTGTTTAGCTGATCCACCAGCAGAATCACCCTCAACAATATAAAGTTCAGATATCGTCGCATCTTTCGAGGAACAGTCTGCTAATTTACCAGGTAAAGAGGAAACTTCTAACGCTGATTTTCGCCGCGTTAACTCCCTAGCCTTTTTAGCAGCGGCACGTGCTCTAGATGCCATTGTTCCTTTGTCAACAATGAGACGCGCGGTATTTGGATTTTCAAATAAGAATCGTGAGAAAGCTTCAGCAAACAAGGATTCAGTAATGGTCCGTGCCTCAGTATTTCCTAATTTAGTTTTCGTTTGACCCTCAAATTGAGGATCAGGATGCTTAATGGAAATGATGGCTGTTAAGCCTTCTCTCACATCTTCACCCGTTAAATTAGGATCACTCTCTTTGAAAATTTGGTTTTTCCTCGCATAGTCATTAATGACACGAGTCAAAGCCACTCTAAAGCCATACTCATGGGTTCCACCCTCATGCGTGTGAATATTATTCGCAAACGAATAAATCTGACTGGTATAGCCATCGTTATATTGCATCGCGATTTCTACAGAGATTTCATCCTTTTCGCCCTCAATATAAATAGGTTCTTCGTGTAAGGTTGTTTTTGTTCGATTCAAATATTGAACAAAGGACTTTATACCACCTTCATAGTGGTATTCTGCTTTTCTTCCATTTTCACGCTCATCATTTATACTAATGCGGATGCCTTTATTGAGAAAGGCAAGCTCCTTTAAACGAACAGCGAGGGTATCAAAATCAAACTCTGTCGTTTCTTTAAAGATCTCTTTATCAGGGATAAAATGAATCTCTGTGCCATGCTTATCCGTATCACCAATGACTTTTAAGTCAGCAGCGGGTACACCACGGTGATATTCTTGATAATGAATTTTTCCATTCAGATGGACTTTGACCCACATCGTTTCAGATAAAGCATTCACAACAGAGGCACCAACACCATGTAACCCCCCAGAAACCTTATAGCCACCGCCACCGAATTTCCCTCCAGCATGGAGGACAGTCATAATGACTTCAACAGCAGGACGCCCCATTTTTTCTTGTATACCTACCGGGATTCCGCGTCCATTATCGACAACGGTGATTCCGCCATCCGTGTTAATGGACACCTTAATTTCATCACAATAACCTGCCAATGCTTCATCAATACTGTTATCAACAATTTCCCAAACAAGATGATGCAGGCCTTTCCCACTGGTTGATCCAATATACATACCAGGACGTTTACGAACAGCTTCAAGACCTTCTAGGACTTGTATTTGTGTTTCATCATAAGCATGTTGATTTAGTTCTTCAGACAATTAATCCACCTTCTTCTTTCCAGGTAATCACAATGGTACATCGCTTTGTTCTACGGAGAATTTATTGAGTTTTGGGAACGTTTCTTTAACGTGGCCGGAGAAAATGGTGAATAATAAATGGAATCATTCGTAAGAACAACGGCTTTTGTTAGTTGTTGACCAACCTCTGTAAACTCTTTATTTTCAAGGGATGTTTTAATAAACTGCTGATTATTGGCATCGTTTCGAAAAAGGTCATAATCAAAAATAGCGATAACTTCATCGGTTCGAATGATTGTATCCTCGCCTAAGTTAATGAACATCAGCTACACTCCTATCACTTTTCTCGGATAATATCCCCTTGGCTGACTTCAAAAGACCTTGCCTGTTGCATCATTTCATGATCAATAGCGTCCGTATTTGTGGTTGTTACAATGGTTTGGACGCGTTCTTTAAAAGTTGATAATAAATGTGTTTGCCGTCTATCATCTAATTCACTTAATACATCATCGAGAAGTAAAATAGGATATTCACCTACTTCGTTATAAATGAGTTCGATTTCTGCAAGTTTTAGTGAGAGTGCTGTTGTGCGTTGTTGCCCCTGTGACCCAAAAGTTTGTATGTTTTTGTCATTCACTATGAATTTGAGGTCATCACGATGAGGACCAATTAAGGTATTGCCACGATCAATTTCTCTTTTTTGATTTTGATCGAAAGCCTTTTCATACACCTTCTTTAGCCTAGACAAATCCATCTCTTCTGATACGTCAACAGTGCTTGATAAATAGTGAATATCAAGGTTTTCACAGCCATGACTGATACTTTTATGAATAGGCTGTGCCCATTCCCTTAAAAGCTTAATAAAATAAAAGCGTCGATGCGTAATATCAGCGACCAACTCTATCATCTGCTCTGTTAAAACTTCCAACATCGTTGTTGAAGGGTTGGTTTGCCTGGAAAGGTCCTTTAACAAGGCATTTCTTTGTTGGAGCACCTTCTGAAATTCTGACAGTCGATGGAGATATAAGGGCTGAATTTGTCCAATCTCCATGTCCACAAAGCGTCGCCGATGACTCGGACTATCTTTCACGAGTCTTAGGTCTTCTGGGGCAAATAAGACCACATTACATAAACCCACGTATTGACTTAACTTTTTCCGTTCAATATGATTCGCCTTAGCTTTTCTACCTTTGTTATAAATAGTTAACTCTAAAGGAATCGTTCCACTATTCTTTTTTACTCTACCATCTATTTTAGCATATTCTTGTCCCCATTGGATTAATTCTTTTACATGAGGTGTGCGATGAGATTTTGCCATCGCTAAAACATAGATAGCTTCTAAAAGATTAGTTTTACCTTGGGCATTTTCCCCAATAAAAACATTAATAGACTGCGATAAATCAATAGATGACCGTTCGTAGTTACGAAAATGCTCGACTTGAATTGTCTCTAAGTACAAAAGGGGCTCCCCCTTTAAATTTTACTCTATAATTTTAAAGTCTCCGTGCCCCTCAATAAAAATTTCGTCACCAGCGCGGAGTTTTCTCCCTCTTCTTGTTTCCTGTTCGCCATTAACCTTAACGACATACTCTGAAAGAAACCATTTTATTTGGCCCCCCGTCCCAATAATACCTTCTGACTTCAACACTTGCCCTAGTGTCATAAATTCTTGATTTTCCCTCAATTGTATCAATTGCACGAATGTAACATCCTTTGTCAGTATTTTTAGTTTAAAAATATTGAGTTCCTCTTTCTATTCTAACTCTTTCTACACCATTTGATGAGTCATAATCTTACTTTTTAGTGACCCCGAATAGTAAAGAAAAGGCCTCTTGAGAATGGGAGGCCTTTTAAAGAGCTTAAATAAAAATGATGACAGTCAGTCCACTTTGTTAATTGGTTCTTACCGGAAGAATGAGCATTAAAATATCCTGTTCATCTACAGGTCGAATTAAGAAGGGGCGCATAGCACCAGTGAAATTAATCTTTATTTCAGTCGCGTCAATTTTACTTAATGCGTCCATCATATATTTCGCACTAAAAGAAATTCGGATTTCTTCGCCCTCAATACTTTTAGTACTCACATTTTCAAAAACCCTACCAATTTCCGTTGATTGTGACAGAATCTCAATCGTATTGTCATTCAATGTTTTTAGTTTTACAACGTTATTTCTTTCTTCTCTTGCTAATAAGGAAGCCCGGTCGATCGCTTGTAAGAAAGACTTTGTAGATAATATAACCTCTGTTTTCGATTCCTGAGGAATGAGTCCTTGAGTGTTAGGGTAATTGCCTTCTAACAACCGAGAATAAAATTGCAGATGATTTGATTTAAATAAAATTTGGTTATCCGTAATAATAATTTGGACCCAATCTGAACCCGAGTCATCTAAAATTTTTGCTAAGTCACTTAAACTTTTTCCAGGAATGATGACATTGCTCTTTTCAAGATTATCCTCGGTTTCAATGCTAATGGTGCGCATTGCCAAACGGTGACTATCTGTACTAACACAGGATAATTTACCATTCTGGATATTCCAGTTTACACCTGTCAATACCGGACGTGTTTCTGAGGTGGACACCGCAAAGACTGTTTGTTTAATGACATGTTTTAAAACATCAGTTCGAATGTTAAATGAATTTTCCTCTCGAATTGAAGGAAGATGCGGATATTCTTCAGCATCTTGTCCATTAAGATTAAATTCACTTGAACCCGAGGTTATTCGAGTCATTAATCTCGAGTCCACTTCGAGATCCACTTGATCTCCAGGTAATTTTTTTACGATATCTGAGAAAAAGCGGGCTTGCAGAACAATTTGTCCTGGAATGTCGACCGTTGCATTTTCTATTCCGTTTTCTTCAAGAGGGATAAAGGATTGGATAGAGACATCGGAATCACTACCTGTTAGCTCAATGCCCTCTTTTGACGCAACAAATTTAATCCCTGTAAGGATAGGAATTGTTGTTCTTGAAGAAACGGCTTTTATTACATGATTTACATTTTCAACAAGTTTTTCTCTAGAGATTGTCACCTTTAACTGAAGATCTGAATCTACTGATTCGGAATGAATAAAATCTTCCAATGCAGGTGCCTCCTTATCATATATTTTATTTAAAAAATATAGTAGTAATAGTAGTAGGGCCCCTGAATATGTGGATAAGTCACTTTATTGCATGAAATTGCATTTATCCACATGTGGGTAACTTGTGCATAAACACAAACTAAACTAGGGGAGTTATAAACAGGACTGTGGAAGATCAGACAGGTGATTTTAACTGTTCAGTGACTTCACGGACCTTTTGTTGTAATTCTTTATCAGTATCTAAGAGCTTAGAAATTTTTTCATGGGCATGGATAACGGTGGTGTGATCCCTTCCGCCAAATTCTTCACCAATCTTTGGCAAGGAATAATCCGTTAGCTCACGGGAAAGATACATGGCAATCTGTCTAGGAAAGGCAATAGATTTTGTCCTTTTTTTAGCAGAAAAATCCTCTAATTTAACGTGAAAATGCTCTCCAATGACCGTTTGAATATCTTTTATCGTTATTGTCCTTGGTTTAGAGGAAGGAATAATATCTTTCAATGCCTCAGATGCAAGATCAACATTGATATCTTGATTAATTAGGGATGAATAGGCGACAACACGTATTAAGGCGCCTTCCAATTCACGAATATTTGTGTCAATTTGATTAGCAATATACATCATGACGTCGTTAGGCATATCTAAGCCTTCCGCTCGGGCTTTTTTGCGCAAAATCGCAATCCTTGTCTCTAAGTCTGGTGGGGTTATATCGGTAATAAGTCCCCATTCAAACCGTGATCTTAAGCGATCTTCTAATGTTGGAATTTCTTTAGGTGGTCGATCACTAGAAATGACAATTTGCTTTAATTCCTCATGTAAAGTATTAAAAGTATGAAAAAATTCTTCTTGGGTCCCTTCTTTTCCCGCTAAGAATTGAATATCATCAATTAATAGAACATCAACATTGCGATATTTATTACGAAAGTCAACCTGGCGATTATCCCTAACCGAATTAATAAATTCATTTGTAAATTTTTCAGATGACAAATAAACCACCTTTGCATCAGGATTATGTTCAATGACATAGTGACCAATGGCATGCATAAGGTGAGTTTTTCCAAGACCAACTCCTCCATAAATGAAGAGTGGATTATAAGCTTTAGCTGGAGCTTCAGCGACTGCAAGTGAGGCTGCATGTGCAAAGCGGTTTCCAGCACCAATAACAAATGTATCAAAAGTATATTTGGGATTAAGCATATGCTTATTAGGTTCCTTTGCTTTCTCTTGCTTTAAGGCTGTTTTCTTTTTTTTTTGTTGGCGCCTGTTAAAGGCATCATCGATATCGCCTTGTTTATTGGGAATAATGAATTTAACGTCAATATCAGAGCCGGTTAAGTCTTTCAAGGTTTCCATAATCAAATGAGAATAATGGGTTTCAAGCCAATCACGAGCAAATTCATTCGGCGCGGAGATAATGAGAGTATTATCAGAAAAGGCATCTGCAGAAGTCGATTTTAGCCAAGTCTCAAAGCTGGGTTTACTGAGCTTTGTTTCGATGGCGCTCAGCGCGTTACTCCATAATTGTTGGATATTCTCCATGTTACGTTTTATCCCCCCTTATAGCGATTGTTCAAAAAGTAGAGAACACATCCGTCCTATATTTGAACACCACCTAAATAAAATGAATAATGTCGAAATATCCACAATAGATTTCGACAGTTTATCATTCATCCGATCACTTGTCTACAGTCATGAATATTTTGTGGATAGTGTTTATAACAAGCTGTTGAAAAAATCCACAATTTTATCCACAGCCTGTGGAAAGTGAAAATGCGGTTATTATGCAAAATGGTTTAAAACACAAATATCATATCAAAAATTAGTAGGAATCGCAACGTAAATTATAGTTTATCCACAGTTCTGTTTTTGTTAACAGCACAACTTTTCAACAGGATGTGAATGTGTGAAAAAAATGTCGATAAGCTCTGGATAAAAAGATTTTTTGTCGAAGGGTTATCCACAGCAAGAGAAAAGAAAGGAAATGGAGTCCTTAGCATCTTCTGTGTCGTAACATTGTTACGGTGGTGATCAATATATAGAACACGAGCAATTGAGAGCGAATGGACCTAGAATGGATGGATAAAAGGAGGCCCTTGATTTTTAAGAGGTTCTTGACATATAAGTAAAATGAAATTATAATGAGTCAGAATGTGTGTGAATGATATGGTTGTGAGAGGGATCTCACAGATCTGATCAAGAATTAAGAGGCCAAAAAACTATTCATACAGTATTGATAACCTCTGGGAGGTGGAATAGATGAAACGTACGTACCAACCTAATAATCGTAAACGTAAAAAGGTACACGGGTTTCGTGCGCGTATGAGTACGAAAAATGGACGTAAAGTACTTGCACGTCGCCGTAAAAAAGGAAGAAAAGTATTATCTGCTTAAGGCCACTGAGGATGCAGTGGTCTTTTTTCACTATCTAATGAGAATAAGCTTGATGCAATCTATACTTTGAACTTAAGGAGTATAGATTGTATTTTACATTTATATTTTACATAAGGTTTGTGATTTGGAGTGAAAAGATGAAAAAAATCCAACCTTTAAAGAAAGACAATGATTTTCAAGAGGTTTTCAAAAAAGGAAAGTCTATAGCTAACAGGCAGTTTGTTATCTATGTTCTAAAGCAGGAGGACCAGCCATATGCTAGAGTAGGTCTTTCTGTGAGTAAAAAGCTTGGGAATGCAGTAATGAGAAATAGAATTAAACGGTGTATACGTGAAGCGATTCGGCATTATGAAAACCGTTTCTTAATAGGGATAGATTGTGTTATTATTGCTAGGAAGCCTACTTCTGAACTAAACTATTGGGAAATAGCAAAAAGTCTTAAACATATTTTGGGTAAAGGGCATCTTTTAAAGAAGGACAAGGGTGATGCGAGATGAAATGGATCGCCATGGGTGTCATTTTTATCTATAGGAAATGTATTTCGCCACTTAAACCTCCAACGTGCCGTTTCTATCCTACTTGCTCAGAGTATGGGATGGAGGCCTTTAAACGATTTGGTTTTTTTAAGGGGAGTTTTTTAACAATAAAGAGGATCCTTAAATGTCATCCCTTTCATCCGGGAGGATTTGATCCTGTGCCTGAAAGAGATAAACATTCGCATAAACACGCTTAAGATGAAAAGAGACAGTGATGGTAACTAAGGAGGTAGACATAAAATTGCGCAAAAAGCTGCCACTAATAATTACTTTAATTCTTTTAGTAGGCTTGTTAACCGGCTGTACTTCGTATAATGAACCGATTAATTCCAACAGCACAGGGATATGGAATGAATGGTTTGTTTGGCCACTCTCACAATTCATTACGTACATAGCCAATATTTTTGGTGGGAGTTATGGTATGGCGATCATTATTTGTACAATCATCGTTCGCCTTGTTTTGCTTCCATTAATGATAAAGCAAACTAAAAGCTCAGGGAATATGCAACTCATTCAACCTGAAATTAAGAAGTTGAGAGAGAAGTATAGTTCAAAAGACCAAGAAACACAAAAGAAATTACAACAAGAAACAATGAAGCTTTTTCAGGAACATAATGTCAATCCTGTAGCGGGATGCCTGCCCTTACTCATTCAAATGCCGATTTTGATTGCTTTTTATCATGCGATTAATCGCACACCAGAAATTAAGGAGCATACTTTCCTTTGGTTCCAGATGGGGGCACATGACCCTTATTACATTTTACCTGTGATTGCTGCCGTCACGACATTTATTTCACAAAAGATTATGATGGGTTCGATGGGGAATTCTAATCCACAAATGGCGATGATGACCTATATTATGCCAATCATGATTCTAGTGTTAGCGATCAATTTCCCTGCGGCACTTGCTTTATATTGGGTTATTGGTAATATCTTTATGATTTTCCAAACCTACTTTGTTATTGCTCCTATGAGGAAGAAGTACAATAATCAAACTCAAACTGGAGGAACGAAAAAGTGATGGATGTAACAGTAAGTGGAAAATCGATTCAAGAAGCTTTAACTTCTGCTTTAAGTACCTTAAATACAAGTGAAGATAAAGTACATGTTGAAGTGCTAGAAGCTCCTAAAAAGGGGTTCCTTGGATTGATTGGTTCGAAGCCGGCGACCATAAAAGTGTCTCTGATTGAACCTCCATCAACTGTTGAGCAAGAGGAAAGCCATCCAGAGGAATTAACTGAGGCAGTTGATATAGCCAGTGTTGATCCTATCGATCCAATAGAAAAAGCATCCGATTATTTAAAAAATGTGATAGAAAAAATGGGAATTGCCATAGAGATTAAAGCGACTAAAGTCGATAGCCGGAATTACGAGATTGAGCTTATCGGTGATAAAATGGGCATTTTGATTGGAAAGCGTGGACAAACACTAAATTCCTTTCAATACTTGGCTAACATGGTCGCTAATCACCATTCCAAAAACAATATTAGAATTCTTCTCGATGCTGAAAATTACCGTGAGAGACGCAAAGAGTCATTGACGGGATTAGCTCAGAGAAATGCTGAAAAGGTAAAAAGAACAGGAAGGAAAGTTGTTTTAGAGCCTATGCCTTCCTATGAAAGAAAAGTGATTCACACCGCTTTACAAGGGAATCCTTTGATTCAGACAACATCAGAAGGGGTCGAACCTCATCGGTATGTTGTAATATCTACAAAAAACGAAAAATAGAAAGTCATATAGAATTAAGGAGAGCAGCTCATGGAATGGGCTGCTTTTTTTGTACAAGAATAAGAAAGGATAAGCCATCGAAGCCCTAAAGAGATCAGTAGAAAAACTTGTCTTCATCGATAAAGACTTGGTGTAAGCCAGGCAATTAAACAGAGGGAGTTTTTCTTATCAGGATTTATAGATCCCAGATAGCCTACGTGCCATTTTGACTTTCACCATTATGGTATGGCCACAGCCAAATCGGATTCTGGTTATCAGAACGGTGTGGATTGCCGCTTCAGAACTACGATGAAGTTACGTGTCCTGGTGTTCCCTCAGGACTTTAGTTTAGTTATCTGTGAGTTAGCGGCGCTGAGGAAACACTCTCCTTCGATTCTCGCATCCTTCGCTCCAGTCTCGGTCCACTTGCTACTGGCAGTTCATCTTGGTATTAAAAACTTTTTCCATGACTTTAGCGGGCGCTCTTGCCCATTTTTTTTGCTTTAAACAATCAGCATCAAGAGTCTTGAAGTTTGAGTTTTCCATGTTCATTACAAGGAGGCTCCGCAGAAGGATGTGGATAAAATAATTTTACCTATTCATCAACATGTGGATAACCTATCAATGACTTTATCCACAAACAAAAATATGGTATTCTAATACTTTAGGAATACTATTTTGTGGATAAAATAAGGGTAAGTTCATATAGACAGTTTTAAGCGGTAGCTTTGAATATAGAGAGGGAAGAAGGTGAAGCGAGTGGAACAAGATACGATTGCGGCGATATCGACACCGATTGGAGAGGGAGCTATTGCAATTGTTCGTTTAAGCGGAGAGGAAGCAATCATAATTGCTGATCGTTTTTATAGAGGGAGAAAAGCGCTGACTGATGTTGAATCACATACAATTCAATATGGGAAAATCTATGATCCGGAGCGTGAAGAGGTTATAGAGGAAGTCATGGTCTCGGTGATGAAGGCTCCGCGGACATTTACTCGAGAAAATATAGTTGAAATTAATTGTCATGGAGGGTTAATGTCTGTCAATCGGGTGTTAGAGCTTGCCATAACGCATGGTGCACGATTGGCTGAACCCGGGGAATTTACAAAGCGGGCTTTTTTAAATGGGCGTATTGATTTGTCACAAGCTGAGGCTGTCATGGATATGATCCGAGCGAAGACAGATAAGGCCATGAATGTTGCGATGGGGCAAATGCAAGGGCGACTTTCAAAGCTCGTACAAGGTTTGCGGCAGGAGTTACTTGAGATGATTGCTCAAGTAGAGGTCAATATTGATTATCCGGAATATGATGCTGAAGAAATGACGCATCAATTATTAATAGAGAAGTCAGAGGAAATAAAAAAGGAAATCGAGAAATTATTAGTCACATCCCGCCAAGGAAAAATATTAAGAGAAGGACTGGCGACGGTTATTATTGGACGGCCTAATGTTGGTAAATCTTCCCTTTTAAATAGTCTTGTTCATGAAAATAAGGCGATTGTGACCGACATTCCTGGGACCACACGCGATGTCATCGAAGAATATGTGAATGTAAGAGGCGTTCCTCTTCAACTTATTGATACTGCAGGCATTCGGGAAACAGAAGATATCGTTGAGAAAATGGGTGTTGAACGTTCAAGACAAGTGTTAAAAAAAGCTGACCTCATTTTATATTTAATCAATTATAATGAAGTATTATCTGATGAAGATTTGCGTTTGTTTGATGCAATTAAAGATATGGATGCTATTATTGTCATCAATAAGACTGATTTAGAACAAAGAATTGACCTTGAGAAAGTGAAGCAGCTGGCCGGAAATCGACCGGTCCTAACGACCTCTTTGCTTAAAGAAGAGGGGATCGATGAGCTTGAGCAAGCAATTAGTGGTCTGTTCTATGATCAAGGTCTTGAGGGAAATGATCTGACCTATGTCTCCAATACAAGACACATTACTTTATTAATTCAGGCAAAAAAAGCGATTGAGGATGCTATGAATGCTATAGAAGCCAATATGCCGGTCGATATGGCACAAATTGATATTAGAAGAACTTGGGAGCTCCTTGGGGAAATTGTCGGTGATACCGTTTCAGATAGTTTAATTGATCAGTTATTTTCACAGTTTTGTCTCGGAAAATAGTTTAATATTGGTTTAATTACATTTTATTTGGAGGAAAAATTGATGGGATATCATGCTGGAGATTTTGATGTAATTGTCATAGGGGCAGGGCATGCCGGTGTTGAGGCCGCTTTAGCTTCTGCTCGTATGGGCTCTAAAACTCTAATGCTTACCCTTAACCTTGATACCATTGCATTTATGCCCTGTAACCCCTCTGTAGGGGGGCCAGCAAAAGGTGTCGTCGTTCGTGAAATTGACGCTTTGGGCGGAGAAATGGGTAAGAATATAGATAAAACACATATTCAAATGAGAATGCTTAATACACGTAAAGGGCCTGCTGTTCGGGCACTTAGGGCACAAGCCGATAAATTTATGTATATTAGAGAAATGAAAAAAACCATTGAAGAAACAGAGAATCTCACCTTACAACAAGGAATGGTTGAACGCTTAATTGTAGAAGATGGGGTTTGTAAGGGTGTTATTACAAAAACCAATGCTGAATATACGGCAAAGGCCGTGATCATTACAACAGGAACCTTTTTAAGGGGGAAAATTATTATTGGTGAACTTTCCTACGAGAGTGGCCCTAATAATATGCAACCTTCGATTAACCTTTCCTATCATTTACAAGAACTTGGCTTTGACCTTGTTCGATTTAAAACAGGGACACCGCCACGGATTAATAGTAAAACAATAGATTATAGCAAAACGGAGATGCAGCCGGGTGATGAAGAACCCCATGCCTTCTCTTATGAAACAACACAATATATCACCGATCAGATTCCCTGTTGGTTAACGTATACAAGTGCCAAAACCCATGAAATTATTAATAGCAATTTAGGGCGGTCACCGATGTATTCAGGGATGATTAAAGGTACCGGCCCGCGTTATTGTCCTTCTATTGAGGATAAAATTGTCCGCTTTAGTGATAAACCACGTCATCAGATTTTTCTTGAACCTGAAGGCAGGGACACCGAGGAAGTCTATGTGCAAGGTCTTTCGACAAGTTTACCTGAGGATGTTCAAGTGGAGATGCTGAGAACAGTTCCAGGGCTCGAAAATGCCTCAATGATGAGAGCGGGGTACGCCATTGAGTATGATGCCATGGTACCAACGCAATTATGGCCAACGTTGGAAACTAAGAAAATTAAAGGTCTCTATACTGCGGGGCAAATTAATGGAACATCGGGTTATGAGGAGGCTGCAGCACAAGGGATTATGGCAGGGATTAATGCCGCTCAAGCGGTTCAAGGGAAGGATCCTGTCATTTTAGATCGTTCACAAGCCTATATTGGCGTCCTTATCGATGATCTTGTCACTAAAGGGACTAATGAACCCTATCGCTTGCTAACCTCTCGTGCTGAATATCGATTGTTGTTGAGACATGATAATGCTGATTTACGTTTAACGGAAATTGGGTTTGATATTGGGTTAATCCCCGAGAAAAGGTATAATAAGTTTATAGAAAAGAAAAGATTAATTGAAGAAGAAAAACAACGTCTTGAAAAAATTATGATCAAACCTACTGAAGAAGTGCAAGAAATTTTACGTTCTGTTGGTGGTCATGAATTAAAAGAACCTGTGACAGCAGAGCAGCTCTTAAAAAGACCAGAAATTCATTATCATCATATTGCTCAAATTGTACCGTCTGAACGAGACATTCCTGAGGATGTGGCAGAACAGGTCGATATCCAAACGAAATATGAAGGGTATATTGGTAAACAACTTCAACAAGTGGATAAAATGAAACGAATGGAAGAAAAACGCATTCCTGATGATCTCAATTATGAGGCGATCCATGGGCTAGCGACTGAAGCCAAACAAAAGTTAGCAGAAGTAAGACCTTTGTCTGTTGGGCAAGCATCACGTGTATCTGGGGTAAACCCGAGTGATGTGTCCATTTTACTGGTTTATCTTGAACAAGGACGATTAGCAAAGATAGCAAAGTAGATCAATCATATTCTATTTTCTCCGGCACACAAGGGAGGAGATTATGCTCCTTTCTTGCTAGAGTGGCCGGGTGAAAATAGGATGACTTGGAGGCCATTGATGGAAGGGTTCAACAATTTATTAAAGGAGAAAGGGATTGTCCTTTCTCCTTTCCAAGTTAATCAATTTAATACATATTACGAGACACTGATTGAATGGAATAGTAAGATTAATTTAACCGCAATCACAGAGAAAAGTGATGTGTACTTAAAACATTTTTATGATTCACTCACACCTAGCTTCTTTTTTGATTTTAGTCAACCTTTATCGCTTTGTGATGTAGGGGCAGGTGCAGGATTTCCTTCTATTCCACTAAAAATTATTTATCCTGAATTAGAGGTCACCATTGTAGATGCTTTAAATAAACGGATTGGATTTTTAGAGGAATTAACGAATAGATTAGAGTTATCGGGTGTTCATCTTTACCATGATCGGGCTGAAACGTTTGGACATCGAAAAAACATCCGGGAGTCATTTGACATCGTAACGGCTCGTGCTGTGGCTCGTTTAAATATTTTAAGTGAATATTGTATGCCCTTAACTAAAGTAGGTGGAACGTTTATTGCCATGAAGGGTGCAAGTGGGAAAGACGAAATTGATGAATCTCAGATCGCGATTCAAAAATTGGGAGGAGAACTCCAGCGAGTAGAGCCTTTCCTCTTACCAGAAGAACAAAGCCATAGAGATGTGATTATGATTCAAAAGGTGAGAACAACACCAAAAAAATACCCAAGAAAACCAGGGACACCTTCTAAACAACCGTTGTAATGTCGATATTATGCTTTACATTACCTAAATTTAAGGTAAGGGGAAGAAAGAGATCCCTTATTAAACAATTAGAACTTTCTCATGGAATGTTCCACGTGAAACATTTTTAATCATGCAGGAATTTAATTTTTAACAGCGAAATATTATGTTAGATGATAAGGGTGGTGATCGTATCATGAAACAACCTTTTTCCAAGTTTTTTGGACAAGGAGATAAGCCTGAAGTGGTCGAGGATTGGCAACAGGAACAGGTGAAGGATATCTTGGTCGAAAATATTATTCCCAATAGATATCAACCAAGAACGGTCTTTAATGAGGAGAAAATTGAAGAGCTTGCTCATACGATTGAAACCCATGGACTTATTCAGCCCATTGTTATTCGTCAGTATGAAGAGAATAAATATGAGATCATTGCAGGGGAGCGCAGGTGGCGAGCGGCCAATTATCTCGGTTGGAAAACCGTTCCTGCCATTATTAAAGAATATGATGATGCGCAAACCGCAGCGGTGGCTCTCATTGAAAACCTTCAAAGAGAAGAATTAACAGCCATTGAAGAAGCAATGGCTTATGCTAAATTGATGGATATCCATGGTTTAACTCAGGAAAGTTTAGCCCAAAAGTTAGGTAAAGGGCAGTCGACCATCGCAAATAAACTAAGATTATTAAAATTACCGACATCTGTCCAAAATGCTTTGTTAGAGAAGAAAATATCTGAGAGACATGCGCGTGCCTTAATTCTTTTAAAGAATGATCCTGAAAAGCAAGAAAAGGTTTTAAATGAAATCATAGAAAAAGAGTTAAACGTAAAGCAAACAGAGCTAAGGATTAAGAGTTTAATAGAAAAAGTTGAAAAGCAAAAGCCAAAGAGAAGGCTATCCTTAAGTAAAGATATGAGAATTGCGGTTAATACCATTCGTCAATCCGTAGGAATGGTTTCAGATACAGGGCTTAAAGTCGATACAAATGAAGAGGATTTAGGCGATTATTATCAGTTTACGATCCGTATTCCAAAAAAATAAATCATGAATAAAATCTTGGGAAACCATTGAGTGGTTTCCTCTATTTGTGTCTTTTAAAACAATTGATCCGAAGATTAACTGCTTTTTATAGCTTGCTAAAAAAATCTCACCTATTATTTTCTACTTTTATATTAATTTAATTTCATTTCATGATAAAATAGTAGTATTGCTTGCTCTTTGAAAAAGAGAAATTTAAAAATAAAAAGTGTTTTAGTTAATACTCTCAATAAATAATCATGCATGGAAATAAGTGATGCAGCGACAGTCTTAATATTTCTCTGAAAAGACGAATGATATGAGGTTTAACGAAACGAATAGGAACGTGATGATAACGATCCTCATGTTGTATTTTTGAAGGTGGTGAAAAAGTGGGCAAGATATTAACCATTGCCAACCAGAAGGGTGGAGTCGGTAAAACAACAACTTCTGTCAATTTGAGTGCTTGTTTGGCTTATATGGGGAAAAAGGTATTATTAATTGATATTGATCCACAAGGTAACGCGACGAGTGGTGTTGGTGTTGATAAAGGTGATGTCGATGAATGTATATATAATGTTTTAGTAGAAGACGTCGAGCCAAGTGAAGTGATCAAAACGACAAATGTTGAAGGTTTAGATATCATACCGTCCACCATTCAACTAGCTGGGGCTGAAATTGAATTAGTACCGACGATCTCTCGAGAGGTACGTCTCGGTAGAGCCCTTGAAAAAGTTCAAGATATTTATGATTATATTATTATCGATTGTCCACCTTCTTTAGGGTTATTGACAATTAATGCATTGACAGCTTCTCACTCTGTAATTATACCTGTACAATGTGAATATTATGCTTTAGAAGGATTGAGTCAGCTACTGAACACGGTCAGGCTCGTTCAAAAACACTTGAATCATGATTTAATGATTGAAGGTGTTTTATTGACAATGCTTGATGCGAGGACTAATTTAGGAATACAAGTTATTGATGAAGTCAAAAAGTATTTTCAAGATAAAGTGTATCAAACGATTATTCCAAGAAATGTGAGATTAAGTGAAGCCCCTAGTTATGGAAAACCTATTATTATTTATGATCCTAAGTCTCGTGGTGCTGAAGTTTATCTTGAATTAGCGAAGGAAGTGATGAACGGGTGAACAGAGGTTTAGGCAAAGGTATTAATGCTTTTTTTCCTGAAACAGAATTGAAAGAGAATGAGAGTATTCAGCAAATAAAAGTTAAGGAATTACGTCCGAATCCCTATCAGCCGAGAAAACACTTTGATGAAGAAGCTATCCAAGAGTTGAAAATCTCAATTGAAGAGCATGGTATTATACAGCCACTCATTGTGCGCAAAGGACTAAAGGGCTTTGATATTGTTGCAGGTGAGCGGCGCTATCGAGCGGCTATTGAAGCTAAGCTTAAAACTGTTCCTGCACTAGTTAAGACGTTTTCAGACAAGGAAATGATGGAGATTGCCTTGATTGAAAACCTGCAACGTGAAGATTTAAATGCGATTGAGGAAGCCATCGCTTATAAGAAACTCATGAGCGAATTACAGCTTACTCAAGAAGAACTCGCCAAAAAACTAGGTAAAAGTCGTCCCCATATTGCGAACCATTTGCGGTTGTTACAATTAGACAAGCCTGTTCAGTCCCTCATTGCCGAGGGGAAATTAACAATGGGGCATGGTCGAGCACTCCTTGGTCTAGTAAATAAACGGCAAATTCCTAGCGTTGTCGATAAGGTGATTAAAGAACAGCTTAATGTCCGTGATTTAGAAAAACTCATTTCTAAACTGAACGAAAATGTTTCACGTGGAACAATTAAAAAGAGAAAAGAAAAATTAGATCCTATTCTGCAACAAAAGGAAGTCCAACTCAAACAGCGCTTTGGAACTTCTGTGTCTATTAAACAATCTAAAAATAAAAATAAAGGTAAAATCGAGATTGAATATTATTCAAGCGAAGATTTAAACCGTGTTTTAGAGATTTTGGAACAATAGAAGTTTAATAGCTTTAACTAAATACAGACAGGTGCTTATGTCTTGTTTGATGACCTTTAAAGGTTGAGAAATAGGGGAGGGCGCTGTATGAGGTGACTCAAAGGTTTACGACCTTATTGAGTCACCTTTTTTATAAGGTCAGAAAGCATAACTTAGTGGAGAACCTTATAAATGCAACTTTGTGTTATCGCCATTAAGGCTTGGCGACAAGCTGAGTTTTCTAATTCAATAATGTATTGTTGGCTATTATATGTGAGGTTAACGATATTTTAAAAGTCTATTTATACCCCCTTTAATGGCTAACTATTATTAAATGCACAGGTTTTCTAGAGGATGTATTGCTTCTCAAGATAGGACTTACCGGAATTGAAGCAAATTGCGACGTAAATCATAAATCATCGCTACGGAAATACACTCCGCTTTCCGAGGGCGGCTAGTGAGCCTCCTCATGCTACGCAAAATACCGGGGTCCCCGAAAAACGCTTATTGTTTTTTGGGGTGAGATAGGGGTCTCACCTGGGGCACTGCTCCCGCAGGACTAAGGAAGGCGACTAGGAGAGTAATCATCGCAGAAAAATCGTGGTTTTTACGATTTTTTGAGTCTACGTGTATTTCCTTCGCTAGTTAGGTGCATAACAATAAACCAACCGCTTATCATTTGTTTATTAAAACTTAACAAAAGATCTCTAGGCACGCGCACAAGAAGAGGTGCTGTACTAACAAAAGAAAGGCCACACTCACAAAAGCCAGCCACTACTCACAAATGACGCACGAATCAAGGCTGAAACTAAAAAGACAGTGTGGGCACGCACATAAGATGCAGTTAAGTAAAAAAAAATCAACAGCAATCAAGTGTATTGGAGCGTAAGACGCGAGGTTCGGAACACTTATACATTGTGTGTTCCCCAGTGCCGCTGACTCACGGATGCCGATACTCGAGTCCTATGGGAACGGGGCCAGCGTTACTTCTCGAATAAACTTCGAGTTGTTCCGAGAAAGCTGACGACGAAGCGGTACGAGTAGACGCAGGAACAGGGAATTTCTATTCATAAATACTTGGGAAACCCATTAATCTATTCCCAAGTTAGCTGAGGCCGTGCCCATGGAAAGCGAGCGACCTGAAGCTTAAATCCACACCATAAGCCTGCAGTAATCACCTATTATGTTAGCTCTTAGCTTAAGCGTTACGTTGCAATCTATATGGATTATACATTTTAATGATTTTTAGAGCCTCACCATTTTGAGTTTTGAAATCTTATTATTGGTTACAATCCTTTATTACTTCAACTATTGATTTAGAACCGCATTATTCAATAACCTTAGGCGGCGCATGCCAAAGAGGGTGAGGTGTATGTTCTTCGTTATTAATCTTAATTTTCTTCGTTGGATATTTTCTAAAATGATTCATAAGTGCAGTATGTAATGATGAAGCAATCACTTCAGACATTTTCATAACAAGAGAAAGTCTCGTGTTTTGCAATACGAAATACTCCATGTAACCACTCACATTTACGATCCCCTTAATATGGATATCACCCACCTCAGGAAGTTCCTTTTTAACGCCAGCACCAGGTTTAATGGGTCCCTCAGCGATTGTAATACTTCCAACACTCTCACGCTTTCCAAGACAGGCATCAATGGCGATGATGAAGGGATGAGTGAACTCTGATTGTATAGACTCTAAAGTTTGCGCCAAATTCACTGCGTGAACAGGTTCGTCGATAGTTCCAAATAGAGTATAAGGAGAATGAGTAAATTTACTCAGCTGTTTTCCAATAAGTGGACCTAATGAATCCCCTGTAGATCTATCAGTCCCGATACAAACAATAAGGATTGGGCGATCTAAATCAATATTTTGAAGGTGGCTTTCTACATTCTTGGTTAACTTTAGGTGTGCGGTAGCTTCATCGTATTGAACACGGAAATCATTATTTTTTGTCAGGGCACGGAAAGTTTTTTTTAGATTCATAGGTTCGTCTCCTTAGTAATATTAGTAATAGTATACGGACAAAATCCCATTTCTATACGTGCCTTCTCATTTGTTTGCTGTAAAGGCGAGTAACTTTTGTAAGAAGGAGACAAAGAAAGAACTGAACGGATAAAGGAGCACTAAATTTTGCTTGAAAACAAAACGGTTCTTTAGAAACTATCGTTGCTTACACGATGATATTTTGCTTAGAGGGATAAAGGTTGAGGACTGGCTATAAATGTGATTTCTACAGGCAGTAGGGGAGGCTTATGATGGTTAAAGCAGGATTGAAATGGATGTTTCTTATTATCGGCACGACCATTGGAGCAGGATATGCATCAGGGAGAGAACTATGGCAGTTTTTTGGACAAGAGAGTGTGTTTGCTATCGCATTATTTACCATACTCTTTATTCTATCGATCTATGTCATGATGTCGATTGGCTATAAAATGAAGACAACGCACTACACGCCCATTCTGGAACAGTTAGTAGGAGAGAAGATCGCCGCTATTTATGATGGGATGATTTTTGTGTATTTATTTTCTACAACTGTTATTATGATCGCTGGGGGCGGTGCAGCCCTTGAAGCAGTGAAAATTCCTTATTGGCATGGCATTTTTCTCATGAGTACCGTTCTTGTCTTATTATTTATATGGGGAAATAAGGGACTAGTCTCCATTAATATAGTGATTATTCCTCTCCTTATTATTTTGTTATTAGCGGTGTTATTAAAATTTGGACATCACGTTGAGGGAATATGGAAAATTGATATTTATCATCAATCAAACTGGACCTCCGCCATTATATTCACCTCACTCAATATCCTCTCCTTAGCCGCAATTCTCGGCGGGATAGGGAGCGAAATTAAAACCAAAGGGGAAATTTTATTTGCCTCTATTGGGAGTGGTGTGGTTTTAGGTGTGGTGTCTTTCTTTTATAATCAGTCATTAATTCAAGTTGCGGGCGATATTATGGTGTATGAAATACCTCTATTTGCTTTGCTAAAAAACTATCCTTATGCGATGACGATTATCATGACGGTGCTATTGTTATTTGCGATTTATACGACAGCGGCTTCAGGGCTCTTTGGATTAATTACGAGATTGAAGAAGATCATTAAACTGCCATACTGGGGGTTGGCAGCTTTACTGGTCATCACCATGATTCCTCTAACCACCTTGGGCTTTGCAAAGCTGGTCACCATTCTCTATCCTTTATATGGACTCATCAATTTATATATCCTAGCAGCACTCGTCATATATCCTATTGTGCAAAAGCAGCAAAGAAAAATTGATTGAACGTTCCAGATGGTATATAATACAATATATTAAAGTAAATCCGACGATGGTGATGACAGAAAGGAGTACTTGAAATCCTCCATTTTAGCGAACCGAGAAGGGTGTGAGCTCGGTATGGGGCTTCAAGGAAGGGCAGTCTGGAACCAGTGGAAATGAAGTGGACACGTTTGTGTCAAATAGGGTGGAACCGCGTGAGTGTAACAACTTTCGTCCCTAGGCAGTATATTGCCTTTGGATGGAAGTTGTTTTTTATGTAAAAAAGACTGTTGAGCAGGGGCGTTGTCTTCCTTGAAAGAGGAATTGGCGATACCCTTTATAAGTCAGGGCTAGGATAAGGATGAGGCCGCGACTTAGCGAAGTGGTGAAGTGTAAGCCAAGGTTTAGTAGCTAAAAACAGGGAACAGTTGTTGAAAATAGGAGGATGAAAAATGGCAACAACAATGGAGCAAATTGTGAATCTAGCAAAGCAGAGAGGATTTGTCTTTCCGGGGTCAGAAATTTATGGTGGATTGGCAAACACATGGGATTACGGTCCTCTTGGTGTAGAATTGAAGAACAATATTAAAAAAGCCTGGTGGAAGAAATATGTACAGGAATCCCAATACAATGTCGGATTAGATGCCTCAATTCTTATGAATCCGAAAACATGGGAGGCTTCAGGCCATCTCAGTAATTTTAATGACCCTATGATGGATTGTAAGGACTGTAAGTCACGTCATAGAGCAGATAAACTTTTGGAGAGCCAAATCGGTGAGGATAATATAGAAGGTTCCATTGAAGCCTTATCCTTTGATGAAATGGAAGAATTGATTAAAACGCATCACGTGAAGTGTCCAAATTGTGGGTCACAAAACTTCACGCCAATTCGTCAGTTTAATCTCATGTTCAAAACATACCAAGGGGTTACTGAAACAAGCACAGATGAAATCTATTTGCGCCCGGAAACGGCTCAAGGGATTTTCGTCAATTTTAAAAATGTGCAAAGAACCATGCGTAAGAAAGTCCCTTTTGGGATTGCCCAAATCGGTAAATCTTTTAGAAATGAAATTACGCCAGGGAATTTTACGTTTAGAACACGTGAATTTGAACAACTTGAACTTGAATTCTTCTGTAAGCCAGGAGAAGAAGAGAAGTGGTTCGATTATTGGAGAGCCTTTAGCCGTGAGTGGTTGTTGTCGCTTAATATGAAGGCTGAGAATGTGACCTTGCGTGATCATGAGGAAGAGGAACTCCCACATTATAGTAAAGGCACAACAGACATTGAATATAAATTTCCTTTTGGCTGGGGCGAGCTATCTAGTATTTCTTCAAGAACGGATTATGACCTCAAGAGGCATATGGAGGTTTCAGGTGAGGATATGCAATATATTGATCAAGCAACAAATGAGCGTTACCTCCCTTATGTTATCGAACCTTCACTAGGTGCTGATCGCGTGACATTAGCCTTCTTGATTGATGCTTTTGAAGAAGAGGAAATCAATGAAAAAGAGACACGTTCAGTCTTAAGATTTCATCCTGCTATTGCCCCATATAAAGCAGCTATTCTTCCGCTATCTAAAAAATTATCGGATGATGCTTATGAAGTGTTTCAAACCCTTTCCAAAACATTCATGGTTGATTTCGATGAGACAGGGTCTATCGGGAAACGGTATCGTCGTCAGGATGAAATTGGCACACCGTATTGCATTACTTATGATTTTGATTCTAGAGAAGATGGTCAAGTGACTGTCCGTCACCGTGATACAATGGAGCAAGTCCGTCTTCCTATTGCTGAGGTTGCTGACTTTTTAAAAGAAAAAATACAATTTTAATATCGGAGGGGTCATTAATGGAGGAAAAAGTTTTTGATCTTCACGATGTTGTTGAAATGAAAAAGCCGCACCCATGTGGGGAAAATCGATGGGAAATCATTAGAATGGGTGCGGATATAAGAATTAAATGCTTAGGCTGTGAACATAGCGTTTTGTTACCAAGAAGTGAGTTTAAAAGAAAAATGAAAAAAGTCATTGTCCACCATGAGAAAGAAGCATAGGGATTAAAGGCCGCCTCAGGTGGCCAGTTATATTCATCAATAATTTTCTTTCCTAGATGTATGGACAAGTTAACCTTCCTAAGTGGCAAGGGAAAGTCTATAATGAAGTGTTTAAGGAGTGAAGGGCATGGCCTTAACGACGGGTATCGTCGGTTTACCTAACGTAGGTAAATCAACATTATTTAATGCAATTACGCAAGCAGGTGCAGAATCTGCAAATTATCCTTTCTGTACGATCGATCCCAATGTAGGGATAGTGAATGTCCCAGACGAGCGATTAGATGCATTAACGGAGATGTATCATCCGAAAGAAACGATTCCAACCACCTTTGAATTTACAGATATTGCAGGGTTAGTGAAGGGTGCGAGTCAAGGCGAGGGACTAGGGAACCAATTTCTAGCGAATATTCGTCAAGTGGATGCTATCTCCCATGTTGTTCGTTGCTTTGAAGATAAGAATGTCACGCATGTTTCAGGAAAAGTCGACCCGGTTGATGATATCGAGACGATTAATTTAGAGCTTATTTTAGCGGACCTTGATTCAGTCAATAAACGCTTCAGTCGAGTAGAAAAATTAGTGAAACAAAAGGATAAAGAGGCTATTCTAGAATTCTCTGCCTTAGAAAAGTTAAAAGCGGCCTTTGAATCAGAACAACCTGCTCGAAATGTTGACCTAACGGAAGAAGAAAAGGGTGCAGTTAAAACCTTAAATCTATTGACGATCAAGCCGGTGCTCTATGTAGCAAACGTATCAGAGGATGATTTAGTCAGTGGTGAAGAAAATGAGTTTGTGAAGCAGGTCAAAGCTCTTGCTGAAAAAGAGGGATCTGAAGTCGTTGTGATTTCTGCAAAAATTGAATCAGAGATTGCTGAACTTGAAGGGGAAGAAAAACAAACTTTCTTAGAAGACTTAGGCATTACGAAATCAGGCCTTGATCAACTTATAGAAAAAAGTTATAAGCTCCTCGGTTTAGCCACCTACTTCACAGCGGGCGAAAAAGAAGTCAGGGCTTGGACCTTTAGACAAGGAATTAAAGCACCACAAGCGGCAGGGATTATCCATTCTGATTTTGAACGAGGCTTTATTAGAGCCGAGGTTGTTTCTTTTGAAGACCTTATGGCTGCAGGGTCTTTGGGTAAATCAAAAGAAAATGGGAAGCTTCGTCTTGAAGGTAAAGACTATATTGTTCAAGATGGCGATGTGGTTCATTTTCGCTTTAATGTTTAATCCTTTAAAGTTACAGGTTGAAAAATAGAAGAAAATCCTTTATAATTAATTGCTGTGAGTGAAATTGAACACTCTCTGCTCCTTCGGGGGCCATTAGACCAAAGGGAGTTTCCATCGTGGAACTTTGTACCGTTCTTATAATCTAGGTTGAAAATGAGGACAAACCTCTCTTGAAGGAGGGCGTTGCATTTCGGATACCCGTGCACATCGAACCCCGAGCGTTTGTGAGTAACGGCCGATTTGCCCTTGTTTTTAGGTTTTTCTAGAAACCTCATCCTGTACTATTTGAATGGCTGGATCTTTTAACAGAAAGAGGGGTGAATGGAATGACTAAATACGAAATTATGTACATCTTACGTCCTGATTTGGATGAGGAAGCAGAAAAAGCAACAAAAGAAAACCTCGCTAAGATCTTGACTGATAACGGTGCTGAAATTAACGAAGTTGAGGAATTAGGCAAACGTCGTTTAGCATACGAAATCGATGACTTTAACAGCGGTGTGTATGTAGTCCTTTATGTGACTGCTGGACATGAAGCGATTAGTGAATTTGATCGTTTAACGAAAATTAATGAAAACGTCTTGCGTTTCATGACCATTCGTGACGAAAGAGAATAGGATTTAAATAAATTCCGGGGAGAGGTTCTGATGATTAATCGAGTAGTATTGGTTGGCCGTTTAACTAAGGATCCAGATCTTCGTTATACGCCAAACGGAGCCGCAGTTGCTAACTTCACCATTGCTGTCAATCGTCCATTTACAAATCAGCAAGGCGACCATGATGCTGATTTTATCCCAGTGGTTGTTTGGAGAAGGCAAGCTGAAAATACCGCGAATTTTGTTGGTAAGGGCAGCCTTGTTGGTGTTGAAGGACGTATACAAACCAGAAGTTATGACAATAACGAAGGTCGAAGAGTATTTGTAACTGAAGTTGTTGCCGATAGCGTACAATTTTTGGAATCCAGAAATGCGCGGGCCAATGCTCCAGCGAATAATAATTTTTCACAACAACCCGGCTCAAATACCAATAATGGTTATCAACAGCCTGCATCATCACCGAATAGAGGGTATAACGATAATAACCCATTTGGTGGGCAGGATGATCCATTTGCAGATGATGGTAAACCGATCGATATTTCTGATGATGATTTACCATTTTAATAAATTGTTTTGAAAAGGAGGGACTAGCATGGCACGTCGTGGAAGAGGAAAACGTCGTAAGGTTTGTTTCTTTACTGTAAACAATATCACTTACATTGACTACAAAGATGTTGATTTGCTAAGACGCTTTATTTCTGATCGTGGTAAAATTTTACCTCGTCGAGTAACAGGGACGAGTGCAAAATATCAACGTCAATTAACAAGAGCGATTAAACGCTCTCGTCAAATGGCGCTTTTACCATATACTACTGAATAATCATACAAAAAAGCGGAGTGATTTTTTCACTCCGCTTTCTTTGTGTGCAGGGAAAAAGTGTTCTTTACTTTTTTGGTAGGGACATGCTAGCTTCAGGCGGTGTCACATGGACGTGATGGTTTTAGCCAATCGTCCTTAGTAGCCCCATTTAACTTGGAATGAAATAGAAGGGTTCACAAGTAGCTCTTCGGTCATGTGTTTTTTAAGAAAGTCTGAGCGTCTTCTGTTGACTGACCATACATGTGAGTAAAAAGACTTGGCTAGCGTGCCAAGTCTTTTTAGAATTCGGAGAGTTTTTCCGCCTCTACCTTAAGTGAAGCGACTAATTGCTCAACATCTAATACTGGGATGGAGGCGGAGTCAGTTTTTATTTGTTCAGGGAAAAGCTGTGGGTTGAGAGAATCTTCCTCAGAGAGAGGGCTATCATCCTTAAGTGCTGTTTTGATTTCATTAATCTGATCGACAGTAATGCCTACAGTCGTTTCATGGGATTTAAGGACGATGATTCGAGGCTCATTAGCGTTACCCGTATGAATAGCTTTTATGTTCAAGAAAAAGGAGAGGTCAATAAGAGTGTAAATGGCATCACGGCATTTAAAAACCCCTTTGACAGGTCTTGGACTCATTGGAAAGGGTTTGACATCAACGGGAAGAATGATTTCTTCTACTTTGGTGAGATCGACAGCTAAACCGTGCCCATGTAAAGAAAAAATAATATACTCTTGGTTCTTATTTGTAACTGTTGGAGAGGCCATTATAAAATCCCTCTTTCTAAATAGTCTTCACACAATATATCGTCAGTTAATCTTTATTTTTTTAGGGGAAGAGGTGTCGCATACCACGGATTAAGATGAATTAAGACTTCTTCAACATTAGGATCCTTTGTCATGATCGAATCCCGTATTTGCCGGGTAATGTCATGACCCTCTTGGATTGTCAATGTTCCGGGGACACTTATTCTTACATCAATAAGAATATAGTTTCCATGCTCTCGGGCACGTAGTTTATCAATTCTTTTTACTTCAGGAAACGTTTTGATCATATTAGAATAAATCTCAATTTGTTCAGCAGAAACATTCCCCTCCATTAATACATTGATGGATTTTATCCCCATTTCAACACCGACTTTGATAATGAGAATAGAGACCACTATGCCGGCTATCGGATCTCCATATACAGCATACGGAATAGAATAGAGATTCCCAACCCAGGCAATACCAATACCAATGGCGGCAGCTAATGAAGCCCAAACATCGGCTAAATGGTCATAGGCTGTCGCGATAAGGCTTTTACTTTTTGTTCGCTTACCATATCTCATCGTGTAAAAATAAAGTATGCCTTTGACAATCAAAGAAACAATGGCCGCAAGCAGGGCCCAAATATTAGCTTCCTTTGCGGGCATAAACAAAGCAACAATGGATTCATATATAAGGTAAAGACCAGCAATTAATAGAATTAAGGAGATAAAACTAGAAGAGATATCCTCAGCCTTTCCGTGTCCATATGGGTGTTCTTTGTCAGCAGGTTGGTTTGCTACTTTCATGGAGCTCAAGGTTGCAAGAGAAGCAATGACATCTCCACCGTTATGTATGCCGTCAGCAAGTAGCGCTGTACTATGAAAAATGTAACCAACAAGCACTTTAACAACTGTAAGAACAAAATTAAAAATAAGACTGATCCATGCAATAAACCAACCCGAATAGTTTCTTTTTACCAAAGAATTCACCCCATCAATTAAATTTGCATTAAGGAAAAATAAAAACGACCCAAGGGTAGCAGGTCGCTATCGTTTAGTATGTTCAATTCTTAATAAGAAAATAAATGGCATAAGTGTTCACCGACTTAGACGATTTTTTAAAAGCCTTTTTCTAGAAGATCGTTGTGTTTCTCAGGATCATGAAGTTTAGGAGTTGAAATAAATTGCGACGTAACTATTAAGCTAAGAGTTCACAAGTGATTACTGCTTGCTTATGGTGTGGATTTGAGCTTCAGGTCGCTCGCTTTCCTCGGGCACGACCGCAGCGGTGGGGTGTCCGAGGAAAGCGAAGTATTCTGCTGAAGCGGTAATTTAGCACCAAATAAAGTAAGGTATGAGATGCCAACGCCGATCGAATTTACGTCGCAATCTATATGAATAGCCACAAACGATGAAAATTGGCTTTTTAACAGAAAGCTTCCAAGGCAAACGCTTGGGTAGAAAAAGTTTCCTATTGATTAGGACTTAACAGAAAGTCCAGTTTTTCTTAAAACTTGTTCATTTGTTTTATAAGTCCTTTTAAAGTATAATTTTACGGTAGGATTAATGCAATGTCTAGTTTATGCATTAGTTTTAAGAATTATCTCTTAATGCATGACACCTCTATCGATCATCTTAATAACATTTGAACTAGGCATAAGGAAGTTAGGGTGTTCTTATGTCCTTTTGTTTATATTTTAAATGCTGCGGGTAAGCCGTCTTCCCATTTTAAGGTTGTTAAATGGAAATAATTAAAGTCCCCTAAAGCCTCTCAGGGTCGAATCTTTTTGTTATAATAAATATTTAATATAGATGTCATAAATAAAATATGGTGAAAGAGTGGGATTAATTGTTCCTTCGCTTCTTTATCTCATTCGTATATTAGGTATAATAAATTTTAGGATTCGACCTTTGTGTGACGTCTCGAGTCAATGGATAAAGAAGGTGAATGAGGAGCTGACATTATGTCAAATCAACTAAAACCCCCTAGATGGGACATAAAAGCAATCATAGCTGTTATTATTACGCTATGTTTTATCATTATACTCACCCTGTATTATTGGCTACTAGGGTTGATGGGTCTTATTATTGCGGGGGCTATTGTAGCCTTACTTAAGTTACAAGATCTTAAACAAAAAAAAGAAGTTGAAGATTATATTTCAACGCTGTCCCATCGGGTTAAAAAAGTAGGCGAAGAAGCTTTATTAGAGATGCCTATTGGTATTATTTTATACAGTGAGAATTATGACATTGAGTGGGTCAATCACTATGTAATGTCACTTACGGAAGAAGAGTCCATTATATCCCACTCTCTGAATACTATCTCAGAGACCCTTATACCGATTTTAAAAGGAGAAACGGACCAAAGGGTTATCTCCATTAAAAAAAGAAGATATAAGGTCATTACGCGCCCTGAGGAACGTCTTCTTTATTTATCAGATGTGACTGAAATCAATATTGTCAAAGATCGCTATGTCAATGAGAAAACTGTTTTGGGCATTATTTATTTGGACAATTACGAGGAAATTACTCAAGGCATGGATGATCAAATTAAAAGTAGTATTAATAACGAAGTAACAAATTTGATTAAACAATGGGGAACGGACCATGGGATTTATTTAAAGCGATTCTCCTCAGAAAAATTTATGGCCGTCTTTAGCCAAAGGATTCTAAGTGAATTAGAGAAAAATCGTTTTGATGTATTAGATAAAGTAAGAGAAATCAAAACCAATGCAACCATTCCGCTTACCCTTAGTATTGGGGTAGGGAAGGACTCTACGGATTTACCTGAGCTTGGACAGATGGCACAGTCCGCTTTAGACCTCGCGCTCGGGCGTGGCGGAGATCAGGTGGCTATTAAGAAGCCTTCAGGGAAAGTGGAGTTTTACGGTGGAAAGTCCAATCCAGTAGAAAAAAGAACGAGGGTACGTGCGAGGGTCATTTCTCAAGCGTTATCCGAGTTGATTCGTGAAAGTGATCAAGTGTTTGTGATGGGCCATAAAAATCCGGACATGGATGCGATTGGAGCGGCCATTGGCATCATGAAAATGGCTGAGGGTAACGGGAAGCTTAGTCGGGTTGTCATCGAACCTGATAACTATGGTCCAGGGGTTATCCGCTTGATGGATGCCATTCAAGAAAATGAAGAACTATGGGCAAAATTTATTTCTAATGACGATGCGGTTGAGTTTGTGACAACAAATTCTTTAGTGGTTGTTGTAGACACTCACAAACCCTCCATGACGATGGAACCACGATTATTAAATAAAACCGATCGGGTTGTTGTCATTGATCACCATAGACGCGGTGAGGACTTCATTCATGATCCAGTGCTTGTGTATATGGAACCTTATGCTTCATCGACAGCGGAGCTTGTCACAGAGCTTCTTGAATATCAGCCGAATTCTGGTCCATTGAAGGTCCTTGAGGCCACTGCCATGCTTGCTGGTATTACAGTAGATACCAAAAGCTTTGCTCTTAGAACGGGCTCACGGACGTTTGATGCCGCCTCATACTTAAGATCACATGGGGCCGATACCATTTTAGTTCAAAGGTTATTAAGAGAAGATCTAGATCAATTTAATCGCCGAACTGCACTTATAAGAAAGACAGAAATGTATCGGGATCATATTGCCATAGTGATTGGTGATGAGGAGGATGTCTTTGATCAAGTCGTGATGGCACAGGCAGCAGACACTCTGCTTTCAATGAATGATGTCAAGGCTTCCTTCGTTGCGGCTCCGAGACTTGATGGCTATATCGGCATTAGTGCACGTTCGTTAGGCGACATTAATGTCCAGGTGATTATGGAAGCATTAGAGGGTGGCGGTCATTTAACGAATGCCGCGACTCAGCTAAAGGTGCCGCTTAAAGAAGTGGAACTAAAATTAAAAGCGGCAATAGATGACTATCTTGAAGGAGGAGAAACAGAATGAAGGTCATTTTTCTAGAAGATGTCAAGGGGAAAGGCAAAGCAGGCGAGGTCAAAAACGTTTCGGAAGGTTATGCAAGAAATTATCTTCTTCCCAAAAACCTTGCTGTTGAGGCTAATAAGGGAAATTTAAAGCAACTCGAAAATAAAAAGCACAGTGAAGAAAAGCGCGCACAGGAAGAGCTTGCTGAAGCCAAGGTGCTCAAAGAAAAGCTAGAAAAAACAGAGATCACGCTTTCTGCTAAATCTGGAGAAGGTGGTCGGTTATTCGGCTCGATAACAAGTAAACAGATTGCTCAAGAATTAAAACAAAAGGGCTTCAAGGTCGATAAGCGAAAAATTGAGCTTTCTGATCCGATTCGCACATTAGGCTATACAGATGTCCCCATCAAACTCCATCATGATGTAACAGCTGTATTGAAGGTTCATGTTAAAGAACAATAGTTTAAAATTAAAAGGGTGTAGGGACTTAAAATCATCAAGGGACCTGCACTTCTTTCTTTCATTTTTTAATCCCTCTAAAAGGAGTCAGTCGGTATGAGTGATTTATTTGCGGATCGTACACCGCCTCAGGATATTGAAGCGGAACAAGCTGTTTTAGGTGCCATCTTCCTTGAACCGCAAGCGATTGTAACAGCATCAGAATCTTTACTCCCAGAAGACTTTTACCGTGCTAGTCATCAACGCATCTATTCGGTTATGCTTGAACTTTCAGAGCGGGGAGAACCGGTAGATGTTGTCACATTAACTTCAGAACTCCGAGACAAGAAACTATTAGACGAAGTAGGAGGACTTGACTATTTAAGTGAGCTTGCAGATTCAGCCCCTACGGCAGCCAATATTGAATTTTATAGTCAGATTGTCGAAGAGAAATCACTTCTTAGGCGATTAATTCGTTCAGCCACACAAATCGTCTCTGATGGCTATACAAGAGAAGACGATGTCGATGTTATTATCGATGAGGCAGAAAAGGGTATTTTTGAAGTCGCACAAAGAAAGAAAGTCTCTGCCTTCAAATCGATTAAGGATGTATTGGTTACAACCTATGACAATATTGAGCTCCTTCATAATCGTAAGGGAGATATTACAGGGATTCCCACAGGATTTACTGAGCTTGATCGCATGACAGCGGGATTTCAAAAGAACGATTTGATTATCGTCGCTGCCCGTCCTTCCGTAGGTAAAACGGCTTTTGCCTTAAATATTGCTCAAAACGTGGCGACTAAAACCGATGAAAATGTTGCGATTTTTAGTTTAGAGATGGGAGCCGACCAGCTTGTCATGCGGATGCTCTGTTCAGAGGGCAATATTGACGCCCAAAAGCTTCGTACCGGGAAGCTGGAGGAAGACGATTGGCAAAAACTTACGATGGCGATGGGGAGCCTTTCAAATGCTGGGATTTATATAGATGATTCCCCTGGTGTGCGCATTAATGAAATTCGAGCGAAATGTCGTCGGCTTCACCAAGAAAGAGGTCTCGGCATGATTCTTATTGATTATCTGCAGCTTATTCAAGGGAATTCTTCAGGTCGAAATGAAAATCGTCAGCAAGAGGTTTCGGAAATTTCAAGATCTCTCAAAGCATTAGCCAGAGAGCTAGAAGTCCCTGTTATTGCCTTGTCGCAGCTATCCCGTGGTGTGGAATCAAGACAGGACAAGCGACCAATGATGTCTGATATTCGTGAATCAGGAAGTATTGAGCAAGATGCTGATATTGTTTCCTTCCTCTATCGTGATGATTATTATGATAAGGAATCCGAAAATCAAAATATTATTGAAATCATTATTGCCAAACAGCGTAACGGCCCAGTGGGTACGGTTGAACTGGCCTTTGTAAAGGAATATAACAAATTTGTTAATTTAGAAAGACGACACAATGAAAATGAAATTCCCGCCAGCATGGCGTAAATAGACTCGTTTAATTTCAGGATAGCTCCTTTTTTGAGCTGTCCTTTTGTTTTATTTTATAAAGAAGAGATGGATTTTTTTAAAAGTGAATCAGAATATTCTGGTCATCAGGACGGTGTGGATTTCCGCTTCAGAACGCTCGCTTTCCTCATGCCCACAGGATGTGGGTAGGATCGGTGTTGTCACAGGACGTGACGATTTTAACCGATCGTCCTTAGTGGTCTCAGCTCATTTTGGAATGAAGATTTGTGTTCCAAGTATTAATGAATAAAAACCCCCTGTTCCTGCGTCTACTCGTATCACTTCGTCGTCAGCTTTCTCGGAACAACTCGAAGTTCACTCGTGAAGTAACGCTGGTTGCTGTTCCCGAAGGAGTCTCGCGTCTTCGGCTCCAATCCACACTTGTTACAGACGATCCCTTTGTATAAGGAAATTTTTCCAGTACATAACTTGGGACAGGGTGCACTTGCCCGGTTGTTCTCGTCACAACCAGGCAGAAAATTCTGTCTAAAATCAAAGTGAAAAGTGTGTTGATTTTCACTTCAAGCTGCTCGCTTTTCAGGGGGCGCGGTCTCGATATTCTCCCTAATTATACGAACATATAAATCTAAATATCTATTAATTGTTCGTAAATACCATTGACTATAAGGAATGGTATTGCTAAAATTGAGGTGTTGCTTTTTTGATACGAATAATTTAAATATGGAAAAAGAATTTACTGGGAGGTCCTCTTTTTATGCCATCAGTTGTTGTAGTAGGTGCCCAATGGGGTGACGAAGGGAAAGGAAAAATTACGGATTACTTGTCAGGTAACTCGGAAGTCATTTCTCGATATCAAGGCGGGGATAATGCAGGCCACACGATTGCATTTGACGGAAAAACGTACAAGCTTCACCTTATTCCTTCTGGCATCTTTTACAAGGATAAAATCTGTGTAATTGGTAATGGCATGGTTGTCAATCCGAAATCATTAGTTGCTGAACTTAATTATTTACATGAGCGAGACGTACAAACAGATAATTTACGTATTAGTAATCGTGCTCATATCGTGCTTCCTTATCACATCAAATTGGACTGTGTTGAAGAAGAGCGTAAGGGTGACGGGAAGATTGGAACGACAAAAAAAGGGATCGGTCCTGCTTATATGGATAAAGCCGCACGGGTGGGGATTCGTGTAGCAGACTTGCTAGAGCCGGATACTTTTAAAGAAAAACTCGAGAAAAACCTCGACGAAAAAAATCGTTTATTAGAAAAGGTTTATGAAACAGAAGGATTTAAATTAGAAGACATCTATGAGGAATATATTGCTTACGGAAAGGCAATAGCGCCTTATGTATGTGATACTTCTGTTGTGTTAAATGATGCATTGGATCAGGGCAAGCGGGTCCTTTTTGAGGGCGCACAAGGCGTTATGCTTGATATTGATCAAGGCACCTATCCCTTTGTAACGTCCTCCAATCCTGTTGCCGGTGGGGTTACCATAGGGGCAGGCGTTGGGCCGACTAAAATCAATCACGTCGTCGGTGTAACAAAAGCCTATACAACACGCGTGGGCGATGGTCCTTTTCCAACTGAACTTCATGATGAGATCGGAAATACCATTCGTGAGGTTGGTCGTGAATATGGAACGACAACAGGAAGACCAAGAAGAGTCGGTTGGTTTGACAGTGTTGTTGTCCGTCATGCCAAGCGTGTCAGCGGGATTACAGACCTGACGTTAAACTGCTTAGACGTATTAACAGGGCTCGACACTGTTAAGATTTGTGTCGCTTATAGATATAAAGATAAAACGATTGAGGAATATCCAGCAAGTCTTAAGATCCTTGCTGAATGTGAACCGATTTATGAAGAAATGCCTGGTTGGAAAGAAGATATTACTCAAATCAAGGGGCTTGATGAGCTGCCAGAAAATGCGAGACACTATCTGGAAAGGGTCTCACAATTAACAGGTGCTCCTGTCTCAATATTCTCAGTAGGACCTGATCGTGACCAAACTCATCTTATCCGTCCAGTGTTTGCTTAATAGAAGGTATTTAAAAAGTCACCGTTACCGCGGTGGCTTTTTATAAATATAAGAATGTATAAAATTCTGATTCTGGTCATAAGGAAGGTGTGGATTTACGCTTCAGAACGCTCGCTTTCCTCGGGCACGGCCTCAGCTCATTTTGGAATGGTTAATCTGTGTGTTCCAAAATGGATCTTCGGACACGTGCTGTTCCCGAAGGAGTCTCGCGTCTTCCGCTTCAATCCACTTGATACTGATGAAGCATTTTGGTAAAAAACTTTTTAATACCCAACTGAATGAGGACCGGGCATGCTTTTCGCCCGGTTTTTCTAAAAGGAAAAGAAAGCATAAATGGGTGTCATCAAAAGGTGTTCATCTCCACTCTAGGTTGCTTGTTTTCCTTCTTACCATAAAGGGGTCTCCAAAAAGTGTGCTTTACTTTTTGTGAGAAAAAAGTAAAGCGCTTTAAGAGAATGTGTTATTTACCATATATAGGCATAAGGTGCCGAGTTCATTTTCAAACCCTTTGTGGTGTGATAAAATAGATTGAATGAAGTCGTATAATCCTTGAAGGAGTGACTTTTATGGATGAGAAAATTCTAGTTGTTGATGATGAACAACCAATTGCAGATATATTAGAGTTTAATTTGAAAAAAGAAGGCTTTAGTGTCACGGTAGCCTATGATGGGGAACAGGCCCTCGAGAAGGTTGAACAAGAGGAGCCAGATTTGATTCTCCTTGATGTGATGCTACCGCAAAGAGATGGCATGGAAGTTTGCCGCGAAATTAGAAAGAAATATAACATGCCCATTATTATGCTCACCGCTAAAGATTCAGAAATAGATAAAGTGCTAGGATTAGAAATGGGCGCCGATGATTATGTCACCAAGCCCTTTAGTAATCGCGAGCTCATTGCCCGTGTTAAGGCCAATCTTCGTCGCCACCAGCAAGTTGCTTCAAAAGAAGATGAAGTGACAGAGATCACCATTGGCGCCTTGGCGATTCGCCCAGATGCTTATCTTGCCACCAAACGCGGGGAACCTATTGAACTCACACATAGGGAATTCGAGCTTCTCTATTACTTAGCCAAGCACCTTGGTCAAGTGATGACACGGGAGCATTTATTGCAAACGGTATGGGGATACGATTATTTTGGTGATGTCCGTACGGTTGATGTTACCGTCCGACGATTGCGGGAAAAAGTAGAAGATAATCCGAGTCGACCCGCTTGGATCATTACACGTCGTGGTGTGGGCTATTATTTAAGAAATCCTGAGCAGGAGTAATCATTTATGCGTATGTTCGGTTTTTTTAAATCGATCCAATTTAAATTTGTCCTGATTTATACCTTATTGATTTTACTCGCGATGCAGTTAATTGGCGTAGATTTTAGCACCTCCTTAGAGAAAAGTTATATAGAAAATAAGCAGGATTCAATGGAAAAGGAAGCTAACACGCTGTCCTATTTTATTAGCGAGGCGATCAAGAAGGCGCAGGAGACCAATAAGGGGGATACGAAGGCCATCTCTGATGCTATCCAAGCTCAGTTAGCGGATGCAGGGGATGACACGAGTGTCAAAGTCTTTTCTAAGGACCGCATTATCCTCGCTTCGAATGATAATAAAACGAATGAAGTGGGAAAACAGAGTAATAATCCATATGTCGTCAAGGATTTATATACCTCTAATAAGACCAAACCAAGAATCCTAACTAAAAATAATAGCCGCGTCATGATTGTGACAACACCAATTTATATCAATCAAGGGCAAGATAAGTTTGCATTACTTTATATGGAAAACTCCCTCAATGAGATTTATAAAGAATTGCGGACAACCAATAATTATCTCGCTTCGGCTATTGTGATTGCATTAATTGTCACAGCCTTGCTGGGCTTCTTCCTTGCGCGCACGATTACTAAGCCCCTTGCCCAAATGAGACGACAGGCTCGAGCAGTTTCTGAAGGAGATTTTTCCCTCCGAGTTGATCATAATGATGATGATGAAATTGGACAATTAGCGGATTCATTTAATAATATGACTGATCGTCTTCAAGAAGCCAACGCAACAACAGAGGCAGAGAGGCGACGCCTGCATTCGGTATTGACCTATATGACGGATGGCGTTATTGCAACCGATCGTAACGGGAATATTATTCTCCTAAATGATCGCTCTGAAGAACTCCTACATGTCTATCGTCAGGCTATTCTTGGGAAATCTATTATATCGTTGTTGAATATTGAAGATGAATACCACATTGATGATCTATACGAGATGCAGGACTCTATGATGCTCGACTTTAGTACTGAGCACCAAAAATTACTCATTCGCGTGAATTTTTCCGTCATTTTAAAGGAAAATGGCGCATTAGACGGTCTGATTGCAGTCCTTCATGACGTCACTGAGCAAGAGCAAATTGACGAGGAACGCCGCGAGTTCGTTGCCAACGTTTCTCATGAACTTCGGACACCCTTGACGACGATGAGAAGTTATTTAGAAGCTTTGTCTGACGGCGCTGTAGAAGATGAGGAATTAAGAGATAAGTTTCTCGGTGTGACCCAAAATGAGACCGAACGGATGATTCGCCTCGTTAATGACTTACTTCAGCTTTCCAAATTAGATGCTGATGATTCAAATTTCAATAAAGAAACAACCAACTATATTGCCTTCTTAAGTGATATTATTGACCGCTTTGAAATGGCGAAGACACAGAACATCGAATTTGTACTGAAACTGCCAAAAGGACCGATCTACACATACCTTGATCGCGATAAAATGACACAGGTTATCGATAATATTATTTCAAATGCGATTAAGTATTCACCAGATGGTGGACGCATTACATTTAAGGTCATCCAAAAGGGTAACCATTTGGTCACGGGTATTAAAGACGAAGGGGTCGGGATTCCAAAGGAAAATCTGACAAAGGTTTTTGATCGCTTTTTCCGTGTAGACAAGGCGCGCTCTCGTAAACTAGGAGGGACAGGCTTAGGTCTTGCCATTGCAAAAGAGATCGTTGCTGCTCATGGCGGCGAAATTTGGGCCGACAGCGAATGGAATAAAGGAACAGCCATTTTCTTTACACTCCCACTGTCAAAAGGAGGGAATATGGATGCGTGAAACTTTTAAAACAATTCTTCTTACCGTTCTTGTTTTATTAAGTATGTTTTTCACGTGGAACATATGGACCTTCCAAGGGGATTTTAAGGAAGAACCGAAAACTTCTGTGCAGAGTGCGAGTATTGCCAAAACCTCGAAATCTTATAATTTAAACGATGTCGTGAAGCCTTATCAGTTTATTATCCATACCAATCATCGTTTATATGGCAATGTCGATAGTGATGTCATTGATCGTATGTTCAGCACGATTTTAGCGGCCAGATGGACACTTCCAGTCAATACAAATTTTGATGAATCTCATCTTAATAAGGAATATGAATTAGTTTTCTCTGCACCTATTACCGCAGAGTTGATCCAGAGTCTCTTTAAATTTTCTAATGATAATGTCAGCCTACCGAATAATCTCATGATCTATAAGATTGCTTTAATCTTAGAATCAGATGAGACAAACAACGCATCGAAAACAGCAACAATTGTGTTTAAGGATGCGACAGGCAAAGGTGTTTTTTATGCGACAAGCAAAAACTTTAATGTCAGTAAAATAGAATCTTTAGGGAATGAGAAGGATTTAGGGGAGATCTGGTCTGAATATATGGCCCAAGAAGTAAAAAACGGGAAAAAGATCTATTTGCCGGAAAAGGCCATGACAAATATGACACCGAAAACGTTTATCTATAAGCCGGTGCAGATTGAGCGTTTTGAACAAATTTTATTTCCTGACTTGAGTCAAGTTACGCCTAATGGCAGTGGCGTTTATACGGATGGGGAGAATATGTTGTCTTCAGATCAGGATGTGCTCACTTTCAAATCGTATAACGGCTCTTCAAGTGCTTCACAGGATATGGACACGATTTATGAAAGCTGGGCAAAGGTTAATAGTTTAGGCGGTTGGACTGATCATTATATTTATGATGATTATATTGTTAAACCGACAAACGGGGAATCCGATGTGAGCTTCCGGATGATGATTGATAATTTACCTGTCTATAGTCCGACGAATGCCTACCAAACCATGGTTTATATGAAGTGGAATAAGGGGCAGTTGACTGAATTTAATCGAACATTGTTGGACTTGAATTCTGTTCGTCTTTATGAAGGTGATAATGTTCATCTTTATTCTGGACAAGAGGCCCTTGCTATCCTCAAAGAAAATGGCGAAAATCTAAAGGATATTCAAGATATTCGTGTCGGTTATATTTTATATAAAAACCAAGATCAGCAGTCGGTCACCTTAACCCCATCTTGGTTATATAAAAAAGATGACCAGTGGAATGAATTAATTTCACAAAGTGATGCTGAACGAAATGCACAATTGAAAAACAAAAATGTGAACAATCAATTGGGGGGAAGTGGGCAATGAATTGGGGGCAAACAAAGACCATCTTTATTATTTGCTTTCTTCTCCTCAATATCTTTTTAGGCTATACGATGTGGCATAATCGCCATGAGTATCAAGAACAATATGAGAGCCAAAGTGACCCGGACTTTGATCAGCTCATTCAATCCAAAAGAATCGATACGTCCCAGATCGATATGCCCAATGCAAAACAGCAGGTCACCTTTTTAGAAGGGACGCCTATTGATTTTAATAACTCTGCGATAAAAAAAGTACTCAATAAATTAAGCGGGGGCAAAGATAAAAAAGTTTTTTCATATAGTCTAGATAACAGTAATATGAAACTGGATGTAGAGTTTGAGCAGACGATTACCTTGCCGAAAAACCCAAGTTCAGATGATATTAATGCCTTCTTAAAAACTTATGTTTATAAAGGAGATCAGTACCAATATTGGAGTAGTGATAAAGCGGAGGATGGCGAGACAACCTATCATTTCATTCAAACGTTTAATGATTATCAGGTGTTCTCTATTCCAAAGGGTGAAGTCAGTACACTCAATGTTCAAGTGAAGAATAATAAGGTCATTGGCTATGATCAAACCTATATTCATATTGAAGATTCAGGAGAAAAAATGGCGATGGATGTCACGCCAAAGGATGCGCTGCAGCAGCTTTGGAATAACAATTACCTTCCTATTTTGAAGAAGCCTGAAATTCTAGCGATTAATCTATGCTATATCAATATTGTTCAAGATATGAAAGTGCAATCTACGGTAAATTACATTCCTGCTTGGTATATAAAAGTGAAATTAACAGACGGTGTTCAAGGTTACTTTGTTTCGGATTTAAATGTCACGCCCATTGATGACGGGGAAGAAACGGGGGATTAAACGATGGCTTTACAATTTAGTGTCCTTGCGAGTGGCAGCACAGGTAACGCCATTTATGTCGAAAGTGAGCAGTATAGACTCCTTGTGGACTGCGGCTTAAGTGGTAAAAAGATGGAGGGACTTTTTTCTAAAATTAATCGTTCTCCCAAAGACTTGGATGCCATTTTGGTCACTCATGAACATAGTGATCATGTCAAAGGCCTTGGCGTCTTTTCACGTCGTCATCGCCTTCCCATTTATGCGAATGAAAAGACTTGGGCCGCTATGAGTGGTTCCATTGGTGAGATTCCAACAGATCAAAAATTTGTTTTTGATTGTGGTAGTACTAAAATGTTTGGTGATATTGACGTCGAGTCGTTTGGTGTATCTCATGATGCGGCGGAACCGATGTTCTTTGTCTTTCGCCAGGCGCAAAAAAGTCTCACACTCCTCACTGATGTAGGTTATGTCTCAGATAAAATAAAAGGCACCATTCAGCAATCTGATGCGTACATAATCGAAGCGAATCATGATATCTCCATGTTAATGGCTGGACGCTATCCGTGGAACGTGAAGCGCAGGATATTAGGAGATTCTGGCCATATTTCGAATGAAGACGCCGGTACGGCCTTGGTTGACGTTTTAGATGACCGCACGAAGAAGATTTATTTGGCTCACTTAAGTAAAGATAATAACATGAAGGAACTCGCCCGTATGACCGTTCAGCAACGCTTGGAGCAAGAAGGCTTGCGCATTGGTGAAGCCCTCCGGCTTTATGATACGGATCCAGAGATGCCTACGAAATTAGAAGTCGTGTGAAAAACACGGCTTTTTTTTAAAAGATCAGAAGTTATAAAACTTCTGGCCAGCAGGACGATGTGGATTTCCGCTTCAGATCACTCGCTTTCCTCATTCCCACAGGACTAAGGAAAGCGTCTAAGAGAATAATCCTCGCAGAAAAATCGTGTTTTTACGATTTTTTGATGTGGGTAGGATCGGTGTTCGACGCACCATCGGGGTCCCCGAAAAGTGTTCTTTACTTTTTGGGGTGGCAATCGGGGTCCCCGAAAAGTGTTCTTTACTTTTTGGGGTGGCAATCGGGGTCCCCGAAAAGTGTTCTTTACTTTTTGGGGTGGTTGAGGTGCTCGCTTCGACGTTGTCACACGGATGTGACGGCTTTAGTCGAGGATCCTTAATGACGTGACGATTTTAACCGATCGTCCTTAGTGGCCTCAGCTCATTTTGGAATGGAATATATGTGTTCCGAGTCTCGTATCTTCCGCTCCAATCCACTTGATACTGACGAATCATTTTGGCAAAGAAACATTTTAATGTCAACTGAATGGGGACCGGGCACGCTTTCGCCATTAAAACTTGGCGAAAAACACGTCTTCTAATGTTTCAGAATATAGTGGATAGGGGAATAATAACTGGAAAAGATGTAAATATCAAAAATGTCACATAATCCATCGGGAAAATGGGAATACCGATATAATGACAAGTAGAAATGACACAGGTGAAAAGGTAAGGTGATTGTTATGGGTTATTATGATGATGATAACTTTTCTGGTTCGGAGCCACCCACACGAAAGCCTAATGGCCGAAGAGGCGGGTGGTTTATTTCAGGACTTCTCGGAGCGATTGTCGGGATTGTGTTCTTTTTTCTCATCTCACCTTTTTTAGAAAATCAAGGTTGGTTACCTAGTAGTTCTGAGCAAAATGCCAACACAAATATCTCCTCTAATTCAGGAGGTCCTACATCGACGAAAAATGTAAGTCTTAATGTTACTTCTTCCGCGACAAAGGCTGTTGATACTGTTTCTCCGGCGGTTGTTGCGGTGATTAATTTGCAAAGTGCTGATTTCTTTGATAATCAGTATACCGAGACCGGAATCGGTTCAGGGATTATCTATAAAAAGGACGGCAACTTTGCTTATGTTGTCACCAACAACCACGTTGTGGAGGGCGCCGGTAAGGTTGAAGTGCGCTTCGACGATGAAACGAAAGTGGATGCTAAGGTGTTAGGAACGGATTCGCTGTATGATTTGGCTGTATTGCAGATTCCCTCCAAACAGGTGAAAAAGGTCGCTCAATTTGGCAGCAGTAAATCTTTGAAGCGTGGTGAGCCTGTCATTGCGATTGGGAACCCACTTGGTTTCTCTGGATCTGTCACTGAAGGGATTATCAGTGCACAAACACGTTCCATTTCAAGAACTATTGATCTCAAAAGTGGAGGTCAGGTCACTTGGAATGCGGAGGTGCTTCAGACAGATGCAGCCATCAACCCAGGAAATAGTGGCGGTGCCCTCGTCAATATTGATGGTCAAGTTGTCGGGATTAACTCGCTTAAAATCTCCGAATCCTCTGTTGAAGGGATTGGTTTTGCGATCCCGATTGATGTCGCACAACCTGTTATTAATCAACTCGAGACCAATGGTAAGGTGGAACGCCCTTATATAGGCGTTAGCATGACCGATCTTAATCAATTGCCTGCACAGTCCATACAGCAATTGAAAGTGCCGAATAACGTGCATACCGGTATTGTCGTCACCGATGTTGTCCAAGGCGGACCGGCAGATAAAGGCGGTATTCAGTCAGGAGATGTCATCGTATCGATCGGCGGTCACAGCATTGATGAAAATGCTGATTCAGCAACCACTGACTTCTCGACTTATTTGTACAAAAATCTGAATGTCGGGCAAACAGTCAAAGTGAAGGTCTATCGCAATGGTAAAGAAAAAACGTTAAATGTAAAACTTGGCGGAAAAGTCTTCTCATAAAATAAACAGAGAGATAAAACAAGAAAAAGAAATAGAGGCAAAACCCCAGATGACAAGTCCATCTGGGGTTTTAGTGTGCACAGGAAATCACCATTGAAGGATGGTATAATAACCAAAGAAAGTAAACAGAAATGAGGGTAAGCTATGATCTATAGCTGTCTTGAAGATATTGAGTTAGCATTAGAGGCGATCATTGATGACACCCAGGAACCGCCGATCATTGAAGCCTTATCAGAGGAAGAGCAGTTATCCACACGCTGTGAATACTGCCAGGAGCCGGCTCAATATCTAGTGACAAACATGAATTCTGATACATGATGTGGATAATAAATGTGGATATGTGGATAACTTTTGTTGATAACTTGTTTATAATGAGGGATAACTTGTGAATATAACCATTTTAGCCGTAGGAAAATTGAAGGAAAAATACTTAAAACAAGGCATCGAGGAATATATCAAACGCCTAGCGCCCTATGCGAAAGTAAGCATTGTAGAAATCTCAGATGAACCCGCTCCCGATACATTAAGCGCAGCAGAAATAGAAGCCGTCAAAGAGGCAGAAGGAAAAAAATTACTTTCAAAGGTCAGCCAGGACACTTACGTTATTTCCCTGGCAATACTGGGAAAAAACCTCTCATCCGAACAGCTCGCCTCAGAACTCGACCGCCTCGCCACTTACGGCCGCAGCAAAATCGCCTTTATCATCGGCGGCTCCAACGGCCTCAGCGACGAAGTCCTAAAGCGCTCAGACCTAAAGCTGTCCTTCTCTAAGATGACCTTTCCCCACCAGCTCATGCGACTTATACTGGTTGAGCAGGTTTATAGAGCATTTAAGATTAATCGTGGGGAACCGTATCATAAATAAGGGCAAGTTTTTCAAATAAAAATTTTTGTTGTAATGTAGAAATCAGAAAAGCTGATACGACATTATTACGAAACCCAATTTCAATACGATTAAAAGGAGGAGTTTTTTATGAGTTACACCTTGATGTTTTACGAGAGTCAGGAGGACTTTGAGGCTAGAACGGATCCATCTAGGCAACAAGAATACTTAGCAGGCTGGACACACTATGTTCATGCACTGCGGCAAGCTGGAATTGTGGTATTTGGTTCGGGTCTCTATGCGCCCGAGACAGCTGCCACGATGAAGCGTCGCGGCGGTGAGATGGCAGTTCAAGATGGACCGTTCCCCGAGACGAAAGAGCAACTTGGTGGAATATTCGTGATTGATGTGCCGGATATAGATACGGCATTGGAGTGGGCCGCCCGAGGGCCTGTCGATACGGTTGAGGTCAGACAGAACATGCCGGCGTTAAAGCAATCAATTGATGGAAACTAATCAAGTCATCGAAGAAACGGCACGCCAAGCTTATGGTCGACTGCTCTCCTATTTGGTTGTAAATTGGAGGGATCTCCAGGCTGTTGAGGACGCCATTGGAGACGCCTTCCTAGCCGCGCTAGAGATCTGGCCGAAGGTTGGCGTTCCGGACATGCCTGAAGCATGGCTGCTTACGGTCGCCCGTAGACGGCTTATCGATCGTGCCCGTCGTGACCGTATTTCCGAAAGTGCGCTGCTGACGCTCTTTGCCATGTCCGAGAATACACAGCGTCTGGCTTCTTCAAGCGTTGCCTTTCCTGACGAACGGCTGAGAATGATGTTTCTTTGTACGGACCAGGCAATTGATCCTGTGATGCGTACGCCGCTTATGTTGCAGACGGTGCTTGGAATTGATGCGGCTCGAATTGCGTCTGCATTCATTATCAAGCCCTCCACCATGAGCCAGCGTCTTACTCGGATAAAGGCAAAAATCCGCACCGAGCGCCTCGTTTTTGAAATGCCTGATAAGGAAGAGATCCCGGATCGTCTCGATTCCGTTCTGGAGGCTATCTATGCTGCTTACGGGAGAGGGTGGGACGAGGCGGCTATTGTCGATTCGCCTCGAAGGAGATTGGCGGAGGAGGCCATTTATTTGGGAAAGCTGCTTCTCCCGTTCGCTCCCCGTGAGTCGGAGGTTTACGGCTTGTTGGCGTTCATGCTGTTCTGTGAGGCGCGCCGCGAGGCACGACGTGACGAAGAGGGAAACTATATCCCGCTCTCTGAACAAGAATGCACGCGATGGGATCTGAGTTTAATCATGGAGGCGGAGCGTTATCTACATACGGCCTCGCAGGCGGGTAGAATGGGACGCTTTCAGCTTATGGCCGCCATTCAGTCGGTGCATGCACAACGTTTAAGGACAGGGCGCATCGAGTGGATGGCCATTGCTCAGTTATACGAGGGCCTCGTTCGTTTGCATCCCACACTGGGTGCATTAGTCGGTCAGGCTGCGGCGGTCGCAGAGGTTTATGGAACGGAACGCGGCATTACCTTGTTGGAAGCTATTCCATCTGCAGAAGTGGTGAACTATCAGTCCTATTGGGCGCTTGCCGGTCATTTGTACAAGCGGATGAATCGCAAAGAAGAGGCACTCTCAGCTTATAGTCGTGCTATTGGATTAAGTATAGATACCTCGGTACGACAATTTCTAAGCCGCCAAGTAAACGAGATCGAGATGCAGCATCTATGAAGGGATATTCGGAGGCACCCATTTGGGTGCCTTTTAACTTGCCGTTCCTAAAGGGTATTAATTAATGTATTGAATGACTTGAGTATCTCTAAAAAAAATAATATTTTTGGCTGACAAAGCCATTCAATAAATGTAGTTCTCACTTTTTAATCATTATCATATTGAGAAATAAAAGGTTTTGCCAGCCGGGAAGGGTGTATTTTACCTCCTAAACTGAAAAAGTCACAGAAGTTCATGATAAGAGGCTTCCATTTTTCAGGATCAATATAATTTTTCTTTCCCTTTACCAAAATAGATTCGTCAATATGGGTTTTTATTATCTTCATTTCTATCGCCTTGATCGCGCTAGGTTCATCAAATGAATGAATGTTCTTAACAATAGCTTCTAACTGAACCAGACATTCATTTACAACGGGTGCTTTCACCAATTGAGCAAAACCTGCAGTAAGGTTCGCTCTATTAAATTTATCCTCCACATATTCATAACCCATATTTCTTTTCTCCTCTAATATATGTCTCTTACCTGTTGTTAAAGCTAACTTGTCGACAGAACATACTAATGCTGCTGAAGGTAAGTTTAAAACACATTCTCTTTCCCTTATTAAATTTGTGACTGTCTGGGAATTCTCGCTCATCCCCAGCATACATGACTGATTCAACCACCATGCCGATGACATTGGAGCTAAATTAGGAGTACCGTTTTCATTTAAAGTACTAATCAGGACAACTGGGGTTCCGAAATAAAATATTTTAGGTTCAATTGTTTTATGCATGACTTTACTCCCTCCATCTATTTTGATGCAAAGTAAGTATATTATTTTAGGGAGTAAGATTACTTTCAAAATCTTGCTGTTATATTTTTATTATTTTTTCTTATGATTGTTTCTAAACATTACAGGAGTAAATCCTGTTTCTTTCTTAAAAAATGTACTAAAGTAGGAGGAATTTGAAAATCCGACTTCCATTCCAATTGCAGTGATACTTTTATCTGTATTTAATAAGAAGGATGTAGCTTTCTCTAGGCGGATCTTGTTAATGTAATGAAGCGGGCTCATCTTTTTAGAAAGCGTAAACATTCTCTGTAGGTGAAATGGACTTATATTACTTATGGATGTTAGTTTTTCTAATGTTATGGACTCATGGTAATGATGGTCAATCCATTCAACTAGTTCATTTAAGATTTCTTCATTCGGGTGTATAAATAAGTCGGGTCTACATCTTTTACATGGACGGAATTGGTTGTGAACAGCATCATCTTGGTCATGAAAGATGACAACATTTTCCATTCTTGGTTCTTTCGATTTACAGGAAGGACGGCAATAAATGTTAGTTGTCTTAACCCCGTAGAAAAAAATTCCATCATAGGATGCATCATTTGTAATAATGGCATTCCAATATTCGCTCGGGATATTTTGATCTAAAATGGACATCTAATTTCTCCTTTTGATCTTCTAATGGAAAACCCTCTTATATACAATCCAACAGTGAATAATTTTGAGGTTATCGGTATTGTTTCATTGGTGGTAACTTAGTTGTTATCAATGATTAACTATGCAATCCATTTTATAAAAGAACTGGGGCTTATGTTTTCAGTGTTCAGAAGTAACTAAAATAACTACATTTTTGGCCATACAAAACCACCTTCGAATAGTATTTTATTGTTTATATTATTTCGAAGGTGGTTTTATTTCTCGGTTAACTGGGGTAGTTACAGGAATGCCACGTTATTTAGGATCCACAAGGAAACTATCCTCTCCCACATAAACGGATGATAGTAACTCATGTCTCTGGTTTTCACGCTTGTCGAGCATAATCTGTTCGGGCTTAATCCTCTGATCGCGCAATACTTTCATGTTCTCAACTAGAAATTCGTCACTGCCAACAATATAGAAGAGTGCTGCCTTGTCGGAAGCAAGATTTTTAACTTCTTCATAGTAGTCTTTACGGTTGTCAACGAACAGTGCTGTGAAGTTCTTATCAGGTGCTGATTTGAAAACAGTGGGGAATAAGAAATCCTTTGTTGAATCAATATTCAGGGAATGAATTAGATTGACATTGTCAGCGCGGTTAAAATAGTCAAGTACCAGCGGTCTGAAAGTTGCAAGTCCCACGCCAGATGATAGCAAATAAACATTTTTATCTTCTCTTCTAAGTGGTACATTCGAATGCGTTTTAAAGAGGGCGACTTTACTTCCTACTTCAAGTTTTTTTAAAATCCTCTTAAACTCGGAGCATTGTTCTCTAATGCGTGTAGTAATACCGATTGTATTTTCATGCGGTAAAGTGGAGATGGACATATGGCGAATCAGATTACGGTTGGGTTTATCTCCGGCGTTGAAACCTTCAAGTGCGAAGTGGGTGTGCGAACCTTCTACCCATGTAAAGTCTTCCGGGCGGTCAATCAGGAACGTTTTAACCTCAGGCGTTTCATCAATGATTTTATTTACTTTTGCCCAATATATTTGCATGAATCTTCTCCTCACTCCATGATATGGATCGATACTATCCATTATACAACAAGTGATAATTATTCTCAATTAAATTGAATAAATATTTTGATTCCTCTAAGTTTACTCCCTTTCTTTCCAGAATAATATAGACAATTTAGTTGGCTACCTTCAAGAGGGTGTAAAGTCTTCCCTGGAACGGCCATTTAGGAGTAGTATAAAGATGGCCCATTCATATAGAATTTATCATGATTAAACAGATATGTGAGCCTTTGATTTAAAAGTGCGATTGTATTAAATAACGATCTTTTTATGTTATAAAATATATGTTGAAGTCCATATATTTATTTTACCCTATCCAAATTTGCGGTGAACCGTATCATAAGTAAATGAGGTTTTTTTGAATTATTGCTTAAGTAAATAATTTACTTTTTGGAGGTAAACTATGAATGATATTGTTAATTCTCAAAAAGAAAAATATAAAGCTTGGGTTACTGAAAATCTAGGTGAAAAAACTGGTGTTTGGTATTCCCCATATCTTGAACGGCTCGGTTATCTATTAAATAAGTTTGAGCTTGGTACTGGATATAAGCAAAATTTCTTTAATTACAAGTCGTATTCGGAATTTAAAGATGTCTATCAAGAGATGACGGAACAAAGTGACGAAGATATAGAAAAATTAGTGACGGGCAAAGGAATACCTCGATACCCAGAAAAATTTGGAACTAAGAGAATACAGTTTAGACAGAAATATGCCAAAGATGAATTTAATCGTGGCGAAAGAAGTAAGCCTGATAATTTAGGAGGGATACCCGACTGGGGTGTTTTATTAAGATCCTATCTAATATTTCTCTACTACAATGAAAATCCTACTTTAATTTATCCTAAAAAGGAAAAGAAAATTGCGAATCAACAAGATGAAATTGATAATAGCATCAATTATTGGGTTATCTCGCCGGGGGAACATTCAAGATTATGGGATAATTTTCATTCTGAAAGTGTGATTGGGCTTGGTTGGGACTATCTAGGTGATTTAAATAATTACGATTCAAAGGAAGCGATTGAACGAGAAATATCAGAGCATAGAGCTGACGGAAAGCGTCCCATCAACGATACAAAAGCTGTATGGGATTTTTATAATGAAATTCAGTTAGGCGACGTTGTTTATGTCAAAGAGGGAATTAAGAAAATCATTGCTCGTGGAGTCGTTACGGGAAATTATTACTTCGATAGTGAAATACCGGAGTACAAACATAGAAGAAAAGTAGAGTGGCTGCAAGTTGGTAACTGGGAACTGCGTCAAACTTTTGCGCAAAAAACTATGACATGCTTAAATGATTATCCAAATCTGATTCAGGAAATCGAGCAAGTAATAAATGACGATATCATTGATCCAAAGATTGCAGAAGTAAATGAATTTCGAAATTGGTTATCCAATCAAGTTACAGATACTGGAGTCAGTTTGAATGATAAAACGGTTACCCAAAAAGTGAACGCATTAAAGGATATTGAGAACTATTTTAGTACTTCAATATTTGGGGAAACGGATACGGAACAATTGAAGCAATTGAAAGATGTTGTTCTATCAGATGAAACCTATCGGAAATATAAAGGGGTATCTGGAAGTTCGATTGACTATTATATTCGTTTTATTGAATCCAAACCTACTGTTCAAGAAAATGACCCTTTTACTATTGATAATTTCCTTTCGGATGTTTTTATCGAAAAAGAGAAGCTGACTCAACTAATTTCTTTACTTGGAAATAAGAAGAATCTTATTATGAAGGGTGCACCTGGAGTAGGAAAAACGTTTATTGCTAAACGATTAGCCTATGTAATGATGGAAGAAAAGGATGAGACTCGTATCCATATGGTTCAGTTTCATCAAAGTTATAGTTATGAAGACTTTATCGAAGGTTTCCGTCCGAAAGCAGAAGGTGATGGCTTTGAACTTAAACAAGGTCCATTTGTGAAGTTTGCAAGAAAGGCAGCACGTGATCCTGAACGTGATTATTTCTTTATTATTGATGAAATTAATCGAGGAAATATGAGTAAAATATTTGGAGAATTAATGATACTTATTGAAACAGATAAGCGAGGCGAACAAATTAATCTTTTATACTCCAACGATAAGTTTTCTGTTCCACCCAACTTATATATTATAGGTATGATGAATACAGCCGATAGAAGTTTAGCGCTGCTAGATTATGCACTAAGGAGGAGATTTTCATTTGTCGAAATAAAACCGGCATTTGAAAATGAAACATTTAAGTCATATGTTGATAAATTAAAAAATTCAAACGTTTTGATTCGTGTAATTGATGAAATCAAAAGGTTAAATAATCAAATTGTTGAGGAGCTTGGTTCAGGATTCCAAATTGGTCATAGTTATTTTGTAGGGAATACCTATAAAGTTGATTCTCTAAATCGAGTAGAAGAAGTTATTGAATATGAAATTATTCCTCAGTTATTTGAGTATTGGTTCGACGATGAACAGAAAGCTAGGGACTGGGCTGTAAGATTAAGGGATTGTTACAATGGAGAGAAATAACAATATTCCAATTCGTAATATCTATTACATGCTTTCATATGCATATCAAACCTTAAACCTTTCAGAATATAAACATATCGGAGTAGAAAAGTTTGAAAGTGCCAAAGACCTTTATGCAGAAATTTTATCCATTGGAATTCCTGTATTAATTCGAGGCGGATTAATTAGGGAGTATGTAAGTGTTGAGGAGTCTTCAACCGTTATTAAGGGGAAAATTGATATTAATTCTTCAATAAAAACAAATGCTCTAGTAGATAAGAAGCTCGTGGTGAAATACGATGAGTTCTCTGAAGATATATTGTTGAATCAAATTATTAAAGCTACTCTTGTTTTCTTATCTCATTCAGCAAAAATAAAACAAAAAAAACGTCGATTATTTTATGGCTTCCTCCCTTATTTTTCTGGTGTGTCAGATATAGAGTTAAACCTACAACGATGGAAAAATGTCCAATATAATCGGCAAAATATTCGCTATCAATTTGTCATTGATGTAAGCAGATATCTTTTTGAAGAGCTATTACTTGATGAAAGTTCGACATCTCAATTTATGAAACAAGTACAGGATGAACAAAGGCTTGCAGCTTTATACGAAAAGTTTATCTTTTCATTTTTTAAACGTGAAACGAATTATTGTGTATCACGCCCTCAAATTCAGTGGAAAGTTGATGATGAATTTACCGAAGCTTTACCAATTATGCAAACTGATCTTGTACTTCAAAAAGGTAATAAAACACTGATTGTGGATACTAAGTTCTATTCAGAGAATATGGTCTCAAGATTCGAGGGAGGGGCATTAAAACAAAAATCAAGTAATCTCTATCAAATTTTTACTTACCTTAATAATTGGAACAAAAAATCTAATGAAATAGTAGGTGGCATGTTACTATATGCTAGAACGACAGTATTAAACCAGCCTAACCATACGTACAATATTAAAGGAAATCAAATTTTCGTATTATCTCTCGATTTGAATCAAGACTTTAATGGTATTAAAAAAGATTTGTTTGCATACGCTCTTCAGTTCTTCAAATAATTTATAAGAGGATCTATATATAATATGCCTTTCAGCTCTAGTTGGGTATTCTACTTTAACATAATAAGTAAATGTGAGATAAATAAATAAAAAGTATTGAAATGCAATGCTATTTGTTAATGCTTACTGTAAACTAACATTGCATTTCCTATCGGTAAAAGTTGCTACACCAATTTAAGCTATAGCTTTCGCGAACTGGTTACAATACTCATGAAGTGTGTGACATCAATAGAGTTGAAATAGCTTTGTGACAATAGGTTTAAATATGAAGTGTATTTTAATGTTCCCTCGGACCATGGCTCGAGGGATTTTTGACCTTGTAAAAATGTATTTAGATCCGTCACTGTGAACCATAAGTAATAGGTTTTAGAAAAAATAAAAAGCCAAGAATATCAAGTGATATATAACAATTTGCATATTCTTGGCTTGTGTAGATTGCTTTTTAAGAGAACAAAGCCCATGACATAACAGGGCTTTTCTAATTAAAAATGATAGGGAAAGTAAAGGTAACGAAAGCGGCCCAAAGGCCGTAGACTGGCAAATACTTAGTAACGGCATTTTGGATAGTAGAAGGTCCGGTTTTGTTTTGTAGAAAGCGTATGTAGGAAAGCATAATCCAAATAAGATTGGCCCAGATAAGGATGTTTACGCCTAAAACAGCAAACCTGTTGGGCGTCATCCCGTAAGAAGACAGTCTGAACACTATGGCTGACAAAGCGACGCTGTCAATGATGAGCGCAAGAACAATTAAGGCAAAATTGATATAATCAGAAATGGTCTTTTTCTCATCTATGCCGCTTTCAGTAATGGAAAATATGGTGACGACCAATACACCAAGGAGTATTCCATTGAAGGCTATTAGGAAGTTGCGGTCTAAGAATGGATTTTTTCCGAGCCAAATAACCGTTATAAGATAGACTAACAATGTAGCTAGGACGAGTGGACTAAAAATCTTAGCTATATATGGGGTAAAATGTTTAGCAATTTTAAGATTCCCTGATACTAAATATGAAGTCACGATAGCGAGAGCAGCAGCACCAAATAAAACGATATTTTTAAAGTAGAATTCTCCTATATCTAATCCGACAAAGCTAAATAACTGCATGGTAATCGCGGCTAACAGCATTCCGCTAATGGCCATACTGGCGTAGAGTATGAAAAAATTCAAATTAAATTTAAGATAGGCTAATCTTATGCTGCCTTTGCCATATTCATTTCCTGTAAATGCAAGACCTACCAATCCCCATAAGAATATAGGAAGGTGTAAATAAGCAAGGATAATACTGTCCTTATAATTTAATGGTAGCATATTGAGATAAACCCCAGAAATTAAGAACAAGGCTATAAGGAAGAAAAGGACATTTCTTTTCGGGGTGTTTTTATATACAAAAAAGGCAGCTATAAAGGGAAGTACCCCAAAAGCAAGGTTGAGCGGCGCAATGGCTTGAATTTCGACAAAATGGAAAATAATCCTGGTGCTTATCCCGGCCAGAATGGCTAAAAGGCCCATGAATAAGAACCCCTTTTGAGGTAAGACATCTTTTTCTGTATTTGCTGCCGCCTTGAAATGCAATCTTTCATACCAAACGGCAAGCACCTGTGAATCAGGGTTTTGTTCGAAAGCCTGTGAAAAGGCCATTTTAAAAGCCTTTGGATCTTCCCTAAACAATCTTTCAAGCGCTTTGGGATCTGCGATATTTTCAATAATCATATTGTGAGTTTCCAAGGTTTTGATCTCTCCTCGTCATTGTCATATGAATGCCTATTTTCCTCTACGATGTTTATTAACCAAACTTTAGTATCTTTGACTCTCTTTTTCACTTCCGTATTCGAAATATTTCCAGATTGATTTCTAAAGCATTACAGATCGCCTCTAAAAATCGCATCGCTTTTTGTCTCTCCATTTTTCATAAAGAAAGGCGACTTTACGACTAATGTTTTTGGTTTCATGAAAAGCACCCCACTTATGTATTATCTCTATGATTTTAACAGTTTATTTATTGAATAACAATAAATTTTTATTCATTTTTATGATGTTTTTGTTGTTAAAGTGAAATCGGAGGATAGACCTGGAAAGAGATAAAAAATAGCACCATTCTTCATAACTCAGAATGGTGCAATTATTGATGGGCTATTTAGATGTAACCCGATCATGTATTTGATTGTTGTACGCTGAAGCCATCGTTGCTTTTTCTCCTGTTTTTGCCTTTCGCGTTAAAGAAAAGAGTGCACATAATAAGGAGAGGATGACAATGGCACCGCCAAACAAAGGTGTTTTGGAAACCGTTCCAGTTTGACTTAACACAATGCCGCCACATGCTGAACCAAGAGAGATGCCTATTTGTAGCGCTGAATTGTTAAAGCTTTGCTGAATATCAGATGTCGCAGGGTCCGTTTGAATGAGGTAGCTTTGTTGTGGTGGAGATAGACTCCAACTTAGACCGGCCCAAATCATCATAACGGGAAGGAATAAAATAAGTGAAAAAGTAGTTAATGGTAACAAGAATAGCACTAAAGCAAATAAGCTGATGACAACAATAATACTTTTCTGTGCCCCGATTGAATCGGAAAGAATGCCTCCGAATGCGCCACCACTTACCGCGGCAATTCCAAATAATAAATAACAGATACTGATCCAATTGGCATTCAAATGAAGCTGTGTCTCTAAAAATGGGGTGAAGTACGCATATAGCGTATAGTGTCCTGCCAGTAAAAATAGGGTGGCAAGATGGGCACTGCCTATTTTTAAGTGAGTCACTGCTTTTAGTTGTTGAGAAAGTGGGATCGCATTTTCCCCAGGGACTCGCTCTAAAAAGATTGAAATCAGTATAAAGGAACCTATTGATAACAAAGCGATACCAATGAAGATAACGCGCCAGCCAAATTTATTGGAAACCAAAATGCCTAGTGGGACACCCAAGACGAGTGACGAACTAATCCCCATGTAAATGAGGCCCACGGCTTTAGCTCGATGTGCCGGTGTCACAATTTTTGCGGCTATGTTTAAGGACAGAACAACGATGAGTGCTGTACTCATTGCGCTCAAAATCCTCGCGATCATCATAAAGGTAAAATTTTGACTGAAAAATGTCATGATATTACTCACGAAAAAAATAAACAAGGACATGAGATAGAGCTTTTTCCGTTCCATTTTGCCCGTCATAACGAGTAATAAAGGACCAGAAATAGCATAAATAATGGCGAAAACCGTGATGAGTTGTCCAGCAGAGCTTAATGAAATGTGTATATCCTTCGCAATGGTTGGAAGGATACCACCGATGATTAATTCGACCAGTCCAACGGCAACTGTTGATAAAGCTAGTATAAAAACTCTGAAATTCATAGTCTGCGTCACGTCGTCCTTTCTAATAAAAATTAAAAATAAAAAATCCTGATTACAAAAAATGAAAGAAAGATTCATTTTCTGTAATCAGGATTTTACGGTTCCTGGTAGAGACCCTCAAGCCCTATTCTGAGGTTATACAGAGGATATTATTTTGTAATCAAGTGTACACTTTGAACAGTTTACCCGCTTTCTACGCATTTTTCAAGTGTTAAATTTTCCATCTATACTAAAGGTGTTGTGATAATAAAAAGAACCCTAGATTGGACTTCTATCCATTTCTATGGCCCTTTTTGTTCATTTCCTTTCCTTTCTCTTACTAACTTGGTCGTGATTTATTGATAGTAAATTCTTGGATTAAATGGGTTTGGTCCATTAATACTGAAAGTTCAGATGTCAATTTAAAGAGAATAACAGTTTCTTTTTCTGGGGAAAGTGTGCCATTCGCCACTTTTCTATCAAGCTTTGCTTTCCCTTTAGAAATTAGTTGTGTGATTAAATAAGATTTAGTCACTCCATAACTTTTTGCAATGGCACTCATGGATTGGCCGGATTGAATTTGGTCTATTAATATAGTCTGATCAATATCTAATATCTTAGCCGCTTCATAAAGAAGTCTCAAATTATAGTGTTCATGTTTATTTGAACGCGCAGTAGTAGCGTAATTTGTTTGGGTTGACGGTGTTGCCGCAAATGCAACAGAACCTGTACTCATTGAAGCAACAAGGACACCGGTGATAAGAAGATTTTTTAATTTCATGAGGTCGCCTCCTTGTATATAGTTATTGTATTATGGAAACGTTTCCAAATCAAGTTCAATTTGTGAACATTTTAACAAAGTTTGTGTCGGGTTGAATCCTTCTTAACGATAAAGAGTAGTGCTATTTTAAAATTCATTATTAGTAATAAAAAATTTCGAAACGAATGTGTAGTTAGACCGTAAAGATATTAATGGTATAAACAGGGGGGAGAGCTTTGACACTCATTCTTGAAAAAGTTGTAAAGACGTTTGATCAATTTACTGCGGTGGATCATTTATCGATTGAAATACCTGAGAAACAGATATTTGGGTTGCTTGGTGCCAACGGCGCAGGAAAGACGACAACCTTCCGCATGATTTTAGACCTTCTTCAGCCGACGTCTGGAAGGATCACTTGGAAAGGAAAACCCATCAACTATGAGATGACAAATCAAATCGGATATCTACCGGAGGAAAGAGGACTTTATCCAAAGCTTAAGGTCTTCGAACAAATGATTTATCTTGGCAAATTAAAAGGCATGAAAAAGCCGGAGATTGTGAAGGAGCTTAAAGCGTGGCTCGAGCGTTTTGGCGTGTCGGATTACTACGATAAAAAGGTAGAGGATTTGTCTAAAGGGAATCAACAAAAAATCCAATTTATTGCGGCGGTCCTCCATCGCCCGAAGCTCTTGATTCTAGATGAACCGTTCACAGGGCTGGATCCAGTAAATGTTGAGGTCCTGAAGAATGCGGTAAAGGACTTGCAAAACGCGGGTATGTCAATTTTATTTTCCAGCCACCGCATGGACCATGTCGAAGAGTTATGTGAAAACCTCTGTATCCTCCATCATGGTAGACCCATAGTTTATGGGTCATTACATGAAGTTAAGTCCAATTACGGAAAGAAAAATGTTGTCATTCGCGGTGACTTTGATACAGAAGATCTTAAAGAGATACCTGGTGTAACACACTTTGAACGTGATCATCGTTTTACAAAACTGCAAATAGAATCTGAAGAAAAAGCGGCCAATCTTTTTAATGCTATTAAGGACCGTGGCTTTGTTCGAGAGTTTCAGATTGTAGAGCCTACGCTTCAAGAGATTTTTATTGATAAGGTGGGTGAAGCGGCACATGAATAAATTTTGGACGGTTGTTTCACATACATATGCCAGTAAAATTAAAGCACGTTCCTTTATCATCTCTACTTTAATTATGGTTATTGTTCTTGGGGTTATCGTTAATTTTGATAAAATGACGAAAGCCTTCTCTAGCAATGATCAAAAAAAGATCGCGGTGATCGATAATAGCAATGAAAATATCTATGCTGCATTGGAGCAGCAGGTTGATCAAGCGAGTAATAAAGTAAATTTATCTTCTTTTGATGGCAGTGAAGGGGCCGCGAAAAAGGCTGTTTCCAATGATGACTATGATGGTTATTTAATCGTTTCAACACAGGCAGATGGTTCTCTTGCTGGGACTTATAAGGCTTCTAAGATTACCGATAACGATACGATAAAGATGATTCAACAATCCTTACAACAAGTGAAAGTGATGCAGGCGACGCAACGTCTCGGACTCACCAATGACCAAATAGCCGATGTCTTCACACCGGTTGCCTTCCAGAAAGTAGCTTTAGATAAACATGCAAAATCACAAAAAGAAATCAATCAGGCATCAGGCCTTGTATATGTTGTTAATTTTATTATTTATGTTTCGATCTTAAGCTTTGGCTCGATGATTGCAATGGAAATTGCGACAGAAAAAGCTTCACGGGTTATGGAAATAATTATTTCTAGTGTTTCACCAGTTACGCAAATGCTCGGGAAAATTATTGGTATTGCTCTTCTGGGTATCACGCAATATATCGTCCTTTTTGGGGTGACCTATGACGTAGCCTCGATCTTTGGACAATCATCAAGTGCCGATTCAATCGTGGGTTATGTCAAACATGTGCCGATTAGTTTGATGTTATATGCCATTCTCTTTTTCCTTATTGGCTATTTTCTCTTTTCAACCTTATTTGCAACGATAGGTTCACTCGTCAGTCGTGTGGAAGATATCAACCAGGCCGTAGCTCCAGTCACATTACTCGCGGTAGCAACATTCTTGGTATCTGTCTTTGGATTAAATTCACCAGAATCACCAGTGATCACGGTCATGAGCTTTGTGCCTTTCTTTACACCGATTGTCATGTTCCTCCGTGTAGGGATTTTAGATATCCCTCTATGGCAAGTGTTGACTGGCATTGTGATTAATGTAGCAGTGATTTTTCTATTAATATTTATAGGGATGCGTGTTTACAAGGGTGGCGTCCTTATGTATGGCACAAATTCGATTTGGCGTTCCTTAAAGGGAGCTTTAAAACTGACAAAAGAAAATTGAATCATCCTGTTAAAAGAACCTGAGACAGTGAAGAAAAAGGATAGGTGAGCGGGGATGCCTGTCTTTTTTCTATTTATATTATGCTGAAGGAAATGTGTAATCGACTCTTGTAGACCTAATCTTTAATTTAAGATAGAAGGAGCAAAAAAATGGAAAAAGTACTGCTTGATACAGATATTGGAGGAGATATAGATGATGCCATTTGCCTAGCGTATTTATTAAAAGAGCCACAGTGTGATTTAGTTGGCATTACAACAGTTTGCGGAGAATCGGATAAACGGGCGGCAGTTGCAAATGCGATATGTCAAACGGTCAAGCGGGATATTCCGATCGTCGCGGGATTGGACACAACATTGCAGCCAGTACCTGTATATCCGACGCCGGATGGTGCAGTGGCATTAGCAAGCTGGGATCATGATAACTATGAAAAATCAGATGCACCTGCATTCATGTATGAGTTAATTACAGCGCATCCACATGACATTATATTGATCGGGATCGGCAACATGACCAATATTGCGACCCTATTTAACACATATCCGGATGCGCCGTCCTTGTTAAAGGGACTTTATGTCATGAATGGCTATTTTGGTCGGGAGCCGTTACCCGAGGCCCACTACAATTGGAACTCATGGGCGGATCCGCTCGCTTCCAAAATCGTTTTTTCCTCCAAGACAGCGATCCATCGGGCAATTACACTTGAAGTCACAGATAGATTGACCATAGAAGCAGCAAGGGCGGGAGAACTTTTCCATGCGGACTCGTATTTGATGAAAGCAGTATTTGATTTTGGACATGCGTGGCTGGAAAGCTCTAATAAGTTAACACTGCATGATCCATTGGCGGCAGTTTGTGTTTTTCATTCCGATGTGTGTCAATTTGAAAAAGGGTTTGTCCATGTTGAAATCAGTGAAGAAACGTCAATGGGAGGCACCTCGTTTAAAGCCGATCAAGCTGGGAATGTGGAAATCTCTAGAGAAGTAAACGTGACACGTTTTTATCGTATTTTATCTACGACATTAAATGGGTAAGTAAGGTCTTCGGAGATGTGATACGGCAAGAAGGAGTCTACCATGGGAATCACCATAACCTAAACAAATGAGGGTATATTAGAGGGTGATATAATATATCTAATGAATCATTGTAATGGAACAAGGAGGACAAACTTTTGAAAAAGAACCCCACATTAGATATGTATGATTACAATGTTTGGGCCAATAAGGAAATGATTAATCGGATAAAGTCACTTCCAAAGGACCTGTATCATCATGACATCAATGTTGGTTTTTCTTCAGTTTCAGAAGTGTTATCTCATATTTATCTTGTTGAGCAAACATGGTTTGACATTATGAAGGGTCAAACGATGAATGCTGCGATGACAACGGCAAATCAATTAAAAGAACAATTTGAAGCAAAAGAGATAGAGGAAATAGAAGCCCTCTATGATGATTTATCCCTCAAACATCGAGCCTTTTTAGTTGATCAGGAGGATAGGGATCAAGGGGTTCTTGTTGATAACCCTTATGCAGGTCCATTAGAAACTTCAATTTATGAGTCAGTCCTGCACGTTGTGACTCATGGCAGTTACCACCGCGGTAATATTGCAACCAAGATCAGACAGCAAGGGCATCCGTCGGTCATGCAGGATTATGGGCTCTATCTTTATAAAAGATGATCGTTTATATCATTAATTTTTAGAGATCCTCCAGTTGGAAATTTGGTCAATGAGGGGCTTCGTTAATGATGAAAAATAATATCATTAAAGGAAAAGAGCATGCGTTGGGGATACCGCCAGTCCTTAGTCCTCGGGCGTTGAATCGTGCTCTACTGGCACGGCAAATGCTGCTGACACGTGTAAATTTATCAGTGTTAGATAGTATTGAACGTCTTGTCGGCATACAATCTCAGGACCCTAAAGCCCCTTATTTTAGTCTTTGGACACGGGTTGAAGGATTTCGCCCAGAGGATCTATCCCATCTCATTCAAGAAAAAAAGGTCGTCCGCCTCTCCTTAATGCGCGCCACTCTCCACTTAGTGTCATCCCAGGATAGCTTGAGTTTGCGACCTTTAGTTCAATCTGTCCATGAAAAGGCATTAAAAAGTGCTTTTAGTAAGGATCTTAAGGATCTGGACCTCCAAGCGGTCGCTGAGAGTGGCTGTGCCTTAGTCGAAACCAATCCAATGACTTTGGGTGAACTTGGTAAGCAATTAAACAAGCAATGGCCGGCTGTTCATCCCGCGGCTTTAGCTGCTGTTATTAGGACGTATGTCCCTCTCATTCAATTACCGCCACGTGGATTATGGGGAAAAAGTGGGCAAGCGGTTTATACCTCTTCTGAAAAATGGCTAGGCAAGCCATCCTTCTCAAATTTGAAAATAGAAGACCCAATCCTTCGTTATCTCGCTGCTTTCGGCCCAGCTACTATTCGAGACATGCAAGTCTGGTCTGGCCTCACTAAACTTAGAGAAAAGGTAGATCACCTTCGACCACAACTTATCCTTTTTCACGATGATCAAGGCAATGAGCTATTTGATATCCCTGATGCACCGAGACCCGATCAGAACATAGCCTCTCCACCGCGATTCCTTGGAGGCTTTGATAACCTCTTGCTCTCCTATGCAGATAGAAGGCGAATCATACCAGAGGAATTCCGAGGCAAAGTATTCACTAGAAATGGTATTATCAAACCGACCCTTCTCATTGATGGCTTCGTTGCAGGGGTATGGAAAATTGAAGAAGACAAAAGGGCTGTGAGGCTTATTATTGCCCTTTTTAAAGGACTTCTCAGTGAGGACCGCGAAGCATTAATAGAAGAGGGCCATAGACTGCTAAATTTAATAGTGGGTTTAAAAAGGACCCGCGAAATACTTTTTGTATAACATAGGTTATTTCTGACAGACATAGCTTACACTAGGCCCTCAGGAAAGTCCCCTCTTTTCAACCTTATCTGAAATGAACATGCTATAATAATGATAAAGATTTCATCCGAATAATAGGATGGAAGGGGTGTAAGTAGCAATAGAGAGTTAGATGAGAAAATGAGAATGTGAATGATACAAATGGTAATAGTATAGATATATCGTTCTCAATCAAGTCTTCATTTTATAATTGGAAAAATACATGGAGATTCGCACTTACAACTCTAAAAATAAAGGTCCAAGAGCATTCAAAGGAAACAGCAAATCCATTCGCTAAATTGTCAAAGCTTAATACTTTTAATTCAAGAAGAAATTTAGTATTATAATTATATAATAATTATTATAGTTTATTAGTCATCGTAGTTGGTGACATAGCTATATATTTCTTGATTTTTAGAGGGGAGAGGAAGAAATGGACAATAAAGAGACGAACAACATTGAAAAGTGCCCAGTACATCACGGAGACACTAACATTGAAAAGTGCCCAGTACATCATGGAAGCACGACGAGTCTCAAATCTGGTGGCACAACCAATCAAGACTGGTGGCCAAATCAGTTGAACTTAAGTATTCTCCATCAGCATGATAAAAAATCTAACCCAATGGGTGAAGACTTTGATTATGCAGAGGAATTTAAAAAGCTAGATTACGAGGCTCTTAAGCAAGATATTCGTGATCTTATGACAAACAGTCAGGATTGGTGGCCTGCCGACTATGGACACTATGGTCCTATGTTTATTCGTATGGCTTGGCACTCCGCAGGTACATACCGTATAGGGGATGGCCGAGGCGGTGGTGGAGCTGGTTCACAACGTTTTGCGCCACTTAACAGCTGGGCTGACAATGCCAATACTGATAAAGCACGCCGATTACTATGGCCAATTAAGCAAAAATACGGTAATAAGATCTCTTGGGCTGACTTAATTCTTTTAACCGGTAATGTTGCACTTGAATCAATGGGAGTTAAAACGTTTGGTTTTGGTGCAGGTCGTCCTGACATTTGGCATCCTGAAGAAGATGTCTACTGGGGAACGGAAACTGAAATGCTAGGGAATAATCGTTACTCTGGCGATCGTGAGCTTGAAAACCCACTTGCAGCCGTCCAAATGGGACTTATCTATGTCAATCCGGAAGGTCCAGATGGTAAACCAGATCCTAAGGTGAGTGCACGTGATATTCGCGAAACCTTTGGGCGTATGGGAATGAACGATGAAGAAACAGTGGCCCTAATAGCAGGTGGGCACACCTTCGGTAAAGCACACGGCGCAGGGGATGCTGCTCATGTTGGCCCAGAGCCAGAAGCTGCTCCTATTGAAGCGCAAGGTCTAGGTTGGTTAAGTACCCACGGCAGCGGAAAAGGCGGCGACACGATTATAAGTGGTCTTGAAGGCGCTTGGACAGCTAATCCAACACAGTGGGATAATGGTTACTTTGATTTGTTATTTGGGTATGACTGGTGGCTCACTAAGAGTCCTGCAGGGGCCTATCAATGGATGGCTGTAGATCCTGATGAAAAAGATCTTGCACCAGATGCTGCAGATGCTTCTAAAAAGGTTCAAACGATCATGTTTACCTCTGATTTAGCATTACGTCATGACCCAATCTATGAAAAGATTGCTCGTCGTTTCCATGAAAATCCAGAGGAGTTTCATGATGCTTTTGCCCGTGCGTGGTTCAAACTTTTACACCGTGATATGGGTCCTCGTTCAAGATATCTCGGACCAGAAGTTCCAGAAGAAGAGCTTGTTTGGCAGGATCCAGTTCCAACAGTCGATTATGAATTGACAGACGAGGAAATCGAAAAGATTAAGGTATTGATCTTAGACTCCGGACTTACAATTAGTGAGCTTGTAACAACAGCTTGGGCTTCAGCAAGTACGTTCCGTGGTTCAGATAAGCGCGGTGGTGCTAACGGTGCGCGCATCCGTCTTGCGCCTCAAAAGGATTGGGAAGTGAACCAACCAGAACAGCTTGAAAAAGTTTTGAATGTACTAGAAGAAATCCAAAATCACCTTGATAAAAAAATTAGCCTTGCTGACTTGATTGTCTTAGGCGGTAGTGTTGCCGTTGAAAAAGCTGCTAAAGATGCAGGCTTCGATGTGACTGTTCCATTTGCTCCTGGTCGTGGAGATGCGACGGAAGAGCAAACGGATGTTGAAAGCTTTGCTGTACTTGAGCCTTATGCTGATGGCTTCCGTAACTATCAGAAGAAGGAATATAGCGTAGGACCAGAAGAGCTTCTTTTAGACAAGGCACAACTTCTTGGCCTAACTGCACCAGAAATGACTGTACTTATCGGTGGTATGCGTGTGCTAGGTACAAACTTTGGAGGCACACAACACGGCGTTTTCACTGATCGTGTAGGCACCCTAACGAATGACTTCTTTGTAAACTTGCTTGATATGAGTTTAGAGTGGAAGCCTGTCGAAGGTGGCGTTTATGAATTACGTGATCGTGGTACAGGTGAAGTCGTGCACACTGCCACTCGAGTTGACCTTGTATTTGGTTCAAACTCACAGCTCCGTGCATTAGCTGAAGTTTATGCTCAAGACGATAACAAAGAAAAATTCGTCAAAGACTTTATCGCGGCATGGGTTAAAGTCATGAATGCCGATCGTTTCGATCTTAAATAATAACTAAACTAATACCCTTGTAGAGGCGTTACTTTAAGTAGCCACTCTGCAGGGGTATTTTTTATAACATCTGGAAATCTAAATTTTGGTTGATGTCCACTCCAGGTTGCTCGCTTTCCCCATATCCAGCAGGATTAACGAAAGCTTCTAGGAGAATCATCCTCGCAGAGAAAGTGTATATTTACGATTTTTTTTGTAGGTTGGTTCGGTATTCGACGCACCATCTGGTTCCTCAAAAATGTGGTCACAAATTTATGTGCGCGTATGTCTCTTTTGTGAGTTATCCTCTTGTTTCGTACGCGACTTGTGAGTTGTAGCTTTCTTTTGTTACATGTTTTAATATCCTCTAAAGCTTCTTAGCAAATGCTCAGGAATTTTCGGTTAGGGCACTTCTGTTAGGGGGTTATTTCTTTTAAACTCTTTTTTATTTACAACATCAAAATAGTTTAGTAAACTAAATAAAATAAATTACGGGAGGACTTTTATGATTGAAGATAGAAAAGTGGATCAGTTTTTGACCCATTGGCGGTTTATTAACCGGCATCTTCGCGAAGGTCGGTTGACACATGGCGATAAGAACATTACCCGCCTACAATGGACATTGTTACGGCATGTAGGAAGGTCAGAAAATTGCACAATGGGAAGTATTGCTGAACATTTTAATGTAAGCATGAGTACGGTCTCACAGATGATTGATCGGCTGGAGAAGTGGGGATATGTTGAGCGTGGGGCTTCAGTTCATGATGCCCGAGTGAAAATTGTGTCTCTTACAGAAAAGGGAGTAAAAATGATCCAAGAAGGAAGGGCCTCTTATCTCCATCAGTTAACTAATGGATTAAGTCAGTTTTCGGAAGACGAGCAGGAGACCTTCATTCACCTTCTTCAACAATTGTCTGAAAATTTAAGAGAAGGATCAGATTAAGATCACCAACAAGAGTAGAAAAAAATAATAGAATCAACAATAACCCCTTTCTTTATTTAGCGAGAATGTAATGAAGACCCGAATGATGGGTTTGTTTTAATAGAATGTGGCCATATAAATTTTGGTCATAGGTGCGGATCTCCACTCCAGCTGCTCACATTCCTTGAGCGAGTGCTTTTCCTGAAGGCCTCTCGCATCTTCCGTTAAGGGCTTGCTTGACGGCAACTTTAATGGTATGAAGGCATATGCCCCAACATCAGGCTGTGCTTAGCGAAGCAGCGAAGTAAAGCCAAGTTTTTTAAATGACAAAACGAAAAAGGACGATCTACCGAAAGTCTAAAGGTGGAATGATGGATGCATTTTTTAAGAAAATATGCAAAAAAGTATTGGAAGCTGTTTTTTACGGCTGTGTTCTTTTTAATGTGCGAAGCTCTCAGTGATTTAATGCAGCCAACGATCATGTCTAAGATCATTGATGTTGGTGTGGCGTCAAAGAACCTGGATTACGTGTTAAAACTAGGGAGCTTCATGCTATTGATGACGGTATGCGGGGCCATTGCGGCTTCATTAAGAAGCACTTTAGCCAGCATTGTGTCGCAGAACTTCGCTGCAGAATTACGTTCAGATTTATTTCAAAAAATCCAGAAGCTTTCGTTTAAAAGTATTGATAAATTCGACAGGGCTTCACTTATTACGAGACTTACCAACGATGTGACTCAGGTGCAAAATTTTATCAATGGTTTAATGAGAATGTTTGTTAAGGCGCCACTTCTGGCTCTTGGGGCATTGATTATGGCTGTCAGGCTCGATCCCCAGCTTTCAGTTGTATTGGCCGTAGTCGTACCGATTGTCATTATTTTAATTATTTTAAACATGAGATTGGGATTTCCACTTTTTATGAAGGTTCAAAAAGCCCTCGATCGCGTAAACGGTATCATGAGGGAATACTTATCTGGAGTTCGTGTGGTGAAGGCTTTTAACAGGTCAAAATTTGAAGTCGAAAAGTTTAGTGCTTCAAATGACAATCTGCAGCAACGCTCCACTTCCTCCATTAGGATAATGTCTATCTTTGGTCCCGCCATTTTACTTGTGGTCAACTTTGGCATCGTCGTTATTTTGTGGATGGGCGGCTTCGGCGTAAATAATGGCACCATGCACGTGGGGCATATTATTGCTTTTATTAATTATATGACACAGATTTCGACCTCGCTTATGATGATCTCCATGGTGTTTAATATGTTTGTCCGGGCAAGGGCTTCGACCTCTCGTATTGGTGAAGTATTTGCTACTCAAGATAAGATCACCTGGAATGACCGTAGTCCAGAAAAGACAGATATAAAGGGACGAATTGACTTTGATGATGTCATGTTTTCCTATTCTGAGAAAGAAGAAGATGCGGTTTTGAAAAATATCCATTTTAGTATTTACCCAGGAGAAACTGTTGGGATTATCGGATCAACGGGATCAGGAAAAAGCACGCTCGTAAATCTCATTCCTCGATTTTATGATGCCACGAGTGGGAGCATCAAAGTGGACGGTGTGGATGTTCAGCAGTTTAATCCTCATGATTTGCGCGAAAAAATTGCGATTGTCCCGCAGAAAAATATTCTCTTTACTGGAAGTGTGATTGAGAATATCCGGTGGGGAAATGATCTGGCCGAGATGGATGAGATAGAACAAGCGGCAAAGTTAGCGGAGGCCCATGACTTCATTCAGGCAACACCTGAGGGCTATGAGACAAGAATAGGCCAGGGGGGCGTCAACTTTTCCGGCGGTCAGAAACAGCGTCTGTCTATTGCTAGGGCTTTGGTCAGAAAACCGGAAATTCTAATTCTTGATGATAGTACTAGCGCGGTCGATGTTGCGACCGAAATTCGGATAAAGGAAGCCTTGAAGAAATATGCTAAAGGGCTTACGTGCCTCCTTATTGCGCAACGGATTACCTCTGTGATGGACACAGATAAAATTATCGTGATGGATCAAGGCGAAGTGGTCGGCTTGGGAACGCATGCTGAGCTTTTAAGGACCTGTCGTGTCTATCAAGAAATTTACCAATCGCAAATGGGCAAGGAAGTGTTGTAAATGGCAGACCAATCTGTACAAACGAGTGGGAATAGCGGAAATCAGACTCGCGCGCCACAATTTTCTCCAATGGGTCGCCCAGGTGGAGGCGGTGCATCACGATTCAGAGGACCTGTCGTTAAACCAAAGAATTTTAAAGGCACATTAAAACGACTATGGAGCTATTTTGGCCGAGAAAGAAAGCTATTGACCATCATACTTTTGTTCATTTTAATAGATGCCATTGTGACGCTGTCCGTTCCCTATTTAATAGGGAGGGGCGTTGACGCTATGTCATTAGGCAGTCAGGTCAACTTTACGCTTCTTGAAATCATGATTATCATTCTTGCGGGGGCTTATATCACCGATGCTGGCTTAACGTTTTTGCAGGGCTGGCTGATGGCTGGTGTCTCTCAGCGCATTGTAAAGAGCTTGCGAAGTCACCTGTTTAAAAAGCTACAAAAGCTCCCTGTTGCCTTTTTTGACTCTAGAACGCACGGTGAACTCATGAGTCGCCTGTCAAATGATATTGACAACGTCAGCAATACGATTTCGCAATCAACGACACAATTAATGACAGGACTTATAGCCATTACTGGCTCTCTTGTCATGATGATCATATTAAGCCCTATTTTAACAGTAGCCAGTTTGATCACAGTGCCGTTGGTGTTTTTATTGACCCGGACCATTGCGCGCAGAACATCGGTGTTATTTAAAAATAATCAGATGGAACTTGGTCGGTTGAATGGGCATATTGAAGAAACCATTTCCGGCATTCAGGTTGTAAAGGCCTTTAACCATGAGGAAAAGGCGATTGCAGAGTTTGAAGAAGTGAATCAGTCTTTACTTAAAGTGGGTCTTAAGGCGCAAATCTGGTCAGGATTTCTTATGCCGATAATGAACGTGATTAACAATTTTGGCTTTACCATGGTCGCGGTTGTCGGGGGGATTCTCGCTGTGAAGAGTATGATCACTGTCGGCGTAATCGCAAGTTTTATAACATATTCACGCCAGTTTGTGCAACCCCTTAATAACTTGGCAAATATTTTTAATGTCCTTCAATCGGGAGTGGCTGGAGCAGAGCGTGTGTTTGAAATCATTGATGAAAAAGAAGAGCCGCGTGATGCGAAGAATGCGGTGACACTTACGAATCCAAGGGGCCATGTTGTTTTTGAAAACGTCAGCTTTGGATATCGGCCCGATCAACCGATTTTAAAAAATGTCAGCTTTGAATCGCAACCAGGAACAAGCACAGCTTTGGTGGGGCCAACCGGAGCGGGGAAAACGACGATCGTTAATCTGCTGACACGATTTTACGATGTCACCGAAGGCCGAATTTTAATTGATGGTGTGGATATTCGAGAGTTTACGAGAGATAGCCTAAGAAGAAGCTTTGGTTTTGTTCTTCAGGATACGTATTTATTTTCCGGGACCATCAAAGAAAATATAAAATACGGAAATCCTGATGCAACAGATGAAGAAGTCGAAGAGGCGGCGCGTATGGCCCATGCCGATGTTTTTATTAACCGGATGCCAGACAGGTATGATACACTACTGTCAGAAAATGGCGGAAATCTTAGTCAGGGACAGCGCCAGCTCCTCGCGATTGCGAGGGTATTCCTAGCAAAACCTGCCTTACTTATATTGGATGAGGCTACAAGCAGTATTGATACGCGGACAGAACTTCATATTCAGGATGCTTTGCTTTCGATTATGAAGGATCGCACCAGTTTTATCATTGCCCATCGGCTCAATACCATTCGTGATGCGGACACCATTATGGTCATTGATCAGGGGGAAATTATTGAAAAAGGCAGCCATGAAGACTTAATTAATCATCAAGGCCGATACTATAACATGTTTTATAACCAATTTAAAAATGTCGAAAGAGCGTTGGATTAATATAACGAGATAAACTGAATCTAAATCAGTTTAATTATAATATTTTAAGTAAGGTGACCTTACAAAAAGGTCACTTTATTTTTTTGCCTTGAAATGCTGATACTGCAGGGGGTTTGGCTCACGTCAACCTTAGGTTGCGCTATTTTGCAACGATAGCGATCTTTACTTTAAGACCCAAATTTAATAATAATGGATTATAGATTATTGAAAGGTGACGGATGAAATGATTTTTGCTGAAAAGCTTAAGAAGGAGAGAAAGGATAAAGGGTGGTCTCAAGATGAATTAGCGGAAAAACTTTTTGTGAGTAGACAATCAGTGTCCAAGTGGGAAAATGGCCAAAACTATCCTAGTATTGAAATCCTGATTAAATTAAGTGACTTGTTTAATGTGACCATTGATGAATTATTAAGGAGTGATCAGGAATTGACAGAGAAAGTGATTAAAGATAGTAAGCAATTAGCACATCCAAAGCTAAAAGCATTATTTGATGTTTTATTTTTAATAGGTCTTGTGCTTCTGATCGTAAAAATAGTCATTATTATTTTGAATAAGTTCACATCGTTAGATATGACCTTATACGGAGGGTCATTTTTTTGGAACTTTGGCCCCTTGATTGTCATGATTGGTTCGGGTATTGGTTCTGGTGTGGTTAAAGACAAATATAAAGAGGAGTAGCGTCTTAGTTCATTTTGTATAATCAAAGCTTACTTATTCATAAGGGAGGGAGAGTGTTAAATGAACCTATCTAGAGAAATTGAGGTTGAACAAATAAAAGCAAGGAAGAGAGCATTATTTGATCAAAATGCACTGCATATATTAAACGGTCAAGCCATGTATGATGAATTTAAAGACAAACGGGTTATGGGAGATGCCGATTATACACCATTTAATGAAGCGATGTGCGTCAATACCACAACGACCCCTATTTTTGGTAAGGCTTTTATTCAAATGAGAGCTGCCGGACATCATGAGTCTGAAGAGAATTATAGAAACAAGGTCATAAAGCCTTTAAATAAACTGTTTAAGAAAAGCTATGACTATATCGTTTTATGGTTTGGGGAAGACATGTTTTGTCAGATGAATCTTTTAACGCTCCTTGCTTATCTTGAACACTCTCAGTATAAAGGGAAAGTCTTTTTTAATTGCTTTAAAGAGGATGAATTTAAGGTAAGTCAAATGGAGCTTCCTTTAGGACATTATTATTCTGTCTATGAAGACGTATTAATCCATCATAGGAAACCGACACATGAGCTCCTTCCAGTCATGTCCCAGGCTATAGACATATTTTTAGACATGCAGACAATGAATAATCCCGTCGTAAACTATATTTTAAAATATAAACATTTATCCACCTCTGAATTGCTTAAACGATTATTCAAGGTTTTCCCAACGGTTGGATATGGAGACTCACAATATATGGCGTTGATTAACAAAATAAAGTGAAAGGTATTTTTGAGATCAACAATCTTTCGTTTTTTGATATAACCGGGATAAGAGAATGAACAATAATAAAAACCCTTCGCTTTAAAACACCTTTAGCAGAGGGTTTTCTTTTAAGCATGAAATGACGAACAGTGAGAGGGCATTCTTCATTCAATAAAGTCTAGTGTTCATCTGAAATAATAGCCAATATTTGATGGTCTTCCCATTGGCCATTAATTTTTACTCCTTTTTGTTCAATCCCCTCTTTATGAAAACCGACCTTTTCTAATACGCGCATTGAACCGATGTTGTTTAACATAACCCCTGCTTCTATACGATGGAGTTTTAATTCATTAAACGCAAAATTGACTGCTAAAGAAACGGCTTCCGTCGTATACCCTCTACCATTGTATTGCCCGTCCAACGAATACCCAATTAAACATTTCTGAAGCGCACCTCGAAGGATATTAAACAGAGAGACGTCACCGATTAATTTATCGTTTTCCCTTAAAAAGATACCAAAAGAATAGCCTTTATCTTGTTCTCTTTGATTGATAGAACCTTTTATAAATTTGCGTTTAGAATCAAGTGTGTAATAGTCGTCATTGAATGTGGGCGAATATCTTTGAAACAATTCACGGTTCCTCACGTGTAAATCAAGTAAAGACTCTGCATCTTTATCTTCAAAAAATCGAATGTAAATTTTGTTGCCTTTAAGGACCATATAAAATTTCCCTCCTATGTATAAATCATCTCTATAAATTTATTATTGCGTAAGAATGAACTCGTGTCTATCTATGTAAACTTATCCTATCCTAAGATAGTATAATGGTGTATCTCTATATTGTTTTATCAGATTAGCAATTTAGTTAAGAGAAATGATGCTACTGGTCAGTAAAGGTGATATTATATTAGATTAAAAGGGAGGCGATCATTCATTATTCATTGACTAAAATTTCTTGCTGTCAATCCACTTACAAATATTAATATTGCAACCTGTCTAAAAATATAATTCTCAGCTTTATATTAAATCACATCTTATTCAGAGAAGGCATTATTGCATTAATTTATTTTTTGAGATGTATTTTTCTTTGCTTTAAGAAAAATTATTAACTTCCCAGGTGGACAATACTTTGATAAAGGCAAATTAGAAATCCTTCCGTGAATATTCTTCACAAACAATAGGTAAATCAAAAAAATAAAAATTATTTACCCAACCCTCCATTCCTTCACTGTTTTACCTTTAATAAAAAAATAACTATTTATCGATAATTATTAGAAAAACGCCAAAATTTAAACAATCTTATTTATCCCATATAACCCCACTAGAGGGATTAATTACAATACGTGCAAACATTCATTTAATGATCTATAAACCACCTAATCTATTATTCTTCACTCATTGTAATGCCTTCATTATGTTTGTTTTAGTGATTACAAAATAAGACATTCTAAATAGAAAGAGGCGATTAACATTGGAGATGGATGTTATAAGTGTTTTGATTGTTGATGATGAGCTACCTATTAGAGAGGAATTAAGATTATTTGACTGGGAAAACAATGGAGCAAAACTTATTGGAGAAGCTGAGAATGGTGAAGAGGCACTGCAATTTTGTAAGGAGTATACTCCAAATGTCATTATTACCGATATTGTCATGCCAGTAATGGGAGGGATTGAACTTATAGATAATATCCGAAAAGTATATCCGCAAATTCAGTTTATTATATTGACCTGCTATAGTGACTTTAATTATGCAAAAGAAGCATTACGACTTGGTGCACTTGATTATCTGATGAAAGTTACTCTTGATGATGATGAGTTATCTGAGTCATTAGAAAAGGCAAAATATGAAATTGAATGTGAACAATCTTATCAAATTGCTGAGGCAGAACAACGACGATTACAAAGATCAAGGCTTTTTTACCAGGCTGTGAAGTTACATTCAAATCAATGGTCAGCTTTCTACAAACAACTATCTATTGAAGGCCATCAATTAACTTTTCCATTTAGACTTGTAAGGATATTTGTTCAAGCTCAATCGAGGGGTAAGTTGCTAATTAGCCAAGAAATACAACGAAGTCTAATAAAGTTAGAGAAAGACACTTCCATATCCTTCTTATGGTTCCCTTATCAAATTTGTGATTACTGTTTGTTATTTTTTGATGAACCTGATGATGTTAAATTGATTTGCAAACGATTACATATCGTGGTTTCAGAAATTAATAGCACCTTGGAGAGGCAATTACCTTATATATATGGGGATTGCAGGATATATGGCGTTGTTAGCAACAGCATAGTTGAAGAAGAGGATTTTGCTGATACTGTGAGGCAAACGGATCTTTGGGCAGATGTGGGGTTTTATGACGAGAAAACACTCGTATTTGTTGGACAGCCTCCATCTTTTACTTATTTGGATCAGCCTAAGCAAAAGGAAATTGACGAGAAAATGTATAAGGTGGGTTGGGATCGACAGGGTCTCATCACATTTTTAAGTGAGGATTTTGTTATCTGGGCAAATAATTATCGTATTTTTCCTGAAGATCTCAAGCGATTGGTCACAAGGTGGAGAAAAGAGTGGCAACAAAATTGGAACTTTAATGAAGACTATACTGGAGAAATAAAGAGATTAAAAGATGTAACAACACTTTCTCAAATGGTTGAACTCCTTAAATCTGATTTAGAGAATGGGGGTGGAGAGAAATGTCGTAAGGAAATACGATTTGCCAAAAAATTTATTCGTGAAAAGTTTGGAGAAACCCTTAGTCTGCAAATGGTTGCGGATTGGGTCAATTTAAGTCCCTATTATTTGAGCCGTCTTTTTCATAAAGAAGTAGGAGAGTCATTTAATAAGTTTGTCAAAAATGTACGTATTGAGAAAGCAATAGAGTTCTTACAGAATTCTGATTTAAAAGTATATGAAATTGCAGACAAAGTTGGAATTCCTAACTATCGTTATTTTGTTAGTCTCTTCCGGAAGGAAACGGGGCTAACACCAAGTGCATTTAGGAAGGGGGTGAATAACAAATGAGGTTAATTCAACGCTTTCAACGACTAGGTATTGCCACAAAACAATTTGTTTGTTTATCTCTTGTCACGTTAACTTTATTCTCAGCAATGGTTTCCTATAATTTAGAGAAAACAAAAAAGTTATTAAGTCATAATTTGACAGACTATTCACAAAAAATAGGAGAGAGGGATAGTCAATTATTGTCCAAATATCTAGAGGATGTGCAAGATATGATGTTGTATTTGTCTTCCGATCAAGAAAGATTATTAAATAATAACAAGCAAATTGTCAGTAAATCTTTAAATCAGTATACGAGTTCACACGATACAATAGTAAAATCCCTATATATTGTAAAGGAGAATGGTACAGTATATTCAAACCGGCAATTATTTTTTGAAATAATTGGTAATGATCATCTGCAACGGTTATATCAATTTGCTAAAAAGCACGAAGGTGGAATGAGTATTAGTGAACCTTATTACTCCCATCTTTCTGGGAATACTGCTGCTGCAGTTTTTCTCCTTAAAAACAATAAAAATAAGCCGCTTGCAGCCATTATAGCCGAACTTGATCTTAATAAACTGACAAAAAAACTAACCTCATCTTATCAATACAAAAATCAAACCTTTTTAGTGATGACGGCAAAAGGAAATGTGATAGATACCCAAAGCCAAAAGCCAATTATACCCTATGAAAGAGGGTATCCTCCAAAGATTGATTCGAAGTTTATTAAAAAGCTAAGTCAATTACCTACGGGAGTTCAATACCTAAAGGTGAAAGATCAGTCTCTTGTTGCTGTGATAAATCAAACAAACCGTTTTGGATGGTATCTTGTCAAGCTCAGTGATCAAGGCTCATTTAATAAAGGTATCAAAAACTTGTACAAAATATATCAAAATGTCGCTTTTATATGGATTGTAATCATGCTTTTAGCTTCTTTAGTCATCAGCCGCTCTTTCACACACCCTGTACGAAAATTAGCTGCGCACATGAATGCAGTAGAAAAAATTGAAAATATATCTAGTTTGCCTATAAACCGCAAAGATGAAATTGGGAACCTGGAGAAAAGTTATAACGCGATGTTAATGAGAATTAAGGAACTTGTTGTTGGAATCAAAGTCATGGAGGAACGGAAAAGGGATTATGAATTAAAAATGCTTCAAAGCCAAATAGGGCCTCATTTTTTATACAATACTCTTGCTTGTATTGGTAGCTTAGCCAAGCAAAAAAAGATGGAAGAAATACGTGAAACGGTCCGGTCGTTGGTAGGGCTCATTTCCTATGTTTTAGATAATGTTTCACGAAAAGTTACTTTAAAGGAAGAATTGGAGAAAATTCGATTGTACGAGCAAATTCAACAGGTTCGTTATGGTAAAAAGTTTCATTTGGAGATTAATGTTGACGGGGAAGCATTAGATTGCCTTATCCCCAAATTCACTTTACAACCAATTATTGAAAACGCAATTTTCCACGGTATTATTCCAGGGAAAAGGTATGGCATTATTTCAATCAATGGTGTTATTTCGGAAAATGATTTGAAGCTATATATCCGTGATAATGGCTTAGGAATGGACAAACAGCAACAAGCACAATTATTTAATCATAAGAATGAAAGTAACTCAAAAAAATTTAATGGGATTGGCCTTGTTAACGTTCATGAGCGTATACAAATGAGTTTTGGCCAAACATATGGTTTAAGAGTGGTAAGCCGCCAGAAGGTTGGTACTCTAGTACGAATAAAAATGCCAGCTGAATTTATTTATAATTCAGAAGAACAATAATTTATACGTTTTTGCAAATTTTATGCATATAAGCAAACGTACTTCTTGTCTATAATTATAAGTACGGAATGGGTTGTTGGAGAGAAATTTCAAGAAGGGATGTGGGACGAAGAGAGGTTGGAATATATAAATTTGTGACGGTAATTAAAAAACGACTTTTTGTAAGGGGTTACTTTACTGAATTAAAGAGATTTTCATGAAAGCGTATTGACATTTTCTAATTTTAGCCAAAGGTGAATGTCTAAAGTTCAAATAGTCTAATTTAATATGCAGATATTTAAGATTTGGAGGGATATAAAGAAGGAATCTAGGAGAAAGGTCGTCGATACTATGATGGACTTACAAAAAGAGAAGGAAATTAAGACACCTGTAAGTTATTCTTCTAAAATAAGGAGAAAATGGAGAGATATTTGGAAATATAAAGCGATGTATTTAATGCTCTTACCTGGGCTTATCTGGTTTATCATTTACAAATACGTGCCACTTTATGGAGTAATAGTCGCTTTTAAGAATTACAGTTTAGTTGATGGAATGATAGCTAGTCCTTGGGCTCACCCGTGGTACAAGTACTTTCAAACCTTTTTTAATTCACCTTATTTTACTGAACTACTCTCAAATACCTTTCTTATCAGTTTTTACCGACTAATCTTTGGGTTTGCTCCCCCTATTATATTGGCTTTATTGCTAAATGAATGTCGAATCTCTTGGATGAAGAGGTGGGTACAGACCCTAAGTTATATTCCCCATTTTTTTTCCTGGGTCATTGTTTATGGAATTTTAGTTGCGTTTCTATCACAAAGTACAGGACTAATTAATCATTGGATTGTTGAGTCTGGAGGAAATACGATTTCATTTTTAACATCAACACATTGGTTTCGATCCATACTGGTCAGTTCAGATGTTTGGAAGGAAATTGGATGGGGATCAATTATCTACCTTGCTGCAATAACAGGAATCAATCCTTCATTATATGAGGCTGCAAAGATTGATGGAGCCAATCGAATGCGGATGATTTGGCATATTACTTTACCTGGGATAAGAAATATCATTATTTTACTCTTTATCCTCAGAATTGGTCATATATTGGATGCTGGGTTTGAAGAAGTTTACATTCTTTATAATATTCAGGTCTATCCAGTAGCGGATATTATTGACACATGGGTATATCGTACAGGATTGCAGCAACTTAACTTTAGTTTAGCGACAGCAGTAGGGTTATTTAAATCAGTTATCGGCCTAATTCTTGTCTTAGGCGTAAATCGATTAGCCAAAAGATGGGGGGGTGGAATTTGGTGAATAAGGTTAAGAAGCATTCCTTTGACTTTATCATTATAGTGTTGCTTTTACTCATTGCCGCCACTGCCGTTTTCCCATTATTGTACGTGTTGTCAGCATCGTTAACTCCATACTCTGAAGTCCTAAAGAACGGTGGCTTCATTTTATTACCAAAGAAATTTACACTTGCAGCTTATAACGAAATACTAGGGCAATCCAAAGTTATCCATGCATTTGGAGTCACTGTATTTGTAACAATCGTGGGAACTTTTATAAATTTGATCCTGTCATTGTTAATGGCCTTCCCACTAAGCAGGAAGAACATTCCAGGGAGAACCTTTATTTTATTTTTAGTGGTTCTAACTTTATTGGTTAATGGTGGGATAATCCCAACTTATATCGTTGTTCATGCAACAGGACTAACTAATACGATATGGTCAATGATTGTGCCTAATGCCATCGCAGCTTTTAATCTATTAATTATGAAGAGTTTTTTTGAAACCCTACCAGAGGAACTTTTTGAAGCTGCTCGAATGGATGGGGCAAATGAGTTCTATATTCTCTATAAAATCGTATTACCACTTTCTATACCAGTTATGATGACTATCGGTTTATTTTATGCTGCTGGTCACTGGAATGAATTCATGCAGCCCCTTTTATATATAACCGATAGTAGTTTATTTCCTTTGCAAGTTGTCATTCGAGATATTATCATGCAAACTCAGGACCAGTTAAACAATCCAGATGTATCTATTCCGACAGTTACCATTCAAATGGCTTCAGTCATTGTTGCAAGTTTACCTATCATTTTGGTTTATCCTTTCGTTCAAAAATATTTTATGAAAGGAATGTTATTAGGGTCTATTAAAGGATGATTTCTCCAAAGTTTTTATTTTGTAGAAGAGTTAATGATAACTAAAAATTGCATGAGGTGAGCTAAAAAATGAGAAGTAGATTCAAACAACATGTGTTTTTATTTGTGATTATATTTTTAATCCTGAGCATGGTGTTAGCTGGCTGTTCCTCAGAAAAAACGGACTCTGGAGCTTCAAAAAAGGTCAATAGCTTACAAATAATAGAGACTGGGGACCATTTACCTCCAAAGGATGAGGATATCATTAATAAAAAGCTTAGTGAAAAGCTCGGGGTTAATATTGATCTTTCTGTTACAGCTTCAGGTGATGATTATAAGAATAATATAAATACACGCTTAGCTGGAGGAGACTACCCAGATTTATTTTCAGTCATCGATCACCAGACCCTTCAACAGTATGCGGAGAAAGGACTTCTTCTAGATTTATCAGCCTATAAAGACAAATTAAAAACCACAATAGATTTCATAGGTGAGGAAAGTCTTAAAAAAGGAACGATTGATGGTAAACTTTATGCGATTGCTGCTCGACCAACCATTAATTATAACACCTATTGGGTTCGAAAAGATTGGCTTGATAAATTAGGTCTTAAAGAACCTAAAACTATTAATGATTTGATGAAAGTTGCAGAGGCATTTACTAATGATGATCCTGATGGTAATGGAAAGAAAGATACTTATGGTATTTCTGGAGGTCAACTTAATGCCTTTGCTCCTATATTTGGTGCTTTTGGTGTTGGTATGCCTGGGGATTTCTATGTAAAAGACGGAAAATTAGTTAATGCCTACTTTGACCCTGACATGAAACCCGCACTGTCCTTTATCAAGGATTTAGTGAGTCAAGGCGTGGTTGATCCTGATTTAATGGCTAATACTGGTCTGCAGCATCAAGATAAAGCCTTTCAAGGGAAGGTAGGCATCGTTTGGCTCGATTGGCCGAATATTACCAAGGATCAGTTTGTCAAACAGATCAAAGAGGCTAATCCTAAAGCAAAATGGGTTCAAATTGCAGCTCCAAAGGGTCCTGGAGGTCAGTATAATGGAAGTTGGGATACAGGTGCGACACCAGCGATCTTTGCGATTCCTAAAGGTCTGAAGAATGATCCGAAGAAGCTAGATAAAGTTTTTGAACTATTAAATTATGTTTCCTCGAAGGAAGGCAATAGATTGGTTCAATTCGGTGTTGAAGGCAGAGACTACGATTTAAAGGATGGAAAAGTTGTGACGAAGCCTAAATTGGATGAAGAGGGTGGTTACTTTTGGTTATATCAATTTACGAGACGTCCAGAAAAAGAATATTTAAAGACAAAATTCCCGAAACAACAGAAATATATAACCTTTGCCGATAATCAGCCTCAGATCCAAGCACTTAATAGTTATGTCAATATTCCAGACGGGTATAACCCAGCGGATGCTGATGCGTTTGCACAACAAGAAATTACTAAGTTTATATACGGAAAAAGATCACTTGATGAATATGATCAATTTCTTAAAAAGTTGAAAACAACATTTAAATACCAGTCATACTTAGATAGCGCAAAGAAACAATTGAAAGATCTTGATTTAATCAAGTAGAAAGTTAATAAGTCTTGTCTGAGTCTATTAAAGTGGGACTCTTTTAACAGAGCATTCATTAATTTTTAAGGAGGTTAACATGAGCAAAGAAGTTTATAATATTGGTGGCGTTGTGCCACACTTGACCGCTGTGGCGGATATTGAAGGGCCGCGAACAGAAACAGGGATTGGTGCAGTGATGCCATGGGCAAAAAAGCTTTGGTTTATTACTTATGTGGCCCACACATCTTCATCTGGTAATGGAACTGGTTTGTTTGAGGTCAACGAACATTTTGAGATCAGGAAGCATCCTGAAAGTGTTGTTGGAACGTATGCTAATCGGATGATACACTCAGAATCAAGTCAATTGATGATTGGACCCCATCTTATTAATACAAAGGGAAATGTGCGAACAATTACTGAATTGATTGATCATCGTTTGACTGCCTGTATGCCGCATTTAACAGATTCCCAGAATATGGTTTATGTTTTGACAATGGAAGGACTTTTATTCGAAGTTAATGTATATTCTCTAAAGGTTACAAGACTATTTAATTTATTAGAAGAACTTGGAGTCTCTGAGGATTGTTACCCACATTTTAAAGGAGGGTGGACGAAGGATGGGCGAATCATTGTTGCCAATAATACCTATGATGAAAGAGAATATTTAGGGGATAAAAGTGATGGGAGATTGGCGGAATGGGATGGGAAAGAATGGTCCATTTTGGAGAGACGTCCATTTTGTGAAGTTACCTCATCAGGAATGAGTCCTTTATTCGCAACGGGATTTGATAAGGCTTCTGCAATTCTCCGAGTATTAATTAATGGTCAGTGGTCAACGTATCGTCTACCTAAAGCAACACAAGCAATGGATCATATGTGGTTTACGGAGTGGCCAAGAATTCGTGAAGTTGAGACTGAACGATTACTTATGGATTTCCATGGAATGTTTTATGAACTGTCACATACAGCGTATGATGAGAAGATATGGGGGATTCGCCCAATTAGCACTCATTTACGCATGGTTCCAGACTTTTGTTCGTGGAGAGGTCTTCTAGTACTGGCAGGGAACCAAGTTACCCCAATTTCTGATTCTAATAAGTTGGCTGGAGAGCCACAATCTAACTTATGGTTTGGTAAGACAGATGATCTTTGGAAGTTTGGGAAGCCAAAAGGGTGGGGGGGGCCTTGGTGGGAACAAGAGGTCCAGGCCGGATTTCCTTCTGATCCATATTTAATGACGGGTTTTGACCATAAGGTTTTACATTTGTCCCATGATTCTGATGTAGAAGTAACATTTGATGTTGAGATTGATTTTTTGGGTAACGGAAGTTGGAACAAATATAAGGAGATAAAGGTTGAATCACATGGGTATTCTCATCATGAGTTTCCTTCAGGATTTAGTGCACATTGGGTAAGGATTATCCCTCGAAAGACTTGTAAAGCAAGTGCACATTTTATATATAGCTAGGTCTCAATCAAAAAATTCTTTTGTAACTTTATTTTCGTAAGCGCTTTATATAGATTGCAGATTACTTTGTGAGTAAGGAGGTTGAAGGGTGAGTAAACAAAATCGAATACAGTTATCAACAGAAATATTAATTGTTGGAGGCGGCCCAACGGGGGTTCCTGCTGCCTTAGCAGCGGCCCGTAACGGTGCAAAAGTCATTCTTTGTCAGGATCGCCCTGTTTTAGGTGGAAATAGTTCTTCTGAAGTTCGTATGCATATCATGGGTGCTTCTCCAAGAGGGAAGGAGTTAGAAACTGAAGCTAGAGAAACGGGGATTATAGAAGAAATCATGCTTGAGTGTGCGGTGCGCAACCCACAGAGAAGTGCAAGTATGTTGGACCTCGTTTTTTATGAAAAGTGTCGGGCAGAGCCCAATCTAACGCTGATGTTAAATACAACAGTTAATGGTGTAAAGAAGGATGGTGATCAGATCATTGCTGCCTATGCATCAAGAGAGAGTACGGAAGATTACTTTGAAATTGCTGCTGATATTTTTGTAGATTGTACTGGGGATGGAAGATTAGGTTATGAGGCTGAAGCCCTTTATACAACAGGACGAGAGGCAACCGATGAGTTCAACGAGTCTGGCGCAAGTAGAAACCGCGATGCCCATCGGTTAGGATCATCACTTTTATTTACTGCTAGAGATATGGGGAGACCAGTGGTATTTACACCTCCTGAATGGGCTAGAAAATTTACAGAGGAAGATCTGAAATTCAGGAACCATGAATCATGGGAATATGGGTTTTGGTGGGTCGAGTACGGCGGGACCATGGATACTATTAAAGACAATGAAATCATCCGTGATGAATTGCTAGCTATAATGCTTGGTGTTTGGGATCACATCAAGAATAGTGGAAATCATCCTGAATCTGCAAATTGGGCATTAGATTGGTTTGGATTTCTACCAGGGAAAAGAGAATCACGTCGATTTATTGGTCAACATGTTTTAACTCAAAATGATTTAGAGCAGGCAGTTCATTTTGATGATGTTATTGCTTATGGAGGATGGTCGATGGACCGGCATCCTCCAGCAGGAATCGATGCGAAGGAAACGGAGCCAGCGGATCAACCTTACACTCCTTATATTTACGGGATTCCCTTGCGATCTATGATTAGTAAGAATGTTAGCAATCTTATGTTTGCGGGCAGAAATCTATCTGCAACTCACATTGCGTTTTCAAGTACACGTGTGATGGCAACTTGTGCGGTGATGGGAGAAGGATTAGGAACCTTTGCAGCACTTACAGTTCATTATAAAAAGCCTTTGAAAGAGGCTTGGCGAGATGAGAATCTTATTAAGGAAGCCCAACAGCAGTTGATCCGCCAAGGCGCATTTCTTCCTGGTAAATTTTTTGAAGGGAATTTGGCACGGTTGGCAAATATTCGAGCATCTTCTGAGCAGGAATTAGGAAAGGCTGAAAATGTTGTGGATGGTTTTACTAGATCTGTTCATGGTGAAAAAGGGGTTCGACCTGATTTAACTCGTCCTGGAACTCATCGCTGGATGTCTGATCCGTATGACGCAAGTCCGTGGTTAGAATTAAAATGGGAAGAGCCTGTTGAGGTTTCTAAGATAACACTTGTTTTAGATACAGGACTACATCGTTTTCTTAGTTTATCTCATTCTGATGGTCTCCAAGAAAAAATGGTATGGGGGCAGGCGCAACCCGAAACATTAAAAGAATTTAAATTAGTTGCAAGGCATGCGGAAGGCGAAACTGATATTGCACATGTTAAAAATAATTATCATGGTCAAGTTCATTTCAAAGTGGATCTGAAAAAGCTGTCCGAGTTGCGACTTGAGGTATTCAGCACAAATGGGTTGGATCATGCAAGAGTCATCGAAGTGAGATGTGAATAAACACTTATAATACGAAGCGAGGTAAAACCTTTTGATAATAAAGGTCTTACCTCGCTTTTTTATGAATACTATTTAGGCATACTTGCAAGTGTGAAAGCAAAGAGGCGATGAATTCTACCGATCGTAAAGTGTGTTAAAACAATGGTTCAAAGTGAAAAGTTTGTATTACGTCATCAAGGCGAAGGAGAACATTTGTCGATTTTTGGAAGAGAGCTTATATCTACCACTTGGAAACCTTGTAAAATGAATCTTGCTATTCGTGGACTTGAGGGAAATATTGGTAAAAACCGCGCAGATGCATTTCATAATGATGTGTGGTCAAAATATGGATTCCAAATTTTTTGTAATCAGATCAAAGTAAGTCATGAAAAGTGGGAGGAACTTTTCTGGAAGTAATCAAAAAAATAAAAAAAGGAAATCAGAGAGGGGTACTTAGCCTCTCTTTATTTAAATCGTGGTGAACCGGCCAGGGGGTGTAATTAAGGTTTTTTATTTTCCGATTGTGGACATGTTAAAATAAAGGATGGGTAGACATATAGATGTAAATCTAATATGGAAAAAACTACCCAGGTTTGTGCTTGAAAAGGGGAATTATGAATGGAAAATATTGAATCGAGGGAATTATTCTGGGGAAGGGTAATAACGGTCTTTAAGCAGGCTTTTAAAGTCAACAAAAACCCTTTTCCTTGGTTAAAAGCCTTTCGTGCAGGATTGGCAGCTTCTTTACCTGTTTTTATTGGGATGTTATTGGGGCACTTGGATTATGGCTTACTCGCTTGTATTGGCGCTTTCACCTATTTATATGTGTTTGACATCCCATATGTACAAAGAGCTAAAAAGATATTCTTTGTCATGATAGGCATCACTCTTTCGGTCTTCTTGGGAACTCTCCTTGCACCTTACCCTATAGGGGCGGATATTGTGATGGGGGTTATTGGTGCGATTGCCATTTTTGTTTTTGGTGCATTACAAATTACTGGTCCTTCCGCAATATTTTTTGTCTTGTGTTTTGCGATGACGACCGGCATGCCTAGTGATCCATCCCTTGCCCCTTTACGTGCGGGATTTGTGCTCTTAGGTGGGGCATTATCGTGGGTCATCTCTATGTTAGGTTGGTTTAAGAATCCTCATGGTCCTGAAATCAATGCTGTAAAAAGAGTATATAAGGAATTAGCGAGTCTAATGGATGCGGTAGGAACAAGTCAGCTTCATGCAGCTAAAAACAGAATGATTTCAGCTTTGAATCAAACGGAATCCGTTCTTTTATCGGGATATTCTACCAAGGTCAAAGCGAACGGTTGGAAAAGACTCTACTTATTAAATGAATATGCAAATGCCATATATATAGATGTCGTCGCATATTCTAACGGAAAAAACAGCGCCTTTCCACCGGAATTAGGGGCATCCGTTCGAGCTTTATCAGAGAGTATAGGCTCAAAAAAGAAAAATGATAGGAAGATCCTTCAGCCTGTTCACATGAATAAGGAAGTCGGGGAAATCCTTGAAAAGATCTATGATGCAGATGCCATTCTAAATGAGAATGTGGACAAGATTGATCAGGAGGTACAAGTCGATAGGCCTTCCTTAAAAACCATTTTCTTAGGTGCGTTTGATAAAAAATCTATTATTTTCTTGTCTTCAATTAAGTACGGAGTTGTTCTGACAATTGCAGCACTTATCGCTCATATCTTTCCTTTTGAAAGGTCGTATTGGGTTCCTTTATCCTGTGCGGCTGTAATGTCTGGAAATACGATCATTGCTACCTTTCATCGAGCGGTGCAACGTATGTTTGGAACGCTTATTGGCCTACTCATTGCCGGTCTAATTCTTGTCACGGTACATAATGGGTATATCATTGCTCTCGTTATCCTCTGTCTAACCTTCGTAACAGAACTTTTTATTGTCAGGAACTATGGGATGGCAGCACTGTTCTTTACTCCCTCTGCTTTAATCATGGCAGAGTATTCAACACAGGTCTTTGACTACTCTTACTTTGCTACAGTAAGGGCAACGGATATTATTGTTGGAAGTCTTATTGGGCTTGCAGGTGCTCTTTTAATAGGAAGTCGGTCGGCCTCTAAGCTTTTAAATCATTTAATTGCTAAAACAATACGGAGCCAGGGGCAATTAATTCTAGCGATGTTCTCAAGACATAGTCACAGGACTCACTATACGAAGATTAGCGAACGGAGTAAAATGCAGACTAATTTTACAAATTTAATGACGCTGTATAACACGGCTCTAGGCGAGTTATTTAGTAATAAGGAGCGAATAGATTCACTGTGGCCAGTGATTTTCTCCATTGAGCAAATAGAGCACTATTTGGATACAAGCTTAAAAACCGGGAATAGCGGGAAAATCCCTGATGAGACTCTTGCACAGTGGTTATATGTTTTTGAAACGATGGCCCTGGCCGTTGACAATGATCAGATCCCCACAGTTAAAGAGGTGCCGGATATAGAAGGATTCACACATCTGCGTACCGAGGTTTTGGAATTGCAAAAGGCTTTTCAGCTTGTGAAAAAGGAGAAACCAGAGGCATAAATAGGTGAAATCGTAGCTTGTAAAGATCCGTTTGACTGTCGATATCAATAAAGTCGAAAGGCCACCATTCTATGAGGCTAGGCTTGTAATTAATGACAATGACTGCTGTTAGGGCCATGTTATCACATATAAAATATTTTCACACCGGAACTGTGGGTCGTTGACTACAGTTCCTTTTTTCTATGAACTATTCATGTTGACATTGGGACACGACAGATCCTATTGACAAAACCGCCTCACTTCCACTGACGCCTTTACATTCGAGGTGATTTGTTTACAAGAAAACAACAGTGTTTACATATTGATGTGACGGGATGTGTACAAATCTGTTACTAGAGTTTTCATAAATGTATACAAAAAGAGTTAGTTTACAAAGTGTTTACGTTTCTAGTTTCCCTTCCACAAGCCTTATAAAAGAGGCGAATAGTGTTAATAGAAACAATTGAGGTTTAAGCTCATAAAAATCTATCAAACAATTTGGAAGGGAATGAGGTATATGGCAACATCTAGAATTGCTGCTGTGGATGTTGGAAATGATTCAATAAAGGCTCTTTTTGGGGAAAGGGAATATGAGGTCAATATCCCTAATATTGTGGCTATCGACACGGAAGATCGGCCGGTGATCGGCATTGAGGAATTGGATCATAAGAATCCTCTTGATGGCATCCATATTAAGGTCCACTCCCCTGCTTTAAAGGAGAACAATGTGATTTTTCGTGTAGGTCATCTGGCAACGAAGGCGAATAATGCAACAGAATTGGATCCCGGAAGTAGTAAATCAGAAGAAGATCAAACTTTAATCATGCTTTTAGCCACATTAGCTTTAGATGCGGTTAGAGAGGAAAATACATCGCAATTTCCACGGACAAAAAATGTGATTGATGCCAATTATACCTTGGGAACGGGGTTGCCACTTCGTGAAGTAAAAGAAGGGAAAGATGCTGGCTATCGGTCCAAGCTCATTGGTTCTGTCCATCAAGTCGAGTTCCTTGTAACACCAAAGTACCAAGGTTTAAAGGTCAATATTAAATTTGATGAAATCAAGGTTTATCCGGAAGGCTTTGCGGCATTCATTAATTTAGTGATGGATAATGATTTGAAAATCATTAATAAAGATTTGATTAATAAAAGAATCCTCATTCAAGATATTGGTGGGTTGTCAACAGATATTGCCGTTATTAAGAATCGAACCGTTGATGATGACAAGGCTCAAGGATTTAATTTGGGTGTTTCGGAATCTCTAGAAGCGATAAGAGAAGAAATTCGCTCGAAGCACGGAGTGGAATTAGATAGTCGTTTAGATGTGGTCGATATCATTACGAGAAAAACAGACCGCAATCATATTATGGTTAAGGGCAGTCGGACCAGTGTCCATGATATTACTGATCGGATTCTTCTTGAACTCGCGAAGAAAGAATACCGTTTATTGCGTAATGTTTGGCAAAAAAACTCACAAACCGAAATTTGCTACTTTGTCGGGGGCGGAGCCAATGTTTTAAAGGATTACATAAAGACGTTAAATAATAATTTAGACGGATACAATATTGATTTTTTTGAAGATGAAAAGGAAAGTATTTGGATGATGGCAAATGCTTATTATAAGTTGATTGCTGATTTTGTGAAGAAGACCGAGAAATCAAAGCCTAAAGAGACGGTTAAGAAGTGAGGGTAGGGTGAGGCTATGAAAGCTGAAATAAAGAGGGGCCAAGCGATTTCCTTTCGTGTCCCCTCAGATACACCCGATCATCTATTAAAACAGCTACAAAAATTAAAAGAAACAGAGAGAAGAAATTTTTCGAGTTGTATCGCTGAATATGTTATGCGAGGTGTCAGTCAATCTGTTAAAAAGGAACAGGAGACGATTACGATTCCCCTGCCTAAAAAGCTGAGTAAGTCCCAACGCGATTGGTTAAAGCATGAACATTCTGAGGCTGTCCTTGGCAGTATTATTTATCAGCTTTTAACGGATCCAGTACGAGCGACGGCTTTACTTGCTTCTCTCAACAGTAACGCTTTAGATATTGATGAAGCTTTGTATTTACAAGAGGACAAGCAGGAAGAAGCGAACTCTCTGGATCTGATGGAAGAGGAAGAGCATCATGAGGCTACTCAAGAGATAGCGATAGCCGATGAAGGCACTTCGGATGATATTAATGATTTTGATTGGCAAGACATAGAGCATAGCGACGCCACTGAAAATGAAGAGGTAGAGGATGATTTGGACAACCTTTTAGGCGATTTTCTTTCTAAAATGAATAAGTGAAAATTTTAAAGTCTACCTTCTTTTTTAATCAGAATGGTAGACTTTAGTTTTGAGACTATGTTTTTGATTGTAAAATCAAACGCGGAGTTGGTTTACGACTGCTGGATATATTGCTAAGCTTACGTCTTATCAAGGCCGTTGCTCTTAGATCTTAGGAGGTTAATCGGCACCTTATGGTTTTGGTGAGAATCCTTTATTATGATTTATCCTTATTCACAACAGGAATCCAAATTTGATTTTTAAAATGTGATGGCGTGCCTTTATTATCCTCATACCAGTATAACTCGGGTCCTTCTGCTAATTCATAGTTAGAAGAGGGGAACCATTCCGAAAACACACGGCCCCACATCTCTTGAGCGTCAGATGAGGATCCAATAACCTCGAATATGGCCCATGTTGAAGGGGCGACTTCAAGTTTAGCCAAGTGTTTCGGGACCTCTTTTGTTGTTGCTACACCAATATAGTAATCAAGCTCTCCCTTTTCCTCCATCCGGCTCTCAGAGAAATTTGTAGAGGCGCTAAGCAGTCCGATAGGCTCAACATTGGATATTTCTTTGAGTTCACTGATCAACTGAGCATTTAGTCTTTCTCCCATAGCAGTGATCCCCGGATTTTCCCCGTTGAATACAATAGGGATTCGATCCATAATACCAACGATGTTAAAAGCCTCTTTTTTTACTATACGGTAATTCATTTCATCTCCTCCTTGAATGGATAATTGAAAGGTCATACGTGGATAAGCTTTGAGTACTTGGTCTGTATTTCTGGCGTCTGAGGGGGTCAAGCCATGGACATTCTGAAAAGCCCGTGTGAACGAATCCGGTGAGTTGTAGCCGTGTTTTATTGCAACATCAATCACTTTTACTTGACTGTCTCTGAGTTCGAAGGCTGCAAGCGTCAAGCGTCTGCGACGAATATATTCAGACAATGTAATTCCTGCAAGGAAAGAAAACATTCGACTGAAATGATATTCTGAGCAGTGAGCCAGTTCGGCGACCTTCTTGAAATCAATGTTTTGAGTCAAATGACCCTCAATATAATTCAATGCCTCATTCATTTCTTTAAGTGAATCCATCTGTAGACCTCCTTATCAACAACAGAATAACAGAAAAGGATCATAATCATCCGACATTCCCTGCACCGTTATGTTGGGTTGATGTTTATTTATCACTTTAGGGATATCACAAATTGACGTTAAAAAAAGGATACCACGCTAACCTAATGGTATCCGAACATTCCAATTATAAAAGGCGAATATTCAACTAATATGTTGGTTTATCTCTTTATCAAGTAAAAGGTTTGATCTTCTTTTTAAATCCATCTCAATTTCTTCTAGGCTACGCCCTTTTGTTTCAGTGACATATTTAGAAACGAAGATGAAAGCCAATATCCCCATAACGCCATAAACGATAAAAAGCATGTTCCCAAATTGATCAAGTAAAGAGGGAAAGGTTAAAGAGACGAGCAGGTTCGCTGCCCAGTTGGCAACACCACTTATTCCTATGCCTAAGCCTCGTACTCTTAGAGGGAAAATTTCGCCTAACATCACCCAAACGACAGGCCCCCATGTGGCAGCAAAGAATACAATATAGGCGGCGAGACAAACAAGGGTGATATATCCCGAAGCATCAGATTGTCCTCCAAATTTCGTTAATAATCCGAGGGCAAAGAGACAAATGGCCATGCCAATGCTACCGATCAAAAGTAATTTCTTCCGGCCAACCTTGTCCATTAACCAAACGGCAAGAATAGTGACAAGAACATTAAGAATACCAATGCCAATCGTTCCAAGCAGAGCCGCTGAGTTTCCTAAGCCTACCTTGGTAATCGTAGTTGGGGCATAATAAATAACTGTGTTACAGCCAATAATTTGTTGGAAAATAGCAAGCCCAATGCCAACAATGAGAGCAGGGCGAACCCATTTTTCTTTGAGCATCTTCCAACCACCATGCTCTTCTGCGTCTGCCTTCTTAATATCCGCTAATTCTTTTTCAACACCAATGCCTTTACGTAAGTGGTGTAAGACCTTCCGTGCTTCCTGTTCGCGATTTTGCTTTAATAACCATCTTGGACTCTCGGGTAAAAATAACATGCCGATCAGCAAGAGGACCCCTGGAATGAAAGCCAGACCAAGCATCCAACGCCAGCCCTCAATGGGAGCAAAAATATAGTTCACAATATAAGCGATTAAAATACCAGTGACAATCATTAATTGATTAAGGCTTGACAGTGCACCGCGAATTTTAGCAGGCGCCATTTCTGAGAGATATAAAGGGACGAGAGCAGAAGCACATCCAACGGCAATCCCTAATACAATTCTGAAGAGAATTAGGATCGCAGTATTTGGGGCTAAAGCGGTTCCAATGGCTCCAATACAAAAAATAGCGGCAGCAATCATTACATTGATGCGTCGACCATATTTATCGGACAATCGTCCACTCCCTGCAGCGCCGATGATGGCACCAACTAAAATTGAGCTCACGACTATCCCTTCAGTCATAGGCGTTAGGCCCAAACTTTTCTTAATATAGAGAATAGCTCCAGAAATGACACCGGTATCATATCCGAATAACAAACCACCTAATGCTCCAAAAAAGTAGATGACCGCATTATTCATTTTCATTTTAAATCCTCCCTGTTTGTCCATTGTTGTTAGAGAATGTACTGATTAAGGGGATATGTCTTGATTGCGTTTCCATTTATTTTTAAAACGCATTCATACACCTGTAAAAAAATAATTCGAGTCTCTTCCATCATTTTGACTTAGTTTACTAAATAAACTATCTATTGTAACTCAACCATAACAGATCAAATAAAAGAAATCAACAGCGGTTACATTAGTCTTAAGTATTAAAATTTTTAAAAAATGATGAAGGGATAGGATTTCTGGCCATCGGAATGGTTGTAGATTTTCACTCCAGAGTCCTCGCTTTCCTTATGTCCACGAGACATATGAAAAAATTTTTTTTCGCAAAAAAAAAAGACTGCTACAAAGTTAGGAATCTGTTACTTTGGAAGCAGTCGCAATTTTTTTCGTATATTCGATGATAAAGGCAATCACTGGGGGGAGGAGGCTGAAAAGTGTAATGCCTAATAAGGAAAGAAACATGTGGTGTTCGACCCATGACATATTCCCAATTAAATCCCCTGCACCTACCCATATAATGGCCCAAATGGCTGCACCGATAGCATTATAAGAAATGAATCGTTTGAAAGAGTAACTGGTTAGCCCGCCGATAAAGGGCAAGGTCGTACTGAGTAAAGGAATAAAACGTGAAAACATGATGGCCCATTTACCATAATTGTTTAAAAATATGTGGGTTTTATCCATCGATTTCTTTGGAATCAATTTGTATATTGAAAATCTATCGCTTTTATTAAAGAGAGAAAAAATTTTACCGATCAAGTAATTTTGCGCATCTCCAGCAACCGTAGCGACAAAGAAAAGCAGCAATAGAAGTTGAAAATGCAACTGACCACTCGCGGCAATCGTACCACTGGCAAATAATGTGGCATCTCCAGGTAAAAAGGTGAGAACGATGTAGGCGGTTTTTGCAAAAATAATGATGAATAAAATAAGATAGATTTTTTTCCCAAAAAGCGTAATATATTGGGGTAATTCAACGTTAACTGAGTTAATAAAGTGAAACAAATGATGCAAGGAAGTGTAACCTCCATTAAAAATTCCCCTAGGCGGGTGGCCATTATTCGCTATTAGCCTATGAACTTAGGGGTCAATAAATTATTTTTAGAATCAAGTGAAGAGGTTACTTTAGAGTCCATCTATAAAGAACCGCACCGATCACGGTGTGAACACAGAAATTTCAACTTAAAAAAGGCTAACAGGTTTAACTAAATTATAACAAATGGGCGTAATAACTCAATGGAAACTATAGTGATGGGGAAGGGGTGGCTGGTTTCTTTTCTTGAAGTTAAAGAAATCTTAATAAAAGTGGTGTACACTTCTTCGTATGAGGTCGATGAAGAGGTGGAATTCATTGAAGAAAAATAGGTTTAGATGCGAATGAATCGAGGTATTTTCGAAAGTGATGGACGATTGACCCATGCAATTTGGAATTTGTCACATAATCCGAGTATTACTGAATTTATCATTATAATAAAAGATAAAGAAAATGAAAATAAGGCGGTGTTAAGCAATGGGATATTATGATAATGACAACGATTATAAAGAAACTGAGAAACAAAGAAGCAAACCCCCTCGAAATGGGCGTGGGAAAACGTTTCTTTCCGGCTTACTCGGCGCTTTTGTTGGTATTTTTATCTTCTTCATAGCCTCACCTTATTTACAGAACCATGGGTTGTTGCCGAATCATTCCAATGATGCGACGTCTGTAAGTGGAACCCAGACCACCAATACATCAACAACGACTCAACCACAGAATACAAAGAATGTCAGTCTCAATGTGACTGATTCAGTGGAAACAGCGGTTGATAAGGTGTCTTCTTCTGTTGTGGCTGTTATTAATATGCAGAACACAAACGGTGGCTTCTTACAGGAGAATGCACTTCAAGAGACAGGGATTGGTTCAGGGATTATCTATAAAAAGAGTGGAGATTATGCTTACATTGTCACCAATAATCATGTAGTGTCAGGGGCAAGTAAATTGGAAGTACAGTTGGATGATAATACAAAAGTGACGGGAAAATTATTAGGGGCTGACTCCTTGTATGACTTGGCAGTGATTAGGATTCCTGGGGATAAAGTAACGAAAGTGGCGAGTCTTGGTGATTCGAGTTCGCTCAAGCGTGGCGAACCCGTTGTAGCTATCGGAAATCCATTAGGGTTTTCGGGTTCTGTAACCCAAGGCATTGTCAGTTCGAATGAAAGGACCATTGCCCAATCTGTTGATACAGATGGTGGCCAAGTCCAATTCAACGCTCAAGTGATTCAAACCGATGCAGCTATAAACCCAGGGAACAGTGGGGGTGCCTTGATCAATACAGATGGTCAGGTTGTTGGCATCAACTCAGAAAAAATTGCTGATACAGGTGTTGAAGGGATCGGATTTGCGATTCCGATCAATGTAGCAGAGCCGATTATCAAACAACTTGAAACCACTGGGAAAGTGGAGCGTCCTTATATGGGAATCGGATTCTATGACTTATCTGAATTACCTGCGAGTGCCGTTCAACAGCTTAAGATCCCTAATAAGGTGACCTCAGGTCTAGTTGTTTCACAAATAAGTCCTGGCACACCTGGTAGCAAAGCTGACTTGCAACAAGGCGATGTTATTACTGCGATTAATGGCTATAACATCAAAGACTATACGGACTTCACGACATACCTCTATTCAAAGCTTCAAGTCGGTCAAACGGTTAAAGTTGAGTATTATAGAGACGGACATAAAAAGACAACCAACCTCACATTAGCTGGAAAGACGTTCTCATAAGATCCCTTTTGGGGTTTGCAAGATGAGGATTTTAAAAGAATAACGGAAAAAATTTAATAAGAACGATATAGTATAAAAAGGGGCATTTTCCAAATAAGGAGAGTGCTCCTTTTTATATTCATTTTCATTTTACCCGTCTTGAGGGTCTGAGGTAGTCGTTTATAAACGATAGTTTAATTCAATTTTAAGGAGATCTTAAGAAGTTTATGGAATAATACTTCTTTGCCATTAGGAATGGAAATATTGATAGAGAAGGAATGAGTGAAGGAGTAATGAAAAAAAGGATTTTTATTATAATCATTTTATTGTTAATTGTTGGAGCAGGTTATTATTGGAGAGATTCCTTATTCACTAAGAATGATGGGGAACAATCTAAAAATCATCAAATTAATATAAAAACAGCTATTGATACGGAACTAATCAATAACCAAAATGATAGGGTAGCAGAGATAAAAAAGGCGAGTTCAGGTAGTACCATCCATACTCCTTATGTAAAGTTGGACCCGTTTGGAAATGCACCATTGTCTGCCTTAGTCATTTTTGATTCGAAGCAACCTGCGCAAGTCAGCTTTGTCGTTAAGGGAAAAGAAAGTCGTGTGGATATTAAAAAGACGATTGAGGATTATAGTACTCATCATGAATTACCGATCCTTGGCTTATATGCAAATGCTGATAATACAGTAGAAGTCACTGCAACGACGAAGGATGGGAAGAAGACAACGAAAACACTCAAGATAAAAACAGGGAAATTACCTGACTACACACCGACGATCTCTATAAAAAAGATAGACAAGAGTAAAATGGAGACTTTGGATAATGGTCTAACATTTGCTGTTCCTAGTACAAAATATGCAGTAGGATTTGATGAAAACGGTGATATTCGTTGGTATAGTTCTAGATATAATAGCCATGTTTTTAAAGTGCTAAAAAATGGACATCTCCTTTTCCTTAGTAAAGACAAGAATAGTGGAAGTGCTTATAATCGCTTATTAGAAATGGACTTTACAGGAAAAATTTATAATGCCTATGAAATTAGTGATAATACTGCAGCAAGTCAAACAGGCGATGATGGTGAAAAAACGGTTGTTCATCATGACGCTATTGAACTGCCATCAGGAAACCTCTTACTTACTGTGAATGATGGCGCAAGTAAATATATCGAGGACACCATGATTGAAATTGATCGACAGACAGGGGAGATTGTCAAGTCTATCAATATGAAGGATATACTCCCTGAATCTTTTTATAAAGATTTTGATGGGCCGAAGAGAGAGGATGGAAAAGTCGACTGGTTCCATCAAAATGCTATCGTCTATGATTCCAGTGATAACAGCATTATCATTTCTAGTCGAAATCAAGATACGGTCATGAAATTAGATTATAAAACTAATAAAATTAAATGGATTCTATCTGATCCAAAAGGTTGGCCCAAAGAATACCAAAAATATCTCGTAAAGGGAGTAGGAGATAACTTTAAATATACAGCGGGGCAGCATGCACCAATTATTTTGCCTGAGTCCGCTACTGATCATAATGATGATACCGTTGATCTTTTACTTTTTGATAATAATGTCGTTGTAACAAGAGGGAATGCAGATCTCTCTAAACAATACAGCGCAGGCTCTCAATATCGTATCAATGAAAAGACAAAAACGGCAGAACTCGTTTGGACATATGGAAAAGAGCGAGGCAAGTCATTGTTTTCAAATATTATTGGTAGTGATCGCTTTATGCAAAATACAGGGAATCGCTTAATTGATTTCGGGTGGTTAAATTCGGGTAAAGATAGTCGAATCGTCGAAGTGGATGATTCTAAAGACGCTAATGTCGTATTTGAAGCTGCAATCTCTGACTTTGGTGAAGGAGAATGGGTGTACCGGGCTGAAAGGCTGTCTCTTTATCCGAAGGCTTGGCAATTTTCCGTTTCAGATGATTAATTGCTGTTGAGCGGGAGTCACGCCTTTGTGATTAAATAGCATGAGATAGAGGTTCAGTTTGATGCTGGAGCCTCTATTTATGCAGACTATGAGTCGAATGCTTGGTTATTCTTATTGTTGTAGCAGGTGAGGGCCATGAGTGGTGGAAAAGGATTCACCAGTGTTATAAACACAAAAAAAGTCGCTAGAATCACCAATGGGTGAGCTTAGCGACTTTTAAGTTATATAGGATTAATGGCAAGAGTGTTCTTGGAAAACTAGACTGTCTTTTTATTTATGCCAGTCTCATCTTAAAATCCTGGTAGCCAAATTGATGGACAATATGACAGTCACCCTGTTTGTCTTGAACCGCGATGGCTGGCAGTGGCATGCCATTAAACGTGGTATTCTTAACCATCGTATAGATCGCCATATCCCCAAAGACTAAACGGTCGCCGCTCTTTAATGGTTGGTCAAAGGAATAGTCACCAATCGTATCACCAGCAAGGCAGGTTTGTCCCCCCAAGCGATACATAAACGGTTTTTCTCCGACTTCACCGGATCCAAGCAGTGGCGGGCGGTAAGGCATTTCTAGCACATCAGGCATGTGACAGGAAGCGGAAGTATCAAGAATAGCAATATCCATGCTGTTTTGAAGGGTATCAAGCACTGTTGTGACTAAATACCCGGCGTTAAGCGCCACCGCTTCTCCTGGTTCTAAATAAACCTCTAAGCCATAATTATCTTGCATGCGTTTAATACAAGCCTCGAGTCTAGGAATGTCATAATCCTCTCGTGTGATATGATGGCCCCCACCAAAGTTGATCCATTCCATTTGTGGTAACCATTGACCAAATTTCTCCTCGACGGCATTTAAGGTTGTTTCCAAGTCATCAGCGTTTTGTTGGCAAAGCGTGTGAAAGTGGAGTCCGGAAACACCCTCTAACAAATCGGGACGAAAATGTTCTTGGGTCACACCGAAACGGGAACCTGGTGAACAAGGATCATAGATAGCATGTCCCACTTGTGTGGAACACTCAGGGTTAATACGTAAGCCGACTTTTTTCCCTGCCTGCAGGACTTTATCTTTAAATCTTTCGAGCTGTGAAAAGGAGTTGAAAATGATGTGATCACAAATTGAAATAATTTCATCGATTTCATCGTCACGATAGGCTGGGGAAAAGATGTGATTCTCTTTCCCCATTTCCTCGTGACCGAGACGGGCTTCATATAACCCGCTTGCCGTGGTACCACTTAAATACTCTCCGATGAGTGGATACAGGGTATACATGGAAAAGGCTTTTTGTGCCAGAACAATTTTGCATCCTGTTCGAGTCATGACGCCTTTTAGGATACTTAGATTGCTTTCAAGAAGACTTTCATCGACAACATAACAAGGTGTAGGAAGTTCTTCAAACTTCATTTAACCAATGTGCTCCGGCTCTAAGCTTTTTTCAGACTCTGCATCTACAAGATCTGGATTAAAGCTTTCTTTCCAAGGGAGGCCCCACTTGTTCAAGGCTTCCATGAACGGATCTGGATCAAACTCTTCAATATTGTATACCCCTGGCTTATTCCATGTCCCTGTCATAAGCATCATTGCACCGATCATTGCCGGGACGCCTGTTGTGTAAGAGACCGCCTGGGAACCGACCTCTTTGTAGCATTCTTCGTGATCACATACATTGTAAACGTAATAGGTTTTGTCTTTGCCGTCCTTTTTTCCTTGAAAGATGCAACCGATGTTTGTTTTCCCTTTGGTTCTTGGACCAAGGGAAGCGGGATCAGGTAATACAGCCTTCAAGAATTGAAGAGGAATAATTTGTTTTCCTTCAAATTCGATAGGCTCAATCGACGTCATGCCAACATTTTCAAGACATTTTAAGTGAGTAAGATAGCTTTCACCAAAAGTCATAAAGAAGCGAATGCGTTTGACTCCAGGAATATTTAAAGCGAGTGATTCAATTTCTTCATGGTGGAGTAAGTACATATCCTTCTCACCAATTTCAGGGAAGTTGTAGACACGCTTGATTTCCATAGGCTCAGTCTCAATCCATTCCCCATTTTCCCAATAGCTTCCTTTAGCAGAAACCTCGCGGATATTAATTTCGGGATTGAAGTTCGTAGCAAAAGGATAGCCATGATCCCCAGCATTACAATCCAAAATGTCGATGGTTTCAATCTCATCAAAATGATGTTTGAGAGCATGAGCGGCGAAGACACTGGTCACACCTGGATCGAAGCCACTACCAAGGAGAGCAGTAATGCCAGCTTGTTCAAAACGTTCACGGTACTCCCATTGCCATTTATATTCGAATTTTGCTGTATCTTCAGGCTCGTAATTAGCGGTATCTAAATAATTTGTTTTTGTTGCCAGACAAGCATCCATAATCGTTAAATCTTGATAAGGTAATGCTAAGTTCATCACGATGTCTGGTTGTACTTCCTCAATTAAAGCAATCAGTTCATCAACGTTATTGGCGTCAACTTGAGCCGTTGTTATTTTCGTCTTTCCACCGTCTAATTTCGCTTTCAAGTCATCGCATTTTGATTTCGTGCGACTGGCGATGCAAATTTCCTCAAAGACATCACTGTTTTGACAACATTTATGGATGGCAACAGATGCTACGCCACCACAACCGATAATAAGCGCTTTTCCCATTTTCCTTATCTCCTAACTTTATAGATTATGTCATGCATGGAGGCATATGCTAACCTCTAAGCTTTGTTTAACAACACAAAAAGCAAGTGCATGACGCCTGTTAAGCGCACAACACTTGCTTTAGATATAATCATCAATATTAAAAAAGCATAATGTAGCCATGACCAATGTCATAGGAATAGGTTTCCGATATAGCCCAGAGGACAATGGTAAGGAAGCTTTTAATATTAAAATATATCTCAAATAGGGATCAGAGTCATATAGCAAATAATTACTTTTACCACTCTTATTGACCGTTTCACAAGTTGATGTGCATAGGCACTGGTTGTAAAGTAACCAACTTATAAAATTTGAGCTTTTAACTCAATCAATAAGGCAACTAAAGTTGCCAATCGGCATTTGACCCGGCTGTCCGTATGGCCTTAAACTCCTTAAGGAAGTGGTCAAAATTATCTGCTTGGAAAGACTCGGGATATACTTTAATATCAGCCTTCCAATTTCAAGCTCCCTATATAGTATCAGCATGAAATCAAAATAGCAAGGGGTAAACAAAAAGTTATTTTGTAACGACAGAATTTATAACTTTGAGGACGCCTTATAAGGGCAACTTTTGTTTTGACTATTAAGGCTTATGCCATTAGACGGGATCGTTTTTTCCCCAATAGTGAATAAATAATTTTACAATTAGAGCACTAAGTGAAAACACAAATAAATAAGCCAGGGCTGAAAATTCAATGCGCCATCCATTTAAATAGGTGAAGACATTAAATGTGATAGAGATCCAATCGATACCTGTTGTAAGCCCGCTCCATAAGAGAACGTAAAGGCAGAGGTAACCCCCCCTTAAGCCCCACAGGTAAATCATATAAGTAAAAAAGTAACCATAAAGAGGATAGTGAATCAAATAGACAATGACATCAAAGAGTTCTAGCTTCGGTGAATCCATGACGGTATAAAAGTCAACGGGATAATCAGTCCCGATAAGAAAGTCAGTCGTTATTCCAATATCCGTGAATAATAATAGGCTGGATAGCATCATATTTCTAGGCATTATCTTGGGAACACTAATAAAAATAATGATTAAGAATACTAAGGTCAGAATAACAAACCATTCATTGGCATCAAAATGTTCAGGTAACTTAAAGATGATCTCTGCCCCCCTTTAAGACATCGGAAGCAAGAAAAAGGTAAAACATGATTGAAATAAAGACAATGACCACCGCCAAAAGCAAGGCGTATCCTAGATTCCAATGTTGAAAGTCAATAACACCAAGAGAATCACCTACTCTTTGACCCATAACTAAGAGGATGCTTCCCAAGACGAGGGCACTCCATTTCAACGCTGTGTGGAGCCGAATAAATATATTTATTATGTAAAGGAGAGTAAGAGGTAACAATAAGTCTTGTAAAATCAAGTAAGAGAAATAGGGATCTAGAGCTTTTGGGTTTGTGATATATTGCAGGTTAGTAAAAATAGCGTTCATGATGATACCTGAAAAAAAGATAATGAACAACCATAAAGGAATAATTTTAGTTATGTGTAAGATGTTCATTTTTAGAAAGCCGATGAGTAAAAGGAAAAACAAAACAGCAAAAGAAAATGTAATCATTTTTTACCTAACTTCCCTAAATTTGTAGAATAGTTGATGTTTAGTCTTTCCATAACCGCAGATTTTTATAGGACTTTTGGATCGGTTTGCATAGTGTTTTTTATAAAAGCAGGAGACGTTTAGAGAGGCCACTGAAAAAGTCTCCTTTAAAACAAGATGGTGTCGAGAGGTTGATTTCCACTACAGGTTGCTCGCTTTCCGCGCGCACGGCCTCAGCTCACTTGGGAATGGTCTATTTTTTCAAGTCTTTAGGCTTACAAATCTCCTGTTCCTGCGTTCTTTAATTTATAATGAAAGTCACTAAGACAAGGACTGACGTATTGAAGGATGAAATGACTTACCTGCAAAATCTTATTGATGTTATCGAAAAGGAAGAAGTCCTTCTACAGTGCCCAAAGGTGAAGGAAAAGTCCAGAGAACGGTATAAAATAGAAGCTGAAAGTAGCGAATTAAAAAACAGACGGCTACACTGTTTCAAAGTCCTCGGGTCTATTAGGTATGGAAATGCAAGGAGCCATGGCTATATTCGCAGTGAATTTGAAAAGAAATCTAAAAACTAATGAAATAAAAATGAAGAACAATAGGCAAATAATTCTCTAAAAAAACGACTCGAAATTCATTTTTTGAATTTTAGAGTCGTCTTTTTTATAAAGCTAGTGAGTTTTCCAGAAAATCGTAAGATCTTTTAGTGGCCTCTGTTTAGAATACCTGCTTCTTCATATGCAAAAAAGGAAGGACACTTTGTTCATATTCAGTTCATAAATAGGGTTTACTCTCTTAAAAGGAGAGTAAAAGTGATGATTTACTGTGAATGAGATGAGAAGGATCCGTTTTGAGTCGGAGAGGTTCTCCAACGTAGGTTCATTTTAAAAATAAACAAGACCGTTTAGAGTATGACAAAGAGGGGGGATTTTTAATGAGTATTGAACAAAAGGGTCACTCTGGATCTAGAGAGTGGGCTGTAGAAGCGCGTGGGCTTGTCAAGACTTTTGGTCATAATCATGCCGTTGATGGTGTCGATCTTAATGTGAAGGCTGGAACTATATATGGTGTACTGGGTCCCAATGGCGCAGGTAAGACCACCACAATTAGAATGTTAGCGACGTTACTGCGTCCAGATGCTGGTTCTGCCCGGATTTTTGGACATGATGTCGTAAAAGAATCTCAGGTTGTTCGACAATTGATTGGAGTGACAGGTCAATATGCTTCAGTAGACGAGGCGCTTAGTGCTACTGAGAATCTTGTTATCTTCTCAAGACTACTAGGCTTGAGCCGGTCAGAAGCTCGGCGTAAGGCCGCGGAATTATTAGAGGAGTTTGGATTAACAGAAGCAGCGAAAAGACCTTTGAAAAACTTTTCGGGGGGCATGCGGCGACGATTGGATTTGGCAGCTAGTCTCATTGCCCAACCACCATTGATCTTTTTAGATGAACCAACGACAGGATTAGACCCACGGACACGGAACCAAATGTGGGAGACCATCCGACGTTTGGTAAAGACAGGGTCCACTGTATTGCTTACGACTCAATATCTGCAAGAGGCAGATGAACTGGCTGATCGCGTCGCGGTGATTGATCAAGGACGAGTGGTAGCGGAGGGGACTGTTGACGAGTTGAAAATGTCAGTAGGGAGCTCATCCTTACATTTAAGAATCAAAAACTCACAAGATATTGTGAATGCTCGTCAAATTGTAGATCGAGTACTTAATGTTCAATCAAGTGTCACGGCAGAGGGAGGGAAAATGACGGCTCCAATGGCTGAGGCTGACCGTGTGACTGATTTGCTTATTGCTCTACGGGAGGCGGGCATTGAACTTGCTGAATTGAGTGTGCAAAAGCCTACTCTTGATGAGGTCTTCTTGACCATTACGGGCCATGGGGTAGAAGAGGATGTTTCTGCGACACCTGAACAAACCCATAAGGAAGGGGAGGCAAGATAATGAATTCTGGATCAATTAAACCCGCTCATGAACGACAATTGCGCAACAAAACAAGCTTTATCCAATCTGTTCGTCATTCATTAACGATGGCCTATCGTGGTTTGTTAAAGATTCGTCGGACACCCGAACAATTATTTGATGTTACCTTTCAGCCGATTATTTTCACTCTGATGTTTACTTACATCTTTGGTGGGGCAATTTCTGGGGATGTTAAAAGCTATTTGCCTGTTGTCATCCCAGGTATCCTGGTACAAACTGTGATTACCACCTCGGTTGTCACTGGGGTCCAGCTTCGTGAAGATATGGATAAGGGTGTGTTCGATCGCTTTAAATCGCTACCCATTGCCAGAATTGCACCGTTAGCAGGTGCGTTATTGGCAGATACAATCCGCTACACCATTGCCACCTTGCTGACTTTTACAATGGGGTATATCATGGGTTATCGTCCCGACGGCGGACTCAGTCACGTTGTTATTGCAGGACTTATTGTTATTGCTTGTTCTTGGGCTATCAGCTGGATCTTTGCCTTTTTCGGGGTGATTGCCCGCACAGCTTCCAGTGTACAGGGGATTTCAATGATTATACTGTTCCCATTAACGTTCCTTTCAAATGCATTTGTGCCGGCGAATACCATGCCCGATTGGCTTCAATGGTTTGTGAAGATTAATCCTATTTCCCATTTGGTTACAGCCGTACGCGATCTCACAAATTCAGGAACTGTGGGTGGAGATCTTATAATATCCCTTGTCGGCGCAGCTGTTATTGTTGTGATTTTCGCACCAATCACCGTACGTGCCTATATGCGCCGGACCTAAAGGGATAAAAAATGAGGTTGGGATATAACGAAATGATCCCAGTTAAAAGACGAACAATCCTATTTATAAAAATGAGTAAGTGCCATACGCAAATACAAAGTGTAGTCAAATACGTCGACTCCTGTGGGAATAGCATGAGCTGAAGATCCACTCGGGATAACATCTTTCATTCCCGAGTGGGCGGAAGCCGTGCATGTGGAAGCGAAGGACTTTGACGGAGCAACCTTACGTACAAAGGAAAAACCAATGACGCTCGGTTTTTCCTTTGTCTTATACACCTTTATCCCAGCCTTCTTATATTCAGAATATATAAGTTGGACGCTTTACGGATGTCTTTTTTTAGATGCTGATACGTTGGGGATGTTATGGTCTATCATTTCTGTATATAATGATGAGTACATACCATTTTATGGACCCTATGCCTTGGGTTAAAGGCTGGGGCTATTGGGGAAAGCAATCGATCATAAATGGTAAAAATGTAAAATCTCACAACTGTGATCGGGTTTTGGCTAGAGAGGATAGGGTACTAAATGGAGCAACAAACATCGGCGCATCAAACACTAGAACGAGGGTTGAAAAATCGTCATATTCAACTCATTGCCATTGGCGGTGCAATTGGCACGGGCCTTTTTCTTGGAGCAGGGACATCCATTCATCTTGCAGGGCCATCGATTATGCTTGTCTATCTCATTGTTGGTATTGCGCTGTTCTTCATGATGCGAGCGTTAGGCGAATTATTGGTTTATCAATCATCAACAGGTTCATTTGCGGATTTTGCTGAGAGATTCATTGGACCATGGGCAGGTTTTATTACGGGTTGGACGTATTGGTTTTGCTGGATTGCAACGGGGATCGCTGAAATCACCGCCATTGGTGTCTACGTCAAGTACTGGCTCCCGGGTGTTCCACAATGGTTACCCGCTCTCGCTTGTGTGCTTATTTTATTTCTTATTAATTCAAACTTCGCACCTAAATAAGTTGGGAAAAGTCTAGAGTCTCTTTAATTCAATATTGTTTCATTA
>NZ_BMFV01000011.1 GCF_014639255.1 Pullulanibacillus pueri
GCCGGCCGGTAGTTTAGGCTTATAGCCTTTGTGCAAACCACCCTTTGGAAGGGTGGTTATGATTATTCTATTTCCTATAGTCATTATAATATTCCTGAACATAAAAATCAAAGTGTTTGGATTCATGATCTCTAAGTAGCAATGTATAACCTCGAAATTATTCTAAAATTTGTTCGCAGTGAAAAGCAAGCTAGAACAATTTCATTTGTTCACTATTATTTTTCGTGGAATCCCATGAGTAGACAGTCGTATCTATCATCAATTCAAAAATTTACTTTAGAAGATATCACCATCTGTTCTTCCTTTAAACAAGCTCCGAAACAACCCGACTTTTTCTTTTATTGAAGATTGCTTTGTAATGATCTTACTATCATATGAAGGCTGGCCATTAAAAGGAATGTTATTATTGATATAAAGTTGTTTCCGAAGCATTGCATTTTCCTTTTTTAATTGTTCACATTTTTCAAGTGCCAGACGTAGCCGAGTTTCTAAATCATTCATTGCTAATCCCTCTTATTTTATACGTGTTTACTTTATAATGATATTGTACAGGATTTACTCTACTTTTCAAAAGGTTGAGTTTATTATCAATAGAAAGAGTGGTCACTGTGGCTAAAAATAAAAAATCCAAAGCAGAAAGAAGAAGAGATCGAGAAATTTTAAACCTTTATCATCAAAAGGTAACAGAAGATGAACTTCGCCTATTGTTTGAGAACTTTCGAAAGTGGGATAGACAAGAGTTACCTTACTATGAACTCACCGACCTTATTCACGAGTTCCATAAAAAAATCAAAAAATATGGTCCATGTTTCAAAATGGGATAAATGACAGCTTCTTAATCTTAAGGACAAAAAGGGATTTGAATCTTTTAACTGAAGAGGAAAAGGAAGAGTTCAAGCACTGGATTAATTTCTAGCACTCACCGCGGGACCTAAAAGATACAAATAGAGCAAAGGGGATGAATACATTGGCAGGAATTAAAGCAAAGATGAAAGTTTCCGATTTGAGAAGAGCATTAAAAGCATTGTCCCAAAAAGAACTCATCGATATCATTATTAAAAGCTATCAAAGTTCTGACGATATAAAGGAATTGCTTCTTATGACATTTAATGCAGATGAAGCTCTAGAAGAACTATTTAAAAAATACAAGACACAAATTAAAGATGAATTCTTTCCAGAGCGAGGTTTTGGAAAGCTTCGACTTTCCCAAGCCAAAAAGGCGATTTCTTCCTTTAAGAAAATAACTGGAGATGAAGGATTAACCTTCGAACTCATGCTTTACTATGTTGAGCAAGGTGTGGACTTTACGAATACATATGGTGATATTGACGAGCGCTTTTATAACAGTATGTTATCGATGTATGAAAAGGTAATTGAGCAATGCAATAAAAACGAAGACCTCTTCAAGGCTTATAAGGAACGGCTAGAAGCAATCGTCATTGATACAGAGGGCATTGGCTGGGGCTTTCATGATGCCCTTGAGTACCTCTATTATTCAATCGAGTGGGGGGAGGAAGAGGAGTAAGGAAACTGGCTCTCCCTCTGGATTTCCACAGTGAATTTATGTAATAAATTGTAGGGATTTTACATTTTAGAATATATAAGAACATTATAGGCGTGTTCTTAAACATTTTACCAGATGTAATATATGGTAAGTGAAAAAGCATCTTTAGATTAACAAACTCTTTTTAAAGAAGGGATCAGGATGAATACCGATGATTATCTGCAGCATTTTCTACCCTATATCAAAGATTTGCCTGAGCCTAATCAGCTACAAAGAAGTGATTTAATACATCCGAATTTCTTGATAGAAAAGAATGGGAATCTAGAAATGTATTTTTCCCCTCATAATGAGTTTATAAATAGTGGCGCTAAACTCGTGATTGTTGGGATTACACCAGGATGGACACAAATGAAACGAGCCTTTCAAGAGGCAAAACAGCAACTTGGCGAAGGTGCTTCTTTAGATAATATCATTAAAAGCAGTAAACTAGTGGCACGGTTTGCGGGTCCAATGAGAAAGCATTTAATTGAGATGCTTGATACTTGTGGTGTTCATGAAATCTTTGGGTTACGTTCTTGTCACCTTCTGTTTGATCACGCTTGTGACTTATTACATACAACGTCAGTGATAAAATATCCCGTGTTTATAAAAGGGAAGAACTACACAGGCTATTCACCCAAAATTGAACAATCCACCTTACTGAAAACATATGCCTATGGGGCCTTCCCAGAAGAACTTAAGAAAATTAAATCTAAGTTTTTACTTGTGCCGCTAGGCAAAAGGGTGTCGGCAGTGATTTCGAAGCTCGTGGAGAATGGTGAAATCCCTGGAGATTACTGCCTTTTTGGCTTTCCACATCCTTCAGGGGCTAATGGACATCGTCTCAAACAATTTGCGGAGGCAAAAGATCATTTGCAATCAATCGTTCGAGCGTACAGTAGACAAAAGTAAGGTTGAATATTTGATGCGAAAGGGGAGAACAAAGTGAAACAATCGAATATTTTAGGTCAATCTATCGACGAATGGATAGCAACCTATCCGCTTTTGAAAGAGATTAGTCATCTAAATCCCGTATTCTGGGAAAACCCTGAACTTAAAGCCATAGGCCATGTCTCACATTTGCCTGTTGATGTCGCAGATATGCATGAGGCGGAAGCCCGCTGGCAGCGGTTCGCTCCTTTTCTTATGAGAGCTTTTCCCCAAACCCAAGGGAATAATGGCTTCATTGAATCACCGCTACTTCCTCTTACTAAAATGAAATCAGCAATAGAGATGTTCTATCGTACAAAAATATCAGGTCGCCTTTATATGAAAGCAGATAACGACCTTCCGATTGCTGGTTCCATTAAAGCCCGAGGAGGGATCTACGAAGTTCTAAAACATGCTGAAGATTTGGCGCTTAGCCACGGATTAATCACAAAAAATGACTCCTATGAGAAATTGACGACAGCGCCATTCAACTCCTTTTTCAGACAGTATACGATTGCTGTAGGTTCGACAGGAAACCTAGGACTTAGCATCGGCATAATCAGTGCGACTTTGGGATTTAAAGTCCAAGTTCACATGTCTGCCGACGCTAAAGAATGGAAAAAAGCCTTGCTTCGTGAAAAAGGTGTTACAGTTATTGAATACGCATCGGATTATAGTAAAGCAGTCATCCAGGGTCGAGAGCTATCAAAAAAAGACCCAAAAAGTTACTTCGTTGATGATGAAAATTCACAAGAACTGTTCTTAGGTTATAGTGTCGCTGCTTTTAGGCTAAAAAGACAATTAGATCAAGATGGTTTAAGCGTGGATGAGACGCATCCGCTATTTGTTTATTTGCCATGTGGGGTAGGAGGCGCACCGGGTGGGATTACCTTTGGATTAAAACATGTCTTTGGTGATCATGTCCATTGTTTTTTTGTGGAACCGACACATGCTCCGGCGATGCTCATCGGTTTGTTAACAGGCAGGCATGACCAAGTGAGTGTTCAGGACTTCGGCATTGATAATCATACGGAAGCTGATGGGCTGGCTGTAGGGAGGCCGTCACGATTTGCAACAACAATTTGTGCTCAACTTATCGATGGCCTCTATACAATTGAAGATCAAGAACTCTTTAAATTACTCACCTTACTCGTGGACAGTGAGGGAATATTCCTTGAACCCTCTGCCACCGCTGGCTTCCAAGGACCCATACTACTCCAAAGGCAAACAGATTATTTGAAAAGACATCAGCTAGAAAAAAACATGTCACAAGCCACCCATATTGTTTGGGGTACTGGAGGGGCACTAGTCCCTGAAGTAGAAAAAAAGTCTTTTTATGATAGAGGGAGGAGCTTACTGCAACTTTAATGACTTTGATTTCTTATAGATAAAATAGATTGAAAGGGAAATAACAATCAGATATTAAACTATTTTAGGAAGACTAATTAGATTCGAGAGAGAAGGTTGTTACACGAAAGAATAAGGCTTACTGGTAAGTGAGATAGGAGGGAAGGAACAGAGATATTAATTTTCAATTTAATTATCCCACTATTTAAACAATAGTGGTTTCTATATATAATTTCGTCAAAAATTAATTTTACGTAATTATCTTATTTTGATAAAATAACATGGGGGTGATGATATGGATCATGATCATTATTACGATCGAATTGATGAGAAGCTAGAGGAACTACCATGGTATGTAGGTGAATTTATTGACCAGAAGAGACGACAAATGGCCGCAACCACCTTACTTAATTATTGCCATGACTACATCATATTCTTTGACTGGTTAATTGCAGAAGGGTTTTTTAAAGGACCACGCCAAGAGGTTGATTTAGCCACATTGGAAAAACTTACTTTAAAGCAAATTGAAAGCTTTTTGACGCATCTTGAAACGCGGCTACATAATAGCAAACCGACAGTGAACCGGAAAATCTCCTCGTTAAAATCACTGTTTCACTACTTGCAGAACATTGCTGAGACACCAGAGTTAGAGCCTTATATCTACAGAAATATTATGGCGAAAATCTCCTTTAATCCTGTTAAGGAGGATATTGAAACTGTTGCTAATCGAATCGAAGGGAAAATTCTTCACGATGATGAATATGAACAGTTTCGCCAGTTTGTCGCCTTTGATTACGGTAAACGCTACATAAATAATAAAAAACGCTATAATTTCCATTTGAAAAATCGCGAGCGTGACACGGCACTGATATCACTGATGTTAGGATCCGGTTTACGCTTATCTGAAGTTTCCAGCCTTGATCTTGATGACATTGATTATAAAAAACACAGCATCCACGTCACACGTAAAGGAGGCAAGGAACAATTCGTCTATTTTAGCGAGCAAGCGATGACGGATTTACAGGAGTATATTGATATCCGTGACACCCGCTACCAATTACCCAAAAAAGAAAAAGCGTTATTTGTTTCTACAGCAATCGGCCCAAATAAAGCCTCACGGCGATTATCAAATCGGGCTATCGAGAAAATTGTCGAAAAATATGCCGCAGCATTCGGTAAACCGGCGTTATCGGTTCATAAATTACGACATTCTTTTGCAACACGGTATCATAAGGAAAATAATGATATTCCTAAACTCAAAAAGCATCTCGGGCATTCATCCGTGCAAACAACAATGATTTACACGCATATGACGAATAAAGAAATGAAAAAAGCCATTGACCATATGGATCGGATTACCCGAGATGATTTGGATCAGGATTGAATGGTTAAAGAAATTGGCGCAATCTAACATGCCCTCTTTCTTTGTTTCTTTTGGTTCCGAGAATATATATTATGTAAACTTAAATTTTAAAATTAACCTATAAATTTCAAACGCAAGTCCATTTATGAATTTTTGCTATAAAACTATAAAATAAAAAGAAAACCCCCACTCTTATGACTCAGAGTCACGGAATGGGGTTTTTCTTATATTCCTACAGATGTTTTCCTATATTCTTCTTGGAGATTCTTGACGATAGCCTCAGAGAGTTGACGTGCTGTCCGAGGAATCAGTTTCTTTAACGCTATATTGTATAATGGCGCTTTTAATCCTTTTGCGGTTATATCAAGAAAACCCGTCATTTGAATATTATTTTGTTCGCTTAATTCAGCCAAAAAATAACCATTGCCGTCGATTTTTTCATTTAATCCTATTAAATTGAAAGTAATTTTATTGGGTTGTTGCCATTCAATGATATCAATACGAACACTCATCGTTTTTTCAATACCTTTTACATTGCCTTTAAATGTCCACGTGGATTGTTTATCATTGAGCATTTGATGCTCGATATATCCAGGAACTAATGGTGCCCATTTATTTATATCACTAACAAAATCCCATACTTGATGAATTGGAATGTCAACTAACTCTGTATGTATACCGCTAGGCATGAATATTCCCCCTTAAGTAATCTGCTTATCTTACCATACTTATTGAGCATAGACTTCTTTAATAATTAGTCAAAATCACGACCTGTTTGTTCCTTACTTGACTTGGGAAAGTTCATGGTTTTAAGACTAAATGCAAATAATGAATAACACAAGAACTAACTTTAAATTCCCTCGACCCTCTCCTTTTCCAAAGCTTCCTTATCAATAACTCACCCGTTTTCCTAGAGACAAGGTGTATAAGAGAAGAATAGCAAGAGTTACTTAAATTATCAATATGTAATGACCATCTTTTATACCTTCTTCCCTCTAAATGAAGAGATTTGAGCTGAGCTTATCCATTTTGCAACCCAATCCCTTACAACTGATGAAGACATCTAAAATGCTTCCTCCTTCCCATCTATAGCGATTAAATACATTTAGAAAGTTCCTATAAAAAACTTCGACATTAGAATAATTTCTTTAAAAAAGATAGAGAATAAACTGAAATGGGATCTTTAATGCGTCTATAGGAGGTAGTAGGATGGATCAAAACAGACCACATTTGACAGCCTCTGAAATTGGTTGTCTCTGGACTTGTTATATGAATAATAGCATGTCGAAGGTGATCTTAGGTTTTATGCTTAAAGATTTAAAAGATACCGATATAAAACCCGCTGTTCAATTTGCTTACGATTTGTCTTCGGGTTGTTTAGATCGGCTCCTCGAGTTATTTGAACAAGAACAGTATGCAATCCCCAATGGCTTTTCTGAACAAGATGTAGACATGAATGCCCCCTGGCTATTTTCAGATTTTTTCTGTTTAACTTATGTGAATCATATGGCAAAGGTAGGTTTAATAACATATGGTGCTTTCCTTTCTATGAGTGCACGAGTTGACATCTGTGACTTCTTTACGCAGGCTTTAGGTGATACGACTTCTTTATATAATGAAACCAATAAAATCGCTTTGTCAAAAGGATTAAATGCCAGACACCCTTATATCGAAGTTCCCAAAGAAGCTGATTATGTTAACAGCAAGAAGTACTTAAGTGGTTCCAATCCCTTTACAAGTAAACGGCCTTTAAATGCCGTAGAAATATCACATTTATATATGAACGTCCTCACCAATGCTATGGGGGTTTCATTGGCTCTTGCTTTCGCTCAAACTTCTCCCTCTAAAACGATTCAAAATTATATGTTGAGAGGAAAAGAAATCGCCAACAAACATATTCAGATTTTTTCTAAAATATTACTTGATAATGATCTTCCTACTCCAAGGCTCCCGGATTCCAGCGTGAGCAATTCTATAACTAAAACCTTTTCTGATAAACTCATGATGTTTCATATGAGCCTTATCAGTGCTTCAGGAACAGGAAATTATGCCACCGCAGCAGCTGCAAGTCAACGCAGTGATTTAGTGCTTAATTATGAGCGATTATCTTTAGAAATTGGTGAATATGCAAAAGATGGTGCAGATATTATGATCAAAAACGCTTGGTTAGAACAACCTCCTGGCACTAAAGATCGAAAAAAGTTAACAAAAAAGAAGCAAGGTTAATAGTGAGAGGATTATAAGTACAAGAACACCATGATTGTGGTGTTCTTGTTTAATAAGCAAGAAAGTCTGGATGCTAACACATCTTCCAGATCTCGAACTTGGTCCCGCATAATCCCATAACTTACTGAAGTTGTTCCACTGGCATTGGTTCCCACCATTCCCTCTATAGTGGCATCTGCACCTAGGTCTATCGGAAAAACAAGCCATATTTCTTTAGTTCTTTATTTAATTGCATTCTTGTGATACCCGGTTGCACTTTAAGCAAAAAGTCCCTGGTCTTACGCCAAGCACTCGATTCATACGTTGAAAATCTAAAGAAATCCCTCCTCCTTTAATCGGGAGGATATGTTCTTTAAGACTGGACCGATTCCAACAGGCACCACAGGAATCTGGTGTTTATTTGCAAAACGAACAACCTTGCTCCCCTCTTCTATAGACTCTGGGAAAATAACAACTTCAGGAACCATAAGGTCGTAATGGGGTTCATCCGTCCCATGTTATAGCAAGACCGTTTCATTGGTGGTCACGCGTTTCTTATCAATTAAAGCCTTCAACTCATCTATCATTCTTATTGCTTCCTCCTTCTATTCCTTTTAAACTTCTTGCCCGCATACTGAAAAACCGTCATCATTATTTTTATTTTTTTGCACTCTCTTATATATTCACAAAAATAAGTCTAATATAAAGAATAATGGAATAGTATAGTTTATTATGATTAATCTTAGTGTAAAATAGAATAAGGAGGTGCTTTTAATGTCAGAAGCTACTATTAAGGTAAATGATAATGGGCCATATGTTGTGACAGGGTCCTTTACAGTTGTCGATGCAGAAGGAAATACCTTTGAAACTAAAAAAGCCGTGTCGCTTTGTCGATGTGGTCGATCGTCTAACAAGCCTTTTTGCGACGGTACTCATAAGCAAATTGAGTTTGAAAGCCAACCAAGAGCTCGTGAAGATTGAAAACAACTCTTAACTTCCCCACGTCCTCTTCTATTGCGTGGGGAATGGTTACTTTTCAAGAGCTTTAAATTGCGGAAAACCCGATTTATTGCCTAAAATATCTAAAAATACTTCTGTTACTTTTGTTTTGAATGTTATATTTTGCGTGACCCAAGAAAACTTACGAGAAAAAGGAAGCCCCTGACAACATACTCTTTTAAGTGTCCCTAGTAGAATCTCTTTACGCACAGCCCATTGCGACAATAATGTAATGCCAAGACCGGCTTCTACTGATTCTTTTATTACTTGAGTACTCCCGAATTCTAGAATTTCAGATGGCTGAATATGTAGTGCCTCAAAAACTTTTTCCTGCATTTCTCTCGTGCCTGATCCTTTTTCACGAACAATCCATTTCTCCCCACTTAAATCTCCAACACATATCTTCGACTTTTGGGCTAATGGGTGCCCGGTTGAAATAATCAAATACATTAAGTCCTCAGCAAAAGGTTCAATGAACAGCTTCTCGTGATGGAGATCTCCTTCTACGACACCAACATCTAATTGATGGTCAGCCACCCACTCCGCAATTTTCTCTGTATTTCCAATTTTAATGGTTGGTTTGATTAATGGATATTGCCGATCCAGTTCCGCTAAAACATGCGGCAAAATGTACTCACCAAAAGTATAACTGGCCCCAATAATTAATTCTCCACTAGCGGTATGAAGTAAATCATCCACTAAACTATGCATCCGAGTATGCAATCCTAGCATCTCTTTAGCATGATAAAAAACAATTTCTCCAGCCTTATTCAAGCGAACATACTTATTCGTCCTCTCTAATAACTTGGTCCCCATCGTTTGTTCCAGGTCTTTGATATAATGACTCACAGCCGGCTGCGTCATATGAAGCATTTCAGCTGCACGCGTGAAATTTTTTTGTTCAGCAACAGTGATAAAAACAAGTAACGCTTGATCCATGGGTTCACTCCTTAACTTTTTTATAATAACTATTTAGTTATGATTGTTATCATTATAATTTATTTTACTTATCAAAAAAACTCATCTACCCTATAACTATAAAGAACTAATCATGGAGATGAGCTTATGACAAATCAACAAGTCAAACGGTTAGAGCGGAAGAACGTAACATTAATGGGGCAATGGTTAGGAGGAATCGCTTTTACATTCATCATCGCTTTTGTCGGGCTTGGTCTTTCAAAAATTCCTGGCGTTGATCATATCGGACAACTCGCTTGTGCGATAGTGATAGCGGTAATTTATCGCCAAATATGGGGATATCCCGAAAAAATCCGGTCAGGGATCCAATTTTCAGCCAAACGACTCTTGCGATTAGCGATTATTCTATTCGGCTTGAAATTAAATATAGATGTCGTCTTGCATCAAGGCTTAGGTCTGCTTGGGCGTGATATCGCAACGATTATCTTCTCTATTTTCCTCACAGTGCTTTTAGCTAAATGGTTTAAGGCTGATGCCTCCATTTCATTATTATTAGGTATTGGAACAGGTGTTTGTGGAGCGGCAGCAATTGCCGCCGTCTCACCTATTGTGAAAGCTAAGGATGAAGATACGGCCATTGGAGCAGGAATCATTGCCCTTGTCGGAACGATTTTTGCTATTGGTTATACCGTTATTCACCCCTTTATAGCACTGACAAATAATCAATATGGCACATGGGCGGGCATCAGCTTACACGAAATCGCTCATGTTGCATTAGCCGGAGCCCCGGCTGGACCAGATGCTCTTGCCCTCGCCTTACTTGCAAAGCTAGGGCGTGTGTTTTTACTTGTACCTTTAAGTTTTGTCCTTATGTTTTGGATGAAACGAAAAGGCGCAATAAAGTCGGATACCAAAGTAGAATTCCCATGGTTTTTAATTGGCTTTATTCTCATGAGTCTTTTTGGAAGCTATATCCTCGGACACTCTATAAAGATTCCAGATCATGTCATGAGTGATGTTTCTAGTTTTACCAGTTTTATATTGACCATGGCGATGATAGGATTAGGTCTAAATGTCAGCCTTAAAGATTTGCGGACAAAAGCCATGCGACCGCTTCTAGCCATGGTGATCACTTCTGTCCTACTTTCTGTTTTAACATTTTTCTCTATAAAACTCTTTTAAATTCGCATCCTTTGATGTTATCCTTATAGATTGCGACTTAACCGCAAAAAGAGTAATGACAGGTTAACAGTATGGATTTCCGCTCAAGGTCGCTTGTTTTTCTATGCCACACGATGTGGGTAAGAACGGCGTTGTCACAGGACGTGACGCTTTTAGCCGTTCTTCCTTAGTTGCCTCAGCTAACTTGGGAATGGTTTATCTGTGTGTTCCAAAATATTTAGGATACAAATCTCCTGTTCCTGTCTACAGATCTGATAACTTACCTAGCGTAGGTAGTATACGCAGACTCCAGTAGGAACAGCACGTCCCTAGTCCCCAGGTTGGGTGGGGTGTCCATGAGGAGGCAGAAGCCGTGCCCACGAAAAGCAAAAGTATTCTGCCAAAGCGATTGTTAAACACTAAAGGTATGAGATGCCAAAGCCGATCGAATTTACGTCCCAAATTCCTTCTACTCTTAAATTTCATACCGCTAAGTAAAATAACATCCTTCTAGAAAAACGTTTAGAAAAGGCAAAAAGGGGAACCCCACTAAGGTTCCCTCCACATCTCTATTCTTTATTCGGTTTACCACTACTTCTCAATTGCAGTAGGGCTTAACCACAGCTTTAATCCGTTCAATCCCTTTCCAAAGATCTCCCGGCCCATCATATACCAGTGTAATGGGTCCCTCATACCCGCTACTCGCAACAATTGCAAGCGACTTACGATATTCTTCTTCATCAATAATGCCTTTGTTGTCATAATTGGCCTTAGCATGAATGGATTCAGCATAAGGCATTAGAGATTGGATAGCCTCATATTTTTCTTCTCGTTTAAAATTACCGAAATCCACAGTTAATCCAATTTCTCTTTCTCGAGCCATTAATAATTCTCGACAATTTTCTTTCGTTGCCGCAAGAGACTTGAAATTCTCTGTTACAATCCGAACGTTTCTGGATGCTGCATAATCGACTAAAAGACTTAAAGCCTCTTTTGCCCGAGATAAAGCTTCTTGATCACTGGCGTCAGCCTCACCAGCGACAACACGAACACTCTTCGCTCCAACTGTAGAGGCAATATTAATCCATTTTTTAATATACTCAATATCAGAGCTTCTACGTTCGTGGTTCGCATTACTAATGTCACCATAATCGACTAATAGGCAATGAAAGTTCACACCTGATTTATTGAGCACGTTTTTAAATTTTAACAAATAATCTTGATCTGTACTTGGAAAATGAAAATGGCAAACTTCTAGAGCTCGAAAGCCTTGCTTCGCCAGCTCAAAGGGGAGTTCGAGTAACGAGAGAGTTTCCGGTTGATCTTCTATTCTTGTCACCTGTTGACCTGTCTCTTCATTCCAGTCTGTCCAACGTAAAGGACCAAGATTTCTATGCAAACTCCAAGTCGTTAACGATAAAAATGGCATATACATCCCTCAATTCTTAATGGTTGATCAACATCTCCCCATATATCCAATGGGTTAGTATCGGTAAACGCTTACATTATATTATGAAAAATGCTTTTTCTCTCCTTATAATAGGCCTATGTTTCATACAAGTCAATAATGAAAAAATGGTGAAAAGGTATAGTGGTTAAACCCCTTCACCATTAAAACATTATATCTCTATATCTAGTAATATTGGACAGTGATCACTTCCTAAAACATGAGCATGAATATCAGCATCATTCAAGGAAGAAGCTAACCTTTCAGAGGCAATAAAATAATCAATACGCCATCCGATGTTCCTCTCACGGACATTTCGCATATATGACCACCAGGTATAATGATCGGTCTTTTCAGGATAGAGATGGCGGAAAGTATCAATAAAGCCCGCGTCAAGTAATTCAGTCATACATTGTCGTTCTTCATCAGTAAAACCTGAATTACCTGTATTTGATTTAGGATTTTTGAGATCGATTTCTTGGTGTGCTACATTAAGATCTCCACAAAACAAAACCGGTTTTACTTTATCCAATGCTGTTAAATAATTTAGAACCCGCCCTTCCCATTCTAAACGGTAATCCAATCGCGATAAATCACGCTTGGCATTAGGGGTATACATCGTCACCATATAAAATGTTTCAAACTCTAACGTGATAATTCTTCCTTCAGGCTCTGAGTCTTCGTCCTCACCCAAACCATAGGTGACTGATAGCGGTTCACGTTTTGTAAATACAGCAGTTCCTGAGTATCCTTTTTTCTCTGCGTAATTCCAATATTGATGATAGCCTTCAAGATCTAAATCAATTTGGCCCTCTTGAAGCTTAGTCTCTTGAAGACAAAAGATATCGGCATCAACATCGTGAAAATAATCTAAAAAAACTTTGCGAACACACGCTCGAATCCCATTGACATTCCATGAGACAAGTTTCATTATAAACACTTCCTCTGTTGCTACAACTTTTATAAACACTCGCATCAATAACACGAGAGTAATAGACTTTTATTGAATCTCTATCGAAAATCACTTGTACTCTTATTCAGTGTACCACATGGATAACCTTCACATAAATCGATTGATTTGAAGAGGTGTTATTCACTTTAAGACTATAGTATATCTTTATCAGATGGTTTAACTTGATAGATTTGAGTAATTATACCCGTCTCGTCCATCTTCATCCCGGTTAAAGTCCCATGATAAGCCGCACCGGTATCTATATTCCAAGAGTGACTCTCCTGAGTATAGGTTGGAAAATCACAGGGGGTATGACCGATGACTTGTAGTTTATTTATGGTTTTCAAGGGACTACGATTCCATAGCACCCCAAAAGGATTTTCTTCATCAAAAGGGGTTTTATCATGAGAAATTCCCGCATGACTGATCAAAAGATAATCATTTTCCCAACATAATGGTAACGTTTTAAACCATTCAATATCCTCAATGAGATCTCTTTTTAACGCATGATATTGTTTCAACGTTTTTTGACCACATTGCCTCAGCCAATGAGCATTGGGACCCGCCTCAACATGTTCAATGATTTCAAATTCATGATTGCCCTTTAAAAAGATCACTTGGTCAGAGTAAGTTGCTTTTAACTCTCTTGCAAAAGCAACGGTTTCTGGTGAATAATTCCCTCTATCAATGAGATCGCCGACTTGAACCAACCGCTCTTTACTTGGATCCCAATAAAGGTCTAATAGTCTCCGAAAAGTGTAATAACAACCATGAAGATCACCTACAACGAATAGATCCATCGGTCCTATCCCCTCCACATGGAAAAATACTCTCATTCATTTAGCCCCTTATGATATTTGTTTTCAATTCTTTTGACAACCTTCTCAAAAGAATCGGGTTTGAGAAATTCAACAGGAGAGTAGCCCTTATTAAATACGACCGAATCACTTTCAATCATCATGACGTATTTTCCATTGAGCTTAGCGAGATGAACAGTCTCACCAAAATCGGATAGTAACGCTTTAACGAAGACATGGTCTAAATTGACTTTTAGATCAAGGTCGGGTTTTTGTTCAACTAATGTGGCCGTGGCCTCTTGAACCTGATCGGTTGACCACGTTTCTTTTATTTCTCTCTCAGTACTTTCAGCCCAATCAGCGAGCATTGTCTCGTGCTGCTCTCGCTCTTCACTCTCGGCTTCAAAGCTTTCTTTAATATGCTCCTCAGCCATATTCAACATTTGGTTTTTGACAATTGTAGGCATCGATTCACCATATTCAACAAAACGAAGAAAGTCTTCAAAATAACGGGCATGAGAAGCTTGATGAAGCTTCAGCTCAGCCTCTTCAACCATGCCTTCTTCAGGCATAAAAGGGTACATAATGGACTTCATATTTTTCGTTGTTATCGCGCGATCAATATTTCGTATCAATGAGGATTCATCGGAAATGGAGGCTACTTTTGCTTCAAAATCACATTTTAGTATAAATACAAACGGTTCATCGAAGTATTTGTTTAATTTCGCCAAAGCTACAAGGAAAACGCCACCTCGAACCGCACTCGTATCTAAGTATGTGCGTACCATTTGTTCTGCCCCCTGCTTGAACTCCTCCAAAGATTCAGCATGTCGGATGGCTTGAAACTGATTAAAATTCGGATTGGAACTTAGCTCATGACCCGGTTCGACAATAAAGCGCCCAATTTTTGTAGGAACTTGCTCTGTCTTAGGATGACGATCAACTTTTCTTTTAGATATTTTAAGCAACTCACCATTTAAAAAGTCTTTTAATTGACTCTCTTCGTAACTCTGTTGATCAAGGGTTTGAAAATATTTAAAACTCTTTATCGCTTGCTCTTCATTTCCTTCAACATTGATGACAAAAAAAGAGAGGTAGATGATATCAAAATCCATAATTTCTCACCCTTACTTTTAAATCTTATTATATATTTCTTCTTAAAACAGAAACAAAAACTTCATGGTCCTTTGTCCAATGACTCTATTATAATATGAATGAAATATAAAGGAAAAGTTAAATCTAAAAGTAAACATCACTTTTATGTATGAAGGTATAAAGAAGAATCGATAGGATTTATAAGAATGTTTCTCTTCCTTAAGTTTGACCATTAGAAAACTTGGCCCATACTTCCCCGCTACGGCGACACTAAGCACGACTGATGAATAGGCGGCATACACCTTACACATTAAGGGCGTTGATAGACCTTAACGGCGAAAGCTAAAGTTGCAGTTATAAGGTCTTCCATTTAATTTTTATTTTCTAGCGTTATAAAAAATAGGCTGATCCTTTCAGCCTATATTAACTATAGCCTCTTAGATCAGCCTACTTAAATTCCTTTATTCTTATCTAAAGGTCCTATAAGATGTCAATGATGATGAGAATCGCAACAAGAATTTGGATTGCAATTTGTGCGGTCACAGCAACGTCAGTATCCGTTGTTGATACGCGAACACCTCTTGAATTTTCAATGATCGTTTTTTGTCTGTTAGATTGTCTCGTTACAGTGAGTTGAAGCAAATCTTGTAAAACTTGATCTTGATCGAAAGAGTCATCGCTCGCTATAGACACTTCAAGGATGACTGCAATTGCCACTTGTAAGGCTAATTGGATATTTACAGCAACCTCAGTTGATCTTGTGGTTACTTCAATGTCACACGAATCCTTCACTATAATAGTTTCATCGTTAGTTTGTGAAGTGGCACTCACTTGTTCACCATTTTGTCCTACAGTAGGATCAGATTCTAATGGATGTCTGCAATCGTCTAAAGCTGACCATCTCTTAGTTTCGTGGCAATCAGAATAATTAGTTTCATTAAATAAACTCATTTAGATTCCTCCTAAATTAATAATCACATATTTTATAAAATGAAAAGTGTTTTACATTCGTACAGGCAAAACTCCTAGAAACTCAAATTATTTTCTGCCCTTTTTTTTGCTCTCGGCTTTAGGCTCTTTTGTGTTATTAGGTACAGTTGTGGTTTTTTGAGCCGCTTGTGCTAAACTTTCGAGCTGCTTCTTAATGTCTTCAACCATACTTTTTAACTCAGCCTTTTTTTCATCGGATATAGGGGCTAAATTTTCTTTTTTGAATCCATGCTTTCTTAAAATTGTCCCCACTAAAGTAGTTGTTAAATTTTGGGATACTTCATTCACATTGTTTTGTTCATTCGAGTTTTCGGCCATACATTTCCCTCCTAACGTGTTTATATAACATCCTATGCAGCAACCGATGTTTTGGAATGTAAAAATACTAGACGAACCCCCATTTTTAATGAACCTGCGCAGAAACGGGTGAATAACTATTAAACTTGCCTAATAGGAACTCTTGTAAAAGGAAAATCGCTAGGCTACATCACAGTAAAGACTTGACGTTAGTTTACCCTCATTACCGGTTTTTGGTAATATAAAAAAAGCACCGCAAAAGTTGAACTTTTTGCGATGCTCTCACGAATATAGGTAGGTGATTTTTATATCAGGTCTGGTGCTCATAGAGTCTCTTTTTACTGAATTACCTTTCCACGCTTCTGACGAAGGACTAAAAAGAAGTAAATAAGGAGCGCGCCAACATCACAGGTCGCGATCACACTGGCCATTGGTACGGCTGTCTCACTACCACCGATACCTACAAGTGGCGACGTTATTGACCCCAAAATAAATGGCATGAGGCCAAGGAGAGCCGAGGCACTTCCTGCTGATTGGCCGTGATTTTGCATGGCAAGTGAAAAGCAGGTTGTCGAAACAATCCCTACGCACGCTACCACAAAAAAGAGTGACGGTATAAATAAACCAAGTCCCACACCACTAAGTGCCCCAACTAGAAGTAGTATACAGGTGACAGTGACAATGCATAGCCCTGTTAACAACATCTTAGATTCCTTAATCCTCCCAGCCAATCGACCCGTAGATTGGGTGGCAATAATGATTCCTACCCCATTCATGGCAAAAATAAAACTATAGACTTGAGGTGATGCACCAAAAACATCTTGAATCACAAAAGGCGATCCTGAAATATAGGCAAACATCGCCCCCATCACTAAAGCTTGAGAAAAAACATAACCCATAAATATACGATCCTTTAATAAAGATCCGAAATTAAGGAAAGTCGCTTTTAAACCACCTTGAAACCGTCTTTCCTTTGGTAAGGTTTCAGGCAGTCCAAAAATGACTGCGAGAAGCATTATAATTCCAATGATCGTCAGCACAATAAACACCCCTCGCCAGGAGGTTACTTTAAGTAAAAAACCACCTGCAACCGGCGCAAGAATAGGTGCTGCACCGTTTACGAGCATTAGAAGCGAAAAAAACTTCGTCAATTCTGTTCCAGAATATAAATCACGTACAGCTGCTCGGGCAATGACAATGCCAGCAGACCCTGTAACCCCCTGGATGAAACGTAAGATTATTAAAAGCCAAATCGATGGCGATAGCGCACATGCAAACGAAGTAATGGTATAGAGGACAAGTCCTATAATTAAAGGCAATCGCCTCCCCCGTACATCACTTAAGGCACCATTAAATAATTGACCAGACGCCAACCCTAACAAAAATGCTGTTAACGTCAGCTGCGCCATCGATGCAGTCGTATGTAAATCCCCTTTTAAAATCGGTAAAGATGGAAGATACATATCAATAGAAAGCGGACCGAAAGCAGCTAAAGCACCTAAGATTAAAGCAAACCTCATCCGACGTTCCTTTGTTATTTCTAATGGCTGCCCACCACGACTTTCAAGCGTTTCCTTCATCCCTTTAACCTCTTCTCTCCTCAAGTAACACGCTCACGATCTGTCGTCTTTATACAATTTCAATTGGTAATTCCCTTCCCACCAAGAGTTTACACTTCCTAAATCTAAGCGTTTCCCTTCAAATAATAGCCCAAAAGCTTTCCCAGCTTGAGCAAGACGATTAAGATAGCTTGTCAGCGGTATCTCACTATTTGTCTCTTCAAAAATATCCTCAGCCAATAATGCCAAAAGGTCATTAGATAAAATGTAACGACCAATCGAGGTGTAAGGGGAGACTGGGTGCTGAGGTTTCTCAATCATTTCATGAATTTGCACCAGGGACTCTCCATATGCCTCAATACGGAGTGCATTATACTTTTTGATCTTTTCATGCGTGGTTTCTTCCACACCTGTAACGAGAGAAGCCGGTACCTGTTCATAGACTTGCATTAATTGTTGAATACACGGCTGTTGACTGATAATGACTTCATCCGCCAGAAACAGGGCAAAGGCCTCCTTTTCAATAAAGTCCTTGGCAAGTAGTACTGCTGGTCCCGTCCCGTTTAAACTTGGCTGATATATAAAGTGAATATCCTTCTCTTGTGCATAGTAGGATTCAATGAGATGATGTTGAAAATGAACAACAATGAATATATCCTCAATACCAGAGGTCCGTGCTTCTTCAATGATATGATCAAGGATCGGACGATCGACTAAAGGTAACAGAGGTTTGGGTATTACCTTTGTCATTGCGCCCATTCTACTGCCCCGTCCAGCTGCTAAAATAACTGCTTTTTTTATCGTCATAAAGAAACCCTTCCTTCATGAACTGCTAGATTCAAAGCCCCTTATAAGATCGTTATGATGACTGTTGAGTCGTATTCCCTTGATGAAATTGACTATAGTAGAGTTCAGCATAAAAACCTTCCTTATTAAGCAGGTCTTTGTGATTCCCTTGCTCAATCACAGTTCCATTTTTCATCACAAGGATCACATCAGCATTTTGAATCGTCGATAATCGATGGGCAATGATAAAACTCGTCTTACCTTTTAAAAGATGATCCATCGCTTCTTGTATATGGATTTCCGTTCGTGTATCCACGCTACTTGTTGCCTCGTCTAAAATTAAGATGGTTGGCTGCGCCAAAATAGCGCGAGCAATGGTTAAAAGTTGTTTTTGTCCTTGGGATATGTTCGAAGCCTCTTCATTCAGTATTGTCTCATAACCGTCTGGAAGCGTGCGAATAAAGTGATCAGCACGGGCGGCTTTAGCCGCTTCAAAGATTTCCTTATCAGACACACGGTCGCGTCCATAGGCAATATTTTCTTTTATCGTGCCTTTAAAAAGCCATGTATCTTGCAAGACCATACCAAAAAGACTTCGTAATTCACCTCGCTTGATATGTGTTATATCCACACCATCTATCGTTATTTTCCCTTTCTGAATCTCATAAAACCGCATAAGCAAATTGACTAAGGTCGTTTTCCCTGCCCCCGTTGGCCCGACAATTGCAATCGATTGTCCACTTTTGACATCTAAATTCAAATCTTCAATCAGCGGCTCGTCTTCTTTATAACGGAAGCTCACCTGTTCAAAACGAACATCACCTTTAGGTGATGAAAGTGTCATTGCAGACGCTCCATCTAAAACCTCTTCTTGTTCGTCCAAGACTTCAAATACGCGTTCAGCGGAGGCAATTGTCGCTTGAATAATATTTGCAATATTAGCCACCTGGTTAATCGGTTGGGAAAATTGTCTAGCATATTGGATAAACGCTTGGATATCCCCGATTTGAATGGCTCCATGAGTCACAAGGATACCTCCGATAATACAAACAAAGACATAGCCGATGTTATTGACAAATGTCATAATCGGCATGATAACGCCAGAAATAAACTGTGCTTTCCAACCGGCTCGATAAAGGTCTTCATTAATGTGATTAAACTTCTCAACAGATTGTTTTTCATGGCCATAGGCTTTAACTACTTCATGACCTGTAAACATTTCTTCAACATGTCCATTAAGTAAACCTAAGTTTTTCTGTTGAGCCATAAAAAAGCGCTGAGAACGTTTCGTAATCGGTTGCAAGATAAAGAGACTAAGGGGGATCGTGCAAATCACGATTAATGTCATGAGCGGACTTATCGTGAGCATCATCACTATAATCCCTAACACTGTAACTACCGATTGAATCATCATCGTCAAGCTTTGTTGGAGTGTATTGCTGACGTTCTCCATATCATTAACGACACGACTTAACACATCTCCATGTGATTTTGAGTCGAAAAACTTTAAGGGTAAACGTGTAAGCTTGTGATTAACTTCTTCTCGTATATCATAAACCGTTTTCTGAGCAATACTGGCCATAATAAATTGTTGAATATAACTGAATAAAGAACTGACCAAATACAGACCTGCTAACAAGAGCACAATATTCAATATATAAGGAAAATCAATGCCTGCGCCAGGGGTGCCACTTAATTTCGCCATTAATCCTTCAAAAAGTTTTGTTGTCGCTTTCCCCATAATCTTAGGACTAGCAATGGTAAAAACGGTACTTAAAATGGTCGCAATTAGAACAGAGAACAAAGACCATTTATAGGGCTTTAAATAACCGACCAGACGCCGCAATGTTCCTTTAAAATCCTTCGCCTTTTGAACAGGCATTCCAGGACCATGATGTGGACCTCGTCTTGGCCCCATTCGAGATTGATGGTGTTTCTGTTCATTACTCATGCAATCCCCTCCCCTTTCATTTGTGAGGAGACAATCTCTTTATACACATCACAAGTTTGTAATAACGTCTTATGATTTCCAATACCACTCATTTTCCCTTCATCTAAAACAATAATTTGATCGGCATCAATGATCGTACTGACTCTCTGGGCAACGATGATGACCGTGGCTTCCTTCATCTCTTCTTTTAATGCAGAGCGAACAAGCGCATCTGTCTTATAATCCAAGGCTGAAAAACTGTCATCAAAGAGATAAATGTGTGACTCTTTGGCCAAGGCTCGTGCAACAGCAATTCTCTGCTTTTGTCCACCTGAAAGGTTGGTTCCGCCTTGTGTTAAAACCGTATCATAGCCGTCTTCTAGTCTTGAAATAAACTCAGTAGCTTGAGCGACACTGGCTGCTCTACGAATACTGTCTTCAGTTAGGGCTTCTTGGCTATATTTTATATTTTCCTTTATAGTTCCCGTAAATATGGCCGGCTTTTGCGGAATATAAGCCATGTGTTCCCTTAAGTCCTTCAATGAAAGACTTTGAATGTCCTTCCCATCCAATAAAATATGACCCTCTTCTATGTCATAAAAGCGTTCAATTAACTTTAATAAAGTTGACTTCCCTGAGCCTGTCCCACCAATGATGGCGGTCGTTTGCCCTGGCCTTGCTATAAAGGAAATGTTTGTAAGGGCCGGGCGTTCAGCGCCGGGATAGCTAAAAGTGACGTTGTCAAAGGTCAAAACGCCCTTAGCACTCTTGATTTGACCATCATTTTCCCTCTCAACTATAGATGGGGTAACGTTAAGCACCTCATGAATGCGCTGTGCTGACGCAGATGCTCTTGGAACCATCACAAAAATCATGGAGAGCATGATAAGAGAAAACATAATTTGCATCGCGTATTGTATAAATGCCATTAAATCTCCAACCTGCATATGACCATGATTAATTCTAATACTCCCAAACCAAATAATAGCAATGGTAGAAAAGTTAAGAATAAGCATCATGATCGGCATGAGAACCGCCATAATTTTGTTCACTTTGATGGCTGTTTCTGCTAGATCTCTATTAGCTTGTTGGAATCGACCCTCTTCAAACTCACTGCGATTGAACGCTCGAACCACACGGATCCCTGTTAGACGTTCCCTTAACACAAGGTTCATTCTATCTAACTTAGTCTGAATAAGCTTAAAAAGAGGCATCCCTTTTCTCATGACCGCCAATATGGCTACAATTAAAAAGGGCATTGCCCCAATCACAACTAGGGACAGCATAGCATCCTTAGAGACGGCTAAAATAATGCCACCAATACACATCATAGGGGCCATAATCATAATGCGCAGAATCATAACATACACCTGTTGAACTTGCAGAATGTCGTTCGTTGTCCTTGTGATGAGAGAAGCAGCCCCTATTTGGTCAAACTCTTGAAGTGAGAAGGTTTCAACATGAGAAAACATTGTCTTTCTTACATCTCGACCAAACCCTGTTGCTGTTTTTGCAGAGAAAAAACTCGCTAGGATAGAAAAAACAACGGCTACTACAGTGATTCCAAGCATAATGGCACCAATTCTAAGTATGTAAGGAATATCTTGATTGACAATGCCTTTGTCCACGATGTCTGACATTAAAGTTGGAAGGTACAAATTTGAAAACGATTGTAAAAATACAAAAAAGAGAACAGCAATGATAAGCCCTTTGTAAGGCTTTAAAAATTTAGCTAGTTTCAGCATTATTCATCCATTCCAATCTGCCTTCATCTATTTTTAGGCTGTCTATTATCCATTATCTACTTTATCATAGATACCCCAAGAATTCCTCACCCCTTCTCTACTGTTTTCCAAGTGATAATGTAAAAGCCACAACTCTCTTTTTTTCAGCAGATGATAAGAGCTTTGACAATGGTAAACAAACGTTGATAAAACAACCACCTGACCTTCTCAGCCAAGTGGTTGTTTTTTCTTGTATGTTCACAGTCCTTCTACTGTCACTCCAAAAGAATCGATTTTTAATTGTTCAATTTGAAAATAAGGAAAAGCTTCATTGAGTTGTGGAATAACAAAGGTCTCTGTTCCTGGCTTAATAAAACACATCAATGCAGGACCTGCACCACTCAGTGCTACACCATATATATCCTGATCATGATGCATGGCATAGTCCATAATCTCTTTTAGATACGGGACAATCTTTGCACGATAAGGCTGGTGAAACACGTCTTTCGTCATCATTTTACCCGCTAATTCTAAATCCCCTGTAAGCAAAGCGGCAACCAAAACATTAGCAACACTAGAACCTTGAACAGCCTGACGAAATGAAAGAACCTCAGGGAGGACACTTCGAGATGTTTGCGTTAAAAGTTGGTGATCTGGAATTAACAGCAGAATATTGAAATCAACTGCCCCACAAGGGATAACAAAGGTTTCGTCATCATGATGTGTTCCAATCGTAACGCCACCATAAACCGAAGCGGCCGCATTATCAGGGTGACCTTCATACATACTGGCGATTCTTACCTTTTGAGAAGAGGCTAATGACAGGCTGTATAGGAGATTTGCAAGTTCAATGCCTGCTACAATCGCCGTGGCACTGCTTCCTAAGCCCCGCGCAAGCGGCAACTCTGTCTCTACTTCTACATGACAGGCTTTCTTTCCTTCATGTAGCCCTAAGGTTTTTAGTGTATAGGCAAAGGCTTTATAGATGAGGTTTTCTTTGCCATTCGGCAATTCCTCATAACCTGGTGTCTTATAAGTAAAAGACCAATCGCCTGAAGACGGGGTTGCTTCAAGCGTCATATAACGATTGACTGCGAGTCCAATTGAATCAAAGCCGGAGCCCAGGTTAGCAGTACTCCCAGGCACTTTAATGCGCCATTTCTCCATTAGCTTGCTCCTGATTTTGATTTTAAGAGATCAAGAAGTGCTTTTTCACTACTCTCGATGACTGTCGGTTTAACATCTACAGCTTCAATGGCCGTCGTTGGGTCCTTGAGGCCATTCCCCGTTAAGACCGCCACAATTTTACTGTCTTTGGCAATTTCACCTGTTGCCAATTGCTTTTTAATCCCAGCTATTGATGCACATGAGGCCGGTTCAGCAAAAATGCCCTCTGTTTGTGCCAATAATTGATAGGCTTCTAATATCTCGGCATCTGAAACCTCATCAATTTTACCCTGAGAGGAATGTGCTGCATCCACAGCTAATTCCCAACTGGCAGGATTTCCAATTCGGATGGCTGTGGCAATCGTTTCCGGATTAACAATGACTTGATTACGCACAATAGCCGCAGATCCTTCGGCTTCAAATCCACGCATTTGTGGCAATCCCGTCCCCTGCGATGCATGATATTCCTTAAACCCTTTCCAATAGGCTGAGATATTGCCAGCATTACCTACAGGAATGGCTAAAATATCTGGAGCTGAGCCTAACTGATCACAAACCTCGAAGGCCGCTGTCTTCTGCCCTTCTAGACGATAAGGATTAACCGAATTTACCAGAGTGATATTCTCAGATGCACTGATGTTGCGGACAATATCTAAAGCTTGATCAAAATTCCCACGTATTGCATAAATATCTGCCCCTAAAATTGTCGCTTGGGCCAGCTTACCAAGAGCAATTTTTCCTTCTGGAATCACAATAATCGTGTGTAATCCTGCACGGGTACCGTAAGCCGCTGCGGATGCCGAGGTATTTCCGGTTGACGCACAAATGATATGCTCACTGCCCGCTTCCTTTGCCTTTGCAACAGCCATTACCATGCCGCGATCCTTAAAGGAACCTGTAGGGTTTGCCCCCTCAAATTTCACATGAATTTCAACACCCCATTTTTCAGACAGTGTCTCAAGTGGAATGAGTGGCGTATTCCCTTCATGTAAAGTTAATTGAGGTGTTGCTTCAGTGATTGGTAAATAGTCTTGATAAGCGTTTAAAATGCCTCTCCACATGTTCATGTTCTTACTCTCCCTCTATTCGATAGCTTGAAATAACGTCATAAACAATATCGAATCCCTTAAGTTCTGATAATACTTGATTAAAAGCTGCACGATTTGTCTGGTGAGTGACCATGACAATTTCTGCCGCACCTTTTTCTTTTAATGGTTGTTGGATCAGTTTTTCTATACTAATGTGATAGTTTCCAAAAAGTGCTGAGACTTTTGAGAAAGCGCCTGCTTCGTCTTTTAAATAGAGACGTAAGAAATACTTTGAATAGACATCTTCATCATTTTTCAGTTCTGTCTTGTTATGAGGAAGAACAACACTTTGGCCATTCACACCCATACGCATATTTTGTACCACTGATATAAGATCAGAGACAACAGCTGTAGCTGTTGGCAATTGACCCGCACCCGGACCATAAAACATCGTTTCGCCAATGGATTCACCGTAGATATAAATAGCATTAAATTCATTATTAACCGAAGATAAGGGATGGTCACTGGGTAAGAGCGAAGGTTGGACACTAATTTCTACCCGTCCTTCATCCTTTTGGGCAATACCGATAAGTTTAATCGTATACCCCAACCGACCAGCGTAATCAATATCTTCCGAAGAAATATTGGATATCCCTTGAACTTGAACGTCTTTTAAATTAAATTTCATTGAAAAACCTAAAGTACTTAAGATTACCATTTTTCGTGCTGCATCGAGCCCTTCGACATCTCCGCTCGGATCAGCCTCAGCAAAGCCTAACGCTTGGGCATCCTTTAAGACCTCTTGATAATCAGCACCTTCCTTAGTCATTCGAGTGAGGATGTAATTGGTTGTCCCATTCACGATGCCCATCATTTTCGTAATACGATCGGAAGCAAGCCCTCCTACTAAGCTACGAATAATAGGGATGCCACCAGCGACACTCGCTTCATAATAGAGATCACAATCATGATTGGCGGCCGTCGTAAGAAGCTCGCCGCTGTATAGTGCAAGCAGATCTTTGTTTGCAGTAACCACATGCTTATGGTGATTCAGGGCGGATAGAATGTATTCCCGCGCCTCTTCGACACCTCCCATCACTTCAATAACGACATCGATCTCTGGATTCGTTGTCACATCCTCAACCGATTCTGTCAATAATTCTGTATCAACCTGCAAATCTCGTTTTTTATCCCTATCTCTGACAAGAATTTTCTGGATTTTTATGCCATAGCCTGTTCTTTGGATCAATTCTTCTTGATTCTTCTCTAGAATGCGATAGACACCACAACCGACTGTTCCAAAACCTAACAAGCCTACATTCACCTGATTTTTCACACCGATTCCTCCTTCAAAACAACATGAGAGGGTGTTCAAAGCATGCCAGAGATTCATTAGACATAAGCCCATTCAATGTTGTATCAGCTCTACTTTACATTTTGACCCTAATCTCTTTAAAGATGACTCTCTTTGTCCACTCACAGAATACATATGATTTTATTTCCGATACATGTATAGAGAATATTATAGTAATTTAATGCTTTTCAATCAAGAGAAAATTTTCTATTATTAGTAAGAGGAACTAAAAGAGTAGTGCTTTAAACTGTTATTTTTTCTTTAATTATTTAACCTATTAACGAAAAAATATGTTAGTCTATTAAAAAGTGTGATTATTTGAGTGATGATCCGTACAAACATGGAGGGAAATGCATGCTTAAGACTGTTTTATTTGATATTGATGGCGTATTACTAAGCGAAGAACGTTGTTTCGACGCTTCAGCTCTAGCGGTATGGGAGCTTCTACATAGCCCTCGGTATTTAGGGATTCACCCAGAGACCTTTACGCCTAACCCTGAGGAAGCATTGATCCGTCACATTCGTCAGGAAGTGTTTGACCATGAACATGTGCTGACTTTCATGAAATCCCGAGGGATGAATTCTAATTGGGATATGGTATTCCTCACCTTTAGCTATCATCTCATCCAACTGTTAGATCAAGTGCCAACAGAGATTCGATCACTGATTCTAGATCAAAAAGACGTTGATCGGGAAACGTTAAAAATGTTTGGTGCGGCCCTACCAAAAGAGGTGAACATCTCTTACTCTTCTTTTGTTATGGCATTTGCAAAAAGCAAAGGCACAAAACAAGATTTATTGCTTTACTTAAATGTCATCGCCAAAGAAAAATGGGGAGCTACTTTCGACCTTTTTTCTCGAAGTGGCCCACTATGGAAAATCGCCCAAGAAACCTATCAAGAATGGTATCTCGGTGATGCTTTTATTGAAACGTCGATAGAAAAAAAAGCCTATCAACCTGGAAAAACGGGTTTCTTACAAGAAGAAATACCGCTTGCCGAACCCGCCGCTCTCCAAGCACTCTTTCAATCGATCAAAGCAAAAGGACTGACGATTGGCATTGGAACAGGACGTCCTTATATTGAAAGCTATGAACCTTTAAAGGCGCTTGGGCTCTTAGACTATATTGACTCAGAGCGCTTAGTGACTTCAACGGATGTATTGCGAGCAGAGAAGGCTTACCCTAAGTACGCACCTCTAGGCAAACCTAACCCTTATTGTTATATTCATGGGTATTTTGGTCGTAATATTAATGTGAAGGAGATATTGGAGAAGCCACTCCCATTAGCCGAAGCCAATCAGCTCTTAATTATTGGTGATTCTTTAGCCGACTGCCTTGCCGCCCAAGAGATGGGCAGTCATTTTATTGCTGTACTTACGGGCCTCACAGGTGAAGACGCCCGTGCCGAATTTGAAGCTCATCAAGCTGAATTTATCCTCTCCAGTGTTCTTGATGTCGAATCCGTCATTAATAAACTTCTCGTGAATTAATAACCAAGGGTGATTGAACAGTCACCCTTACTTATTTACTGGTGTTACGTGACAATTCAACCAAAATAAAGGATTTAAATTCTAAATTTTCAGTTATTTAATTTCATTAAGGATTTGATGGAACCTTCTTATTGAGTACATGCACTGCTTTCACTCCCGTAGGTCTATAGGAAATGGCTTGATTCCCCATTTGTTTCCAACCATCTATAAATGATGTTCTGTTGACCTTACGATTCTTTTCACTACTTAAAGGATCGTTAAAATAGATCGAATCCTTATCATAACCCGTAACAAGAACCGAGTGTTCTTTATATGTAATCTCTATAGGCCCATCAGGAGTCTCCCATTCCTTCCAATAGTCTTTAGATAAAAAAGATTAAAGTAAAAAACACTTGCTTAAATATAAAAAAACGACCGATTGAAATGGTCGCTTATGGGCTTATTAAGTTAAATTGTTCTTTTTGCTTTCCCCATTGTATAGAAACATGGATCTCATCGGAAATAATTGGGCTGTTTCCCCCGCTTCCGATTTGAAGGGACTGTTCTTTGCTAAGGTCCAAAGTGCCATTGGATTTGGTCCTTGTATTTCCTTCTCTTACATTTAAATTGTATTTTACTTTATCTTTACGTTTTCCAGTAAAGGTTAAGACCCCTTTATTGCTTTGCACACTCTCATTGTATAAGTGACCGTTCTCACTCCATTGATGTACATAGTAATGTAATGTGTCCTCTCCTTTCCAATGCTTAGAGGAGCCGCTAAAGACTTTAACCTTGCCATCATTAAGCTCTTTAAAAATAATATTGTGAATATTAGGGAGTCGATTGAGCTTATTAAATTTTATTCTCCGTACAATATAAAGATTCCACGCCGCCTCTTTCTCCTGGACAATCGTTTCTTTTGTATTAGAAGCTGGTAAATAACTCAATTCTTCGTTGTCCGAAACTGTCATACGTTTAGGCGTTGAGTCAAACACGTAAAGATAGAGTCTGTCATCTTCATCCTGATTAACCAAATATTCAGTTGGTGTCACATTGGCTTTTTTATATTTTGTTGTATTTTGGTTAACTTGAGTAAGCACTATATCGTTATTTTCAAAAGCTTTTATAAGAGTATTGGCTGAATAATATTTCTCTTGATTATTTTCTTTATGAGTCATTTTATTTTCTTTCTCTTGTAGTAAATCCACCTTTTGACCATGGTGTCCCCGCGTCATGAAAATAAAATAAAGAACACAAGTTATCATTAAAATCAAACCTAAGCTAATCAACTTCTTTTTCATACCAGCCCCCCTTTTAGTCAACTTTTATTCCTTTTTACTATTAGTGAAAAAGCACACAGAACTCAGCTGTGTGCTTTGAATGAACTTTATTATAAATCTATTAATTTAACTTCTTGGATATGTTCTAGATTTTGCAAAGCGGTGATAGGGGTCGCATTTGCATTTTTGTCAATGGTGAGTACCATGATGGCACGTCCACCTATACTTTTACGTCCAACCTGCATTGAGCCGATATTAATTTCATGCTGTCCTAAAAGGGTTCCCACATGACCAATAAGACCCGGTAAATCGTGATGCTCGATATATAAGAGATGACCCTCAGTAGGAAGATCCACGGTATAGTCGTCGATCTTCACCATACGTGGCCCATAACCATTCAGTAATGTACCTGAAACAGAACGTTCTTCATGTTCAGTCGATATTTTGACATTAATGAGCCCAGTAAACCCATGGGAATTTTGTGTTCTTTTTACATTATAAATAAGACCTTTTTCTTTTACATAATAATTCACATTGACAGGGTTAATATGATCTCCCAAGAACTTAGCCAAGATACTTTGTAAAATACTGCGGGTTAAAGGCGCTGTTTCGATATCTGTAAGTTCACCCGAATAGGTTATTTCGATATCCTTTGGTGCTCCTTTGACTAATTGAACAACAGTAGATCCTAACTGCTCACTCAATTCATAATAAGGCTCAAGGGCTTTTCTCACTTGCTCTGATACTGCGGGGAGATTCACCGCATGCTGTGCAGGAACATTTCGAAAGACTTGCAAAATTTCATCACAGACAGCGACCGCAACTTTATCCTGTGCTTCAACAGTCGAAGCACCTAAATGAGGCGTTGCTATAACCTCATCTAATGTCAACAAGGGATGATCCTCGGGTGGTTCGTGTTCAAAAACATCAATAGCAGCGCCCGCTACTCGACCTTCTTTTATAGCCTCATATAAAGCCATTTCATCAATAATGCCGCCACGTGCACAATTGATTAAACGGACTTCCGACTTCATTTTCGCAAACGCTTCCGTACTTATGAGATGATGAGTTTCTTTGGTTAATGGCGTATGTACCGTAATAAAATCAGCCTGTGCATAAATATCATCCAACTCGGCCTTCTTCACACCCACTTTTCGGGCCCTTTCTTCTGTTAAAAAAGGATCATAAGCTAAAATCGTCATATTATACGCTTTTGCCCGCTTAGCCACTTCCATACCAATCCGACCAAAGCCGACAACACCAAAGGTTTTTTTGAATAACTCAACCCCTTTAAAGCTATTTCGATTCCACTTACCCTCTTTTAATGACTGATTAGCCGCTGGAATCTTTCTTGAGAGGGCGGTCATCATCGCCATGGTATGTTCTGCCGCCGAAATCGTATTGCCATCGGGGGCATTGATAACGAGAATCCCTGCCTTGGTGGCAGCCTCGAGATCAATGTTATCGACACCGACACCCGCTCTTCCAATAATCTTTAAACGTTTTGCTGCTTGAATCAAGTGAGCGTCGACCTGCGTCTGACTACGCACCACAAGACCATCATATTCACCGATAATCTTCTGTAATTCTTCAGGTGAAAGCCCCGTCTTTACAGTGACTTCAGCCTCAACAGCCTCATTCAATATAGATAAACCCGTTTCACTAATCGGATCGCTCACAAGGACTTTATAACTCATTTTTAAGAACCTCCTCTGCGGCTTTAGCTGCGGTGCCAAACGATACCGGGTAACCCATTTTAAATAAGGAGAATTCAAGCAAAATAAGTGTTTGTAACAATTCGGCAGGTGTGATGGCCCCCATATGCCCAATTCTAAAAATTTTACCTTTTAATCGTTTTTGTCCACCCGCAAGAACGAGGTTAAAAGTCTTCAATGCGGTTTGTCGCACAGCCTCACTGTCTAACGTTGCTGTTCCCTGTATCGCAGTTACCGTCGGAGACGCTTCTTCATCAGTTGTTAATAACGATAAACCTAAAGCTTGGCTTGCCGCTCTTGTCATTTTCATTAAAGTCTCATGCCTGCGAAAGACATTGTCCAGTCCTTCTTCCTCCATCATTCGCAAGGCTTCATCCAAACCATATATAAGTGAGAGGGCCGGCGTATATGGCGTCATGCCCTTTTCTGCATTTGTTTTATAAGCCTCAAGATTGAGATAAAAGCCTTTAGATGGTGTGCGCTCAACAGCCTTCCACGCGTTTTCGCTTAATGTGATAAAAGCTAGACCTGGTGGAAGCATAAAGGCTTTCTGCGAACCGGAAACAACAACATCCAGCCCGTCTTTATCCATGTTAACAGGTGTTCCTCCCGCTGAGCTTACGGTATCGACAATCACAAGTGCATCACTATTCTCGTGGATGACGCTTGCGAGGTCCCCGATTGGATTTAATACACCTGTCGATGTTTCACAATGCGTGACAAAAACAGCTTTAATATTTTTCTTTGACTTTAGAAATGTTTTCAGCGCATCAGGATGACACGCTCTTCCCCATTCAACCTCCAAACGATGAACAACAATCTGATATGCTTCACAAATATCGGCAAACCGCGCACCAAAATTACCTGTGACAACGACAACCACTTCATCACCTGGTGCTACAGTATTGACAACCGCTGCTTCCAAAGCCGACGTCCCACTCCCGGTTAAGAGAAAGATCTCTTGACTTGTCCCAAAAATCGGCTTCAATCGTGGTGTAACTGATTGGAAAAGTTCACTAAACCCTTTACCACGATGACCAATCATCGGTTGCGACATGGCTTTCTGCACCTGTTCAGGTATAGGTGTTGGACCAGGGGTTCTCAATATTTGTGATCGATTAATAATCATAGTGTGCCTCCCCAACATGGATATAATTTTATTAGAAAAACTTGGCTTACCGCTTGATAAATGACGGAAGTCAAAAGTTTTTTACCCTTTTTATGGCCTTCAATGGCTGAATAATAAGTAATAAGCTTTTATAATTATTTACATCCCTCTAAATATTTTACGAAAATCAGGTCATTCGTTATTTTTAGTCAATTTTAGCAATATCCTTTTATACTGTAAAGAGGAAAAGTAAAAATAATAAGTGACAAAAAAAGGAGCAAAAATAACGTTGAGATGATATTGTTTTTAATTCCTTTTATTTTTTATCCACTAGGCGTTTCTAATCACAAAACATGTCAAAAATTGAGTGAAGCAAATTTAATCAAGCGTCTATAACGAAATGTCTGCCGCTGCATACGATATAGTATCAATGAAAAGGAGTTGATTTTAACATGTCCTATGGTGCAGGTGCAGGCTATGGCGGTGGCGCAGGATTCGCCTTAATCGTCGTATTGTTTATCTTGTTGATTATTGTTGGTACTGCTTACGTTTACTAAGGCGTTATATTTAAAATGACAAGGGCCATCCCCCTTGTCATTTTTTACGTTACAAAGCTTTGTACAGGTTCAATTTAATTTGGACAAACCTTAAGAATAGAGAATGATCAGAGAAACCAATGACTTTCTAAGTCAAAGAGCCTTTATGAATGTAGAGCATTGACCTGTCAATTACAAGACACTGAAAAAGAAAAATCCACGGTTTCTTACACCGTGGATAGAGATTCAGGACTAATAAAAACCACCATAGCCAAAGCCACCATAGGGCCTAAAGGCAGCAATGCTTCCAAGCGCTACACCAGTAAAACCACCTAAAAGGCCACCAGCAAATGCGCCCCAGGCAAATAATCCTGGCCCTTGATTTCCCGCGGCCATGTTATCAAAGGGGCGTAAATACACATGTGTGCGGTCAACACCATGAACAATCCCTCTATGCACAATCCCTTCATGAGTTGTTATTTCAACAGGACGATTAATATGCTTTTGACAATGATTAAAATAATATTCTGCGGACATCCTCTCTCTCCTTTCATTCTGATCTACTGAACTTCTCGATAGCTTGTGAGGACTAGAGGATATTTTAGTTCCCTTTAATCATTATCATATGTTTGTCTTGCTGATATCTGAAGGGCAGGTGTGGAGGGCGAATGCCGTTTTTTAAGGATAAAAAGACATTCTAGTGATCCCCTGTTGATTCAGCAATAACTGCTGTGTTTACTCGGCATGCTTCTTCTTCTGCTACTCACATCTCTACTGGTGCTTGTATTCCCAAAAGTCTTAACCCTTCTTTAATAACCAGGATAGTAGCTCGGGTCAACCCTAGCTTTGCTTTGCTCTCTGCTCCACCCAAGATACGTGTATGGGCGTAATAATGATTAAATGCCTGAGCGATTTTAAAGAGGCTTTTGGCAACAGTAGACGGGTCACGCTCTTCGAATGCTACCTCAATTGTATGGGGGAACCATGCAAGCAACTTAACAAGTTCCCAAGATGGATCATCTTCAAGCCCATCTTCGATAACGCTAGGCTTGACCTTGGCTTTTCTTAGTATTGAACACCCACGAGCATGCGTATATTGTAAATACGGCCCTGTATTGCCTTCAAACTTTAGCATTTCTTCAAGAGAGAATTCAACGTCATTGCGACGATAGTGTTTTAGATCGTGATATATGACAGCACCAACGCCAACTTGTTCTGCAATGATCCTACGCGCCTCCAATTCAGGGTTCTTCTCCTTGATACTATGATCTGCTCTCTCAATGATCTCCTTTAAAACCTGTTCTAAAAGAACAACCTTGCCTTTTCGTGTTGACATCTTCTTTCCATCCTTAAGAATCATCCCAAAAGGAATATGCTCCATATCATCTGCCCAAGAATAGCCCATTTTAGAAAGCACGCTTTTCACTTGATTAAAGTGTAGGGTTTGTTCATGACCAACAACGTAAAGTGATAGGTCAAAGTGATAATGCTGTTTTCTATACAACGCCGATGCTAAATCTCTTGTGGCGTATAACGTGGCGCCATCCTGCTTTTTAATGAGTGCTGGCGGAAGATCCTGATCCTCCAAACGTACGACCATGGCACCCTCTGAGGCTTCAAGCAGTCCCTTATTTTGTAATTCAGTGACCACCGCCTCCATCTTATCATTATAAAAGGACTCTCCATTCATAGAGTCAAAGGTGACATTTAAGAGTGTATAAATCCGATTGAATGCAGCTAATGATTCTTCTCTAAACCATTCCCATAAGGCATGTGCTTCAGGATTGCCTAATTCTAATTCCTTAAACCAAAACCTCCCCTCTTGGTCAAGCTGAGGATCTAAGGTAGCTTCTTCGTGAAATCGTGTATAGAGTTTGAACAGTTCTCCAATTGGATCTCGTTTAACCGCGGCTTCATCACCCCATCTTTTATAGGCAGCAATTAACTTACCAAATTGCGTTCCCCAATCCCCAATATAATTGATTCGTATCACTTGATAACCGCATTTTTCAGCAATATGACTAATCGCCGAACCAATCACTGTTGATCGCAAATGCCCCATTGAAAAAGGTTTAGCAATATTTGGGGAAGAAAGATCAAAGGTAATGGTTTTACCCTTTCCAAAGGTATGTGAACCATACTTTTCTTGTTCATATAAAATGCGATTGATGGTCTCTTTTGTTGCTTCCTTTCTGTTAATAAAGGCATTAATATAAGGCCCTTTAGCCTCAAACTTTTTAAACGCTTTATGGTTGAGGGAAACGGCCAACTGTTCCGCGATGCTTTGTGGTGATTGCTTCAAGAGCTTCGCAAGTACAAAACAAGGAAAAGCTAAGTCTCCGTGCTGTGTAAATTTGGGAATCTCTATTTTTGTCATGATTTCTTCAGGTGAAAGAGCTTCACCTAAAGTTTTACTTAAAAGCTGCGCCCATTGTTGAATATAATACTCCATTTTGTTACCCTCCATTTTCTTTTATCTTTTCATCGCATTCCTATAAAGTGAAACCTTAATCAGTGAGGGTTTTTCCCTTCCCCACTGATTGTTAGTTAAACCAATCAAGGGCTAGCGTCCATTACTCCCTCTTAAACATCTTTGTATCACTTCATGTTTAGAAGACGGTAGCATCTGGATAAAAATACCTCTTAGTCAAATAGTCAAGTCATGAAGAATTGTAGCTAATGATAAGATTTCAAACGAAAAAGCGAGACTCAAAAAATCATAAAATGTATATTTCATATAGATTGCGACGTAACGGGTAGGTGGATTTCCGCTCCAGGTCGCTCGCATTCCACGGGCACGGCCTCAGCTAACTTGGGATTGATTATTTGTTTCCCAAGTGGATCTTCGGACTCGTGCTGTTCCCGTAGGAGTCTCGCGCCTTACGCTCCAAACCACTTGATTGCTAGAGATGTTTTTTGATAGGAAGACCAGACATCTTTGCTTTTTTCTCAAGGTGATATTAGCTAGGCGCAACTTAAATCAGATCATCTTAACTAGCGAAGGAAATACACGGAGACTCAAAAAATCGTAAAACACGATTTTTCTGCGAGGATTATTCTCCTAGCAGCCTTCCTTAGTCCTGCGGGAGCAGAGGCCTAGGTGAGACCCCGGAGCGCGGAGCGCGAGGAGGCTCACCAGCCGCCCGCGGAAAGCGTAGTGTATTTCCGTAGCGGTGATTATATGTTACGTCGCAATTTCCTTCTACTCTGAAAACATGACCCGTGAGAGTAACTCTCTTCTAGTAAACAGTTTTCGCATGAATAAGAGATACTGAAATGTGTTGTTAGCCTTCATATAATTGAACCAAAAATAAAAACTCCCGCCTCTTTAATAAAGAGACGAGAGTTTTTATATCTTCCCGCGGTACCACTCTGGTTGTTCTGAATATACCAGAACCCACTTTTACCTATAACGGCGGTACCCCGGCTCTACCTACAACATTCTATCAGTACAGCTTCTCCAAAGTCCGGTTCATCCTATTCCTATTCATCAGGCTTCCACCCACCCTGACTCGCTACAGAAAAAAATAGGACTACTCTCTTTTTCATTGAATTTCATTTTTTCCTAGTATTTATTCAGATTCTATACAAAATCGGTTATCTCTGTCAACAAAAAATTTATTTTTATCACTAACTCAGTAAATTACAGATTATTCATCACTATCTATTGGAAGCTTCACCTTTATAGTTGTCCCTTTTCCGACAACACTATCAATTTCCATTGATCCACCGTGACTTTTAATAATGCGATCACAAATCATTAACCCCAACCCTGTCCCTTTTTCCTTGGTACTGTAAAAGGGCTCTCCTAATCGCGCTAACCTTTCTTTAGGTATCCCATTGCCATCATCACTAAAGGACAAAAGAATACTTTGGTCTCTATTAAAGGACTGTGTCACACGGATATCGCCACCATTAGGTAAGGCCTCAATGGCATTCTTTAAAATATTTATAAATACTTGCTTCAGTTTATTAGGCTCGCATTTAATTGGGACTTCTTCAGATTCCGGTTTAAACTCGATACTCACATTATTAAGAATCGCTTGAGATTGCAACAAAGTCACTGTTCTATTCATGAGCTCAACCAAATCGACAGTTTCCTTAGAAACAACCTCGGGTTTTGCCAAAACAAGCAAATCACCTACAATCGTTTCAATGCGCTCAAGTTCTTGCATCATCACCCGTGAATACTTTGCCTCCATCTTCCCCTTAAGTAATTGCACAAACCCTTTGATTGTTGTCAGCGGGTTTCGTATTTCATGAGCAATACCTGCTGCCAAATGACCGATGACCGATAATTTTTCTGTTTGCTGTAAAAAATCCTCTGTTTTTCTTTGCTCAGTTATATCTGTAATCACAACTTGTAACGTTCGTCTTTCTTTATAAGACGTTGGGATAATATCAATTTCTGTTTCTCTTGTCTCATTATCCGTTCTAATAATAGTAATATTATTTAATTTAAGAGGTTCCCATGTCTCTTTTATTTTAGAAAATTCCCGTTTTAATAGGTTTGTCTGCGAATGATCGACGAACGAAAAGATGGAGCGACCGATGGCTTCACTCGCTTGTGTGATCCCCAACAACCTTTTGCCACTTTCGTTGATATAGATCCAATACCCTTCCTCCGACATAATACCAATGGTGTCGTGAGATTGTTCCACAAGGGTGCGATATTTATCTTCTTGTTCTTTTAATTCCTCTTCTACCCTCTTATACTCCGTCACGTCTCGAGTAATACAAAAACAAAGGGTATCCTCATTATCTTTGGGTTCTGTCACATTTTTACTATACTCCGTTTCTACCCATATATAATCCCCTACTTTTCTTTTCAGTCTATAAGACATTTTCCCGTTTGCCTGCTGACTCCTAAATTGCTCTGTTACTCTTTCACGATCCTGAGGGTGAATTAAGGAATAAAAAGACTGTCCATAAAGATCGTAAGGTGAATAATGAATCAATTTATGGAAAGAAGGTGATATGTATATAAACTCCCCACTAGAGAGATAATGGCGAGAAACCATTTCTGAAAAGTACTGATGATACAGTTGGGAATTTTCGAGCGTATGCTCTTTTGCTGCATTAGGATTTAGTTTATCCACACGATCCATCAAATGAGTCCTCCAATAACTACTTACTTGATGTCCATTATAGTAACCGCTATTAATAGAACGCTATAATATTATTTAATTATTATAACATGTGATAAAGTATATAAAGAGAGTAAAGATATTACAATTGAACTAAAGTTTCTCTTTAAGCCTTACTCTATCATAACAAAAAAACAATGCATATCAGGAGGTTATTTTGTGAACAAAGATTTTTTATTAGAGTTATTAAAAACACCTTCACCTTCAAGTCAGGAGATGGCTATTCAAAAGAAATGGATGACATACATAACTCCCTATGCCCATAAAGTGGAAACCGATGGTGCAGGTAATGTGATCGCGTCATTAAATCCAGATGCCGACTTTAAGGTGCTGCTTGCTGGTCACTGTGATGAAATTGGTATGGCCATTAAACGTATTGACGATGATGGTTTTTTACGCGTTGAAAAAATGGGCGGGATAGGCGCTAAACCTGCTATTGGCATGAAAGTAGAAATTCTTGGAAGTGGCAAACGGCTGACGGGTGTTATTGGCGCAAACGCTGAACACCATGGTGGAGTGAAAGATGACTTTGATTTTGATGATCTCTATATCGACTGTGGAGCAACATCGAAAGAAGAGATGGAGCAGTATGTTCAAGTGGGTGACTTAGCCGTCTATAAACGCTCACCAGAATTCTTAGAGAACAATCGACTAACAGGCCGCGGATTGGATAACCGAACAGGTGCCTTCATCGTTGCCGAAGTGCTCAGAAAACTTTCTGAAAAGAGCCCTAAAGTTGGCGTTTACGCTGTAAGCACTGTGAATGAGGAAACAAATATGGGTGGCGCCTACTTTGCAGCTGCCAATATCCAACCAACCTTCGCCATTGCCTGTGACGTTACATTCGCGACCGATTATCCTGGCGCAAATGACGGAAAATCAGTAGATGTCAAATTGGATGGTGGTCCCGTTCTTGCTAAAGGTGCTCCCATTAATATCAAAGTCAATAAGCTATTAGAGAAAACAGCACAAAACTTAAAAATGGATGTTCAATATGAATTAACGCCAAGAAATACGGGTACAGACGCTGATCGTATGCGTTTAACAGGTAAAGGTGTTCCCATTGCCTTGGTCTCTCTCCCCTTGCGTTATATGCATTCACCTGTTGAAACAGTAAGTATGAAAGATCTTGAACAAGAAATTGAACTATTGGTTGAAACGATCCTGAGTTTAAATGGGAATGAAAGTGTAAAACCTTTAGAAGACTAAGCAAAAATTTCGCTCATTTTCGTACAGATCCATCAACGGTTGCTTTAAATGGCATGAATTTAAAAAAATAAACAGCACTTCTCCAAAAATGATGGAGAAGTGTTTTGATATTCTAAGAGCTCAGTATCCATATTCCAAATACTGAGCTTACGAGTCCAGATTCCAAAAGACGTCCCCAGAGTAATGGATGGCAACCTCTCTATGGTTTTCTTTGCGACCTTTATTACGCTTTTTTATGTGTGAGGAATAGACTTGGGATGAATGTGAAGGTAAGGACAATCGCAGATACTAGGAAGCCGGCATGATAACCTTTCAAGCTATTCATAATCGTTGGGTGCAGTCCCTGGATGACCGTCGCGACAACAGTGGCAATAACAGCTGAACCGAAGCTTGAACCCAGATTTTCAATAATATTAATACCGACACCTGCTTCTGGAAGTTGCTTACTGTCGAGTCCTGTATAAGCATCACTGGTGAGCGGAAGCATAATCCCTCCAAAACTTGTTCCACGGATGAACAAGAGGATAGAGATCCAAATCATACTTGTTTTATCGGTGATAAAGATAAGCGGAATAGATCCGATAAGCGAAAGAACAAGACTAACAATCACCACGTCTTTTGCACCGATCTTATCAATCATTTTCCCGATCATCGGCCGGGTAACGAACATTCCAACACCTTGAGGGATTAACGCAAGTGCTGCTTCGATTGCCGTGAAGTGGCGGAGATTTTGAAAGAACAATGGCAGTATTAACATAGGTCCCATGACGGCAATATTCGCTAAGAACAAACCGATGCTGGATGCTGTGAAGCTCTTATGTGCAAATAAATTTATCGGAAGTACGGTTTGATTTCCTCTGATTCGATTATATATGAGGTAAATGATGACTAAACCAAGACCAATACCCACCCATAGGATTGTTTCACTATTGTTAAATGAAGCATGGTCCGCTGCTTTCGTAATGCCGTAAATGAATGTCGCGCTTAATAAGGACAAATTGATAATCCCGAAACAATCAAGTTTACTCTCTTTGTTGAATGGTTCGAAGTCCGGAATAGATTTCATCATAAGTGGTACTGCAATCAAAACAATGAACACGTTAATGAAGAAAATCCAATGCCATGATGCCCCTTGCACAATGAAACCTCCGATTACAGGGCCTAAGATTGGGCCGAAAATCATCGGTGTACTGACGATGGCCATCACTTTCCCTATATTTTCTTGACCTGCTGTCTTGACCAATAGAGTTGACATGAGTAGGGTAATAATCCCAGCGCTAAACCCTTGAAGTAGACGAAAGAAGATAAAGCTGGAAATGTTCCAACTCACTCCCACAAAAACTGAAATGACACCAAAGGCTATACTTGAACCGATGAAGATGGTCTTGCCGTTAAATTTATTCATAAGCCATCCAGATACTGGAATTGCCATAGCAAGAGCTAAAACATAACCTGTAATGGACCATTGAATGGTATCCAAGGTCGTGTTGAAATCCTTAGAGAGTTGATGAATGGCGATATTCACCATTGTTGAATCCAGCATCGGAGCAATCGCTCCAAGTGCAATCGCCCAAGCTGCCATCAGAACTTCTTTTGGTATTTCTCGTTCTTTTACTTTATCTTTTGACATATGCTACTCCTCTTCTACAAAAATTGTTTCTTTGTCAACAAAACAATAACATCATTTTGTTTCCCGGTCAACAATTAATCAACGATAAAAAGGCAGCCAGTTCTAAATAGAACCCAGCTGCTTGTGGTTTTAAAAAATTTATCCGATTTAATTAGTCGTTAACCCTTGTTTCTTTATTTCTGCATCCAAATGCTTATTATACTTTTCCACAAAGCGAAGCATACTGTCAAATTGTTCCTCGGTTACTTGCTCGAATACGGCTTTATCTCGTTCTATAAACTGTTTGTGGAGTTCCTCATGAATATTATAAATGACTTTTCCCTGATCAGTAAGCCTGAAATAGATTTCTTTCTTATTATTTGGTTTTTGGTAGTTTTCGATGAGGCCTTTTTTTATTAGCTTCTTCGTTAATTTACTCATGGCACCTCTCGTCATATAAAAGGATTCCGCAAGTTTTGTCACATTGGTCTCTCTATTTTTTTCAATAAATTCGATACAATGGACTTCAGAAGGCTTATACCCCTTAAGACGGTCTTCCATTTTAGGTTTATTAAGCCAAGCTATCTTATTGAATAAATCCCTGAAATTCATTATGAGCTGTTCTTCTTTGGTCATGGCTTGTCCTCCCCATCGTTAGTATCTCCATAATATCATAGCGCCATTTTATTACTATTTCGATAAGATTAAAATAATTTTTAGGCATTGAGTGCTATGTAAAAAAGAGTACAGAGTGTCTAAATAACGAGCAACTAAACATTAGTCATGATTTGACAATTAGACACAACAAAGGATTAAACCTCTATTTAATTCTAAGGATAATTGTTAGGATGCTATGAGGAGAATGAGCCAGACTGGGGACCATCAATCGTTTTAAATAATCGTGATCGTTCAACCCGTAAGTGATGCTGGACAGTTGTCTGTTACTTATAGAAAAACTGCACCACCAATTGTTAAATGTCACATCATTGGGGTACAGTTCATGTCTAGTTTCCCTTTTGTTTGCGCATTAGAAAGCCACACACTTGCTCCCTCAAAGCTCACCACTTTCCACCAGAACGGACTAAAATCGCTTTATTTAAAAGATACCGCTTGACTTCCCATTTGCTCCCAAGCTTTTATAAAACTCTGGCGTTCAGCTTTCCTGTTTTTCTTACCACTTAAAGGATCATTGTAATAAATCCACTTTTGATCGTAGCCTGTCACAACAACAGCATGCTCTTTATAAGTAATTTTAATCTTCCCTTTAGGTGTTTCCCATGTTCTCCAGTACTTTTTAGCAAGAGGTTGAAAGGTTGACGTTGTCACAACCCAAACTGGTTTTTGACCGATCAGTTGCTCTATGACGCTTTTAAAAGGTTTCCCTGTCAAATCAAGAACACTGTTTCCTAAATATTTCCGAGCAAGATCCGCAATCGGCCCATGATAAACACCTAATCCTGGGCGATTAAAGGTGGTCATACTTCCCACAAAGCCTGTATTTGGATTCCCAAAATAAACGTGGCCATTTTTTAATTTATAAGCCGTAGGATCTTTTTTTATTTGATGAGCTAATCTGTCTTTTGTTACATCTATTCCTTTATATTGTAATAACATGGCTAAGCTAGTGACTTCACAGCCTCTCGGAAGTTCCGGCATTTGCTTAACTAAGGGAACATCTAGTGTCAGCTTCTCGGGCTGTATGAAAAAAGGCAGACGTTGATGATCAAATGACAGTGATTCATTGGGGATAGTCTCTAACATGCCAAAACGTAAAATGGAACGATTCGAGGCGACATCATTCGTTGCTTTAGACTGTAAAGGAGTGGTAAGAATTCCAACAATAATAAAGAAGCTCATCACACCATATAATTTTATTCTATACATAAGCCTCACCTAAAAGTACTTTATGAATAGCGAGAACACATTATGTCTTTTATAGTCTTCATAACGTCTCCCTCCCCAGTATTATTGTGTACAATATGCTGGGCTTGGAGATGTTTTTCCCTCGCTTCTTGTAAATGCAGCGTGCCTTGTCGCATGTATTGTTTATACCTCGCATTAGCCTCTTTAATTTCTACTGTATAGATGTAGATAAGTTCTTCATTAATGACCCGTTCATCAAGTAAATAACATTTATCCTTTGGATGGGAGGGTTCATATAAATGAGGCTCGGTACCATCAATAATCGCTGTTTTCAATTCTGGTATAACCATCGCGTCTAAACTCTCTGTATAAAAAGGACACCGATAAAGTGAAACCGTGTAGTTACAAGCCATCGCTACAATGGCTAAAGCTTGAAGGATCCCTGTTTTACCGATCCCTGGATTCCCCTTCAAGATGAAATAACGATCCACCAATTCCGGCGGCCAGTGTTTAAAGCTTTTGGAATGATGACGCGCATTTCCACCAAAATAACTGATTGAAAAAGGTTCGAGAAGGCGGGGCCAACCCTTAGTATGGCTTTCATGTGGATTTCTTAAAAATAATTCTGTGACAATTTCATTCATAATAGCTTCAAAATTTTCTTTAATGACTGCTTTTTGATTGATTTTCTTTATCTTATTAAGATAATGTTTAGCTGCCTTAAATTTCTCTTTAGCCTTTAGTAATTGCTGTTCCTTTTCCATAAGTAAAAGCGCTATGCTTTCTTTATCGAACCGGCTTTGGTTTCCTGAATGTATAATTTCTTTGTGGCCATCATAGTTTGTTAAGGTGTGATCAAACAACTTATAATCAAGAAGAGCAATACGGGAAGATGCCATGATTAGCCCTTGAATGGATTCTGGATGAACAGGATCGATAAACAGGATCAATGGTTCAGGGTTCCAATCGGATTGTTGGATGGCATCCAAAAGATGCTGTTTTTCAGTGAGCGAGAGAAGATCGATCAGATAGAGTTGCTTGAGATCTTGTAGTTTAAACGGTAAGTGGAGCTTTTGCTGGGAGTCACAAATACTTTGAATGTACATTTCTTTAATGTCCCACATTGCTCACATTCCTCCACAAAAGAATATTAAAAAACTTCGTGTCGATAAAAAACTTTTAGGAATGACTTTCAAACCAATATTGTTTTATAAAGGGACCAATAATAAAAGAAACAATTGAAATCGGCAGCCAAAACAAAAGCAAGGATGTAAAGAGAAAACAATGTAATCCCATTTCCATCGGCCATTTCCTTCGTTTCAGCCCAAACATTAACGTAGAAAAGACACTCCCTATCACTAAATACATAGCTATCAATAAAGAGGTGATCATCAATTATCACTCCATCCCACACTGATACGCTTTTTATTAAGTTATGCAGACCCTCGTTTTCTGTGATAGGACAACAGCTTCATATTTCTGATCCTCATTCAAGAAAAAAATACTCCGCCCAAAAAGTTAAATTCTTCTACCGAACCTTAATTCCATCGCGACCCTTTCTACTTTCAAAATGGTGAATGAACTCATTAAGAAAAATGGAAAAGTGAACAAGTGAGCGATTTCCGTATTGTTACACGACCAGAATTTTATACATTCTTATACTAAAAAAGAGTGTGCTCTTTATTATGAGTCACACTCTCTTTCTGTTATTTACTGTTTCGCTCATACACAAGAAAATCATGAGCATACTTATTTTTTTCATCGACGCTCCCTTCTTTTTTGGAAGCTAAGGTCCAATCGTCAAAGTTAAAATTAAAAAAGGTATCTCCTTCAAATTGATGGTGGATATAAGTGACATATAATCGCTCCACTTGGGATTTAAAAGCTTTGAAAGCGCCGGCTCCACCTATGACGAACCATTCTTTTTCCTTTTTTAAGTAAGTAAGAATATCTTCTGGCGAATGAAAGACAAGGCATCCCTCTGCTTGATATCCCGAATCCTTTGTCAATATTATGTTTGTTCTCCCAGGCAATGGCTTTCCGATCGATTCGTAGGTCTTCCTCCCCATCACAATCGCGTGCCCCATCGTTAGGTGTTTAAAATATTTCAGATCAGCTGGCAAATGCCAAGGCAAGTTGTTCCCCTTTCCGATCAGGTGGTTTTCGTCCATCGCCAGTAAAAACGCCATCATACCGATACCTTCCCTTTAATGTGGGGATGAGGATCATAATTAAGAATCTCAAAATCTTCATATTGAAAATCAAAGATAGAATTCACCTGTCGATTGATTTTTAATGTTGGTAACGGACGAGGATCTCTCTGTAATTGGAGTTTAACTTGTTCTAAATGATTCAAATAAATATGTGCATCTCCTAAGGTGTGAACAAATTCACCCACCTGAAGTCCTGTAACATGGGCTATCATATGTGTCAGTAAAGCATAGGAAGCAATGTTGAAAGGAACCCCTAAAAATACGTCGGCACTGCGTTGATAAAGCTGACAGGAAAGCTTACCGTTATTGACATAGAATTGAAAAAGACAATGGCATGGCGGCAAAGCCATATTAGGCACATCCGCTGGATTCCAAGCGCTGACAATGAGCCTTCTTGAGTCGGGTTGTGTTTTGATCATGTCAACAACATCAGCAATCTGGTCTATCGTCTCACCATTTTTTCCGGGCCAAGATCGCCATTGGTAACCATAGACAGGTCCCAAATTCCCTTCTTCATCGGCCCATTCATTCCAAATCTTCACCCCATTTTCTTGAAGATAGCGAATATTCGTATCCCCTTGTAAAAACCAAAGTAATTCATGAATGATGGATTTACGATGAAGTTTCTTCGTCGTGAGTAATGGAAAGCCTTCGTTTAAGTCGAATCGCATTTGATGTCCAAAGACACTGATCGTTCCTGTCCCCGTTCGGTCTCCCTTTGTATTTCCTTCTTGCAAAATGCGTTCGCATAGCTCTAAATACTGCTTCAAAAGAATCTCTCCTAATCCGTATTAATAATCATCGTCTATTGCTCATATATCTTAATGATAGTCACTTAAAGTATTCTTTATAGAGCGTGTTTAAGTGTTCGTAGGACTTCTTGGCCCATAAATCGTCGCGTTCTTCAAGTGGCTTCATTTTTTCAATAAGAGCGTTTTTTAAAGACAGCTCATAATCAGGAACTTCACCTTCAAACAGACTCATAGCACTTATATTGACGAGGACCTTTTCATGAAAAGCATGTGCCCTTCTTTCGTGGAATAAAGGGACATCTGTCTCATTAGGCTGATGAAGATCTCCTTGTGTCGGATGCTTAAGCACAGCAAGAGTCTCAACAACTGCTGATTGCTCATTTCTAAATTCGACTAGTCTGGCGATATATTCACCAGTCTTACTCCTTACTTTCACTAGGGCGTCGGGTTTAAGTTCAGCTTTCATACATATCCCCTTTTTCATCTTTTAACACTAGTATAACAAATTTCTACAATCCTTGGTTCTTAAATACGGTCACTTTTGTTCAAATAGGGGGTAAGCTTTGACTACATTAAGATCAGGGTGAGGGTTGTTTATGTCAATTATTAATGGAAATCAATTTATTGAGCGCATTGACCAACTTGGCACAAAAGTATGGTATCACGGTCAAGAGATTAAAGGAAAACTTTCTGAGCACTCTGCCTTCAAAGGATTAATGCGTTCTCAGGCGAAATTATATGATTTACAAGCAGATCCTACAAAACAAGCACTGATGACTTGGACTTCAGAAACAAGCGGGAATCCAGTGGGAACCTCGTACCTACCGCCAAGAACGACCGAGGACCTTGAAAAGCGCAGATTAGCCATACAAGAATGGGCCAAAGAATCCCTGGGGATGTTAGGTCGATCCCCAGATTATATGAACACGACCATTATGGCTCTTGGAACGTCAGCAGACATTCTTTCTGAGGAAAGTCCACGGCATTCTGAAAATATGCAAAACTATTATGAATTTGTACGAGAAAATGATCTTTCTTTGACACATACATTTATTCTCCCTCAAGTGAATCGTTCGCAATTTTATATCGAAGATCCACAGGAAATGATCGCCGCACAAATCATTGGAGAGACAGATGAAGGTGTGATTGTCCACGGCGCGCGCTTATTAGCAACACAAGGTGCAACAACTGATGAACTCCTTGTCTTCCCGTCCGGCGCGAGACTCCCTCATATGAAAACAGCTGAACCTATGGCATATGCCTTTGCCATCCCTAACAATACTCCCGGTTTAAAATTTTATTGCCGAGATTCCTTTGTAGGAGGAGAGTCTCATTTTGATCATCCTTTAAGTTCTCGTTTTGAAGAAATGGATACAATTGTCGTCTTTGATCATGTCTTAGTCCCCTGGGAACGTGTTTTTCTTCACGGGAACATTAACGTCAATAATCGTCTGTATCATGATAGCGGCTTTTTCTCACAAACGACACATCTCATTGCTTCCAAAAATGTAGTTAAAATTGAATCCTTCCTAGGGATCATGAAAGCCATCATAGAAACCATCAATATCGGCGAGTATCAACATGTTCATGAAAAAATTTCTGAGGTCATTGTCGGTTTGGAAGCGATGAAAGGCTTTATCCATTCTTCTGAGAAAAGCGCTAAAGTTAATCAATGGGGGGTTCTTACACCTGATCCAAATCCGTTACAAGCCGCAGTTTTTTATTACAGCAAGTTTTATCCAAGAATGGCGGAAATCATTCAACTGTTAGGGGCAAGTGGTTTAGTATCGACACCTACGGAAGCAGATTTTAATTCTTCTGGAGGAGACGATCTCAGACACTACTTAAAGACCTCTACTGTCAATGGTGAAGAAAAAGTAAGGTTATTTCGATTAGCTTGGGATGCTTCTATCAGTAGTTTTGGGGGACGTCAACAACTCTACGAACGTTTCTTTTTTGGAGACCCTGTCAGACTCGCATCGATATTATATAAACAATATCAAACAGATGCCTTTGAAGAGAGAATTCGTTCATTTATAAATGATAATGATTAGATCGATCACTTTGTCCTCATCGTTCGTGATCATGTATACAATTGAAAACTGTGATCTAAGTTTGGAGGGGAAATATGACTAACCAACACCCGTTTAACCGGATATTTAACACTAATGGCGTAGAAGCAGTGAGAAAAAAATGGCTCGAAGAAGTGAAAAGGCAACCGAATAAAGCTTTAGAAGCCATCAACCATCCTGAATTAGAATTTCCTAGTCTCTTTGTTTTAAAGGATGAATTAAACGACCATTATCATGCTCTTTCTAGACGCAATCGCATTGGCCTACTTCATATCGAAAATGTGTTAACTCATACAATGAAAGGGCTTGAAGATCCGTGTTCACCTCTTGAACATTATGACGACCATCTCCATTGTTATAAATGGATAGTTACAACCGGTGGTGCACATTTATTGAATAATGACTATAACACTGTCATTGATCATGCCTGTACACACCTTTATAAGTTTTATAATGAAGGGCAACTCGAAGAATTGGTTAATTTGATTTTTCATCGTTATCGAAATAAGACCCTAAGTCATTATCTGCTCAATATTCTTTTTGATTGTTCAAGTCCAGAATGGATATTGCTCGTTGCTCGATTCTTTTATTCTAGTCCTACAGATCGAAAGTTTGCCAGAAAACTCCTACATTTTATTCCAGGAGTTAATGAAGCACAAAACCCTGAAGAGGCTGTGAACACCGTCGAAGCTTGGTATGAAAATAATGCTCATTACTTATTATTCACTGGTGAAACCCATGATACCAATCATGCGCCTGTGCCTTTCGTTGTTCATTTTCCTGCGAAGTACATAGGAAAAGCCCTTCATCCTCTGACAGGAAAATTTATTGCACCCGTCAGCCAACAGGATGTCGACAGACGTATGAGTTTTAGTCAACTGCAGATTGAATATCAGGAACTATTAGCCACGACATCCCAACAAAAAAGAAAGGAAAATCGAGCTGGATGGCAACAATGGATCAAGAAACCATTATCCACTCATTTGAACGAACACAATATTAGGACTTCCTGTTGTCAATAAGATACTGATCAAAAATGGAGGGATATTATGCTTTTTATACAAGGGCAACCGTTTTCAGTGGAAAGAGCACAGACCCTAGCACCATCTACCCCTTATAGTGATGCCATTATTTCGAGTATGGTCGAGAATCCGGACCCCTTTTTATTTGCTTATCAAGACCTCTTTAAATTTGCCGTTATCCTGCGTTCAAACATTGTTGATGCCGCCAAGGCGCTATCAACGAGTCACGCCTCCTTTGAGACATTTTACCGAACAAGAGGAAATCCAAGTTATTGGACTATTTCGAATGAAGGTGGATTACAACTGCGCCCGAGCGTTAGACCAAGTGAGGCAATTATGGACATATCCAATGCAGGTCAGCATTATGGATTTGAATGTGCAACGGCCATGGAAATTGTATTACTCACGGGTATACTAAAAACAATAGGCCCAGATGGTTTCGACCAATTGTACGCAAACCTTTATTTATGGGATTGGAATGATGTCCCGCATTTACCGTTAACGATAGAACCCGTCACACAGCACGGGGTACCGGGTGATGTTCGCTATTTTAAAAATCCAGATGTTAGTCCCCAGCATATGGCTTTTCAAGGTGAAAACGTCATTGTTTTACCAAATGAGCAGTATTATGGTCATGGCATAGGCATCGGTGGTAAAGCGTTCATGATTTCACACCTAAATCAAGCCCGCAGGCCCGGAGCAGAGAGAAGTGCCTATCTCATGCCTCGGGCCACCCGGATTGTTCTCCCTGCCCTATATGCTTCAACAGAAAGCTTTCTTCAACTGCCTCAACCGACACTCCCTGTTTAATGGTATGGGGAAAGAAAAAACATGTGGTGTGAACAATACATCACGGTCAAAATCAAGATTTTCTCCTATAAAACGAAAAAAGAGACTGACCACTGGCGAGGCTACTGAAAATTTTTCGTATTTCTAGAGAATTTTATAAGAAAAGCCGGGCAAAAATGAACTGCACCTCCAATTGTTAGATGGTGTTTAATAAATTGGGTGCAGTTCAAAGTCGTTCAGTTTTTCCTATTAATCATTAAAGGCTTGTTTCGCAAGCATTCCCAGTACGGAGTCTTCAGTAGGAGGATTAAAGAGTCCAGCGCGCACATCACGTAAATAACGTTCAAAAGGTAATGATTTATTGAGACTAGAACCTCCGACAATCTTCATCGCACTATCTACGACCTCTGTCGCTGCATTCATAACAACGACCTTAGCTGCAGCAAGGGAGGCTCCGAGTTCATAGCGTTTATCCGGGAGCTGATCCCATTGTCTCGCCACACTATACAACATGTATCGTGCATTTAATAGCTTCAGCTCTATTTCACCTATTTTATCACGGACGCGTGGGACATCCTTGATGGGATGCTCAAGACTATTGGGCTGGTAGGTTTCCGCAAAATGAATCACATCATGTCTAGCCGCTAAGGCTATACCTAGATAACAAGCCGGAATATGTAATAACCAAGCAGGTGGTAATGACTTTTTTTCCCTATTTCTTGATATGGTTTCAACTAAAGCGTCCGAGCCAACAGTAACGTCTTTTAGGAACACATCATCACTACGAGTCGCTCGCATTCCCATCGTATCCCATGTTTGTTCTACTGCAACCCCATTAGCTTCTCGGCTGACTAAAAACCAGCCTACTTCTTCTTGATTTTCTATTGATGCCGTGACTAGAAACCAATCCGCTAGAGCAGAAAGTGTTGAAAAGTTTTTATGCCCATTTAAAATCCAGCCATCGGTTGTCTGTCTTGCAGTTGTTTGTGGTTTTCCTCCACGGGTGGGGCTCCCTGTTTTTGGCTCAGTCATAATACGATTAATCAGTTGTTTCTCTTTTACAATACCCTGACATAACTGACTAAAAGCTGACTCTTCCCATTCTCTTCTTAATGCAAGGTCCATAACCACACCGAGATGCCAACCTACACTAAGAGCTGTAGCGGCATCGCCTTGGGCTAATTGTTCTTGCGCTATAACCATTTCAGTTAATGAAATGTCTTCTCCACCATATGATTCCGGAACAGTCAGTGCGGTGTACCCCGCCTCCTTTAAGGCTTGAAAATGCGCTACTGGAAAACGCGCTTCGCGGTCGTTTTCGGCAGCGTCTTTACGGAATTGATCAGCTAAATGTTTGGCTTTTGCATATAATTCACGTTCATGATCCGTTTGTAAAAACAGATGATCCATATCTGTTTCCCCCTCATAAAGAAGAATTTTTATGTACATAAGAAATACTGGACGAAAAGTATGCCTAGTCCTTATTCAGACAGGCATTAAAATTGAGTTTCAGCAAAAGGCAGCTTCAGCACCCCAGTGGATTGGGACGGAAGACGCGTGACTCCTTCGGGAACAGCACGCGTCCGAAGTTCCATTTTGGAACACAAATCCTCCATTCCAAAATTTAACTGAGGCCGTCCCGAGGAAAGCGAGCACTCTGGAGTGGAGATCAACATCTTCTTGGTGACCAAGATTTTTATGCTTTCCGACGTTAACAAAAAAGGAGACAGATTTGTCTCCCCTTACCTATGCATGCTGTTCCATTCTATAACGATTGCGTGGATGTTCACGGCATTCCTTCGAACAGGAACGCTCGTATTTCTTTTCACAATCCTCACAGCAAATGTGTTGTTTATTACATTCAGGATTTGCACAGTTGACAAGACGATCCTCTGTTTTCCCGCAGTAATAACATTGCCCAATCACACGATCCTCTTCCGTTCGATTCACAGGAACCGCAATCCGACCATCAAACACATAACATTTGCCATCATAGTACTTCCCTTGGACTTCTGGATCTTTTCCATACTCTACAATCCCACCATGAAGCTGACTAACGTCTTTAAATCCCTCTTTTATTAAATAGCCAGAAAACTTCTCACATCGGATACCACCAGTGCAGTAGGTAAGGATTTTTTTATCCTTTTTATCCGCAAGGTTCTCTTGAATCCACTTAGGGAGATCACGAAACGCCTTGATATTTGGAAGAAGCGCATTGCGAAAATGGCCAATTTGATGTTCATAATCATTTCGCGCATCAATAATGATGACATCATCATCCTGCATCGCTTCAAAAAATTCCTTTGGTTCCAAATGCTTTCCCGTCACTTCATTAGGATCAATATCCTCTTCAAGTTTTAATGAGACAATCTCTTCTTTATGACGTACAAAGATTTTTTTAAAGGCATGATCATCAGCTTCATCGATTTTAAATTCGATACCTTCAAAGCGGGGATCATTTTTTAATTCATCCATATAACGGTCGGTTTGTTCAATAGTACCAGAAAGTGTGCCGTTAATCCCCTCAGAAGAGACTAAAATACGCCCTTTCACACCAAGTTGCTTACAAAATTCAAGGTGCTCTTGGGTATAAGTCTCAGGATCTTCTATTTTCGCATATTTATAATAAAGTAATACTCGATAGGGTTTTGTCATGATGTATACCTCCCAAATAATTATAATACCATGTTTTCATCACTTTTTCTCGTCGATTTGTTTTTCTAAGACAAACATTTCTTCTTTTAATGCTTCAGCTTGTTGCTCGATAAGCTGGCGAGCGTCTGCCAAAGCCCGATTGTAAATGTGTGGACCGATCTCTTTAATGATAAATTCATAGAAATTTTCTGCCCCTATGAGACCGAGCGCTTCTCCTCTTTCATCATAAAAATAAGTTTGTAATTTTTCAATAACTTCTCTCTTACTTTTTTGCTGTAAAATATAGAGCCTCCCCTTTCAAAAACTAAACACCATATAAAAACACCAAGCAGATACTTGGTGTTGTCACTCGCATTGAAGTTCTCTTCTTAGCAGTTTTCATCAAAGGCTTGCGTAAGATTCGCCATGATGGTTTCGACATCTTCGTCCTCAATATCTTCTCGAGGAATAAAGTGAACAACCTCTTTTCCCTTAAGTAAGGCCATGGATGGAGAGGAAGGTTCATAACCCTCAAAATAGTCTCTCATTTGTGCGGTTGCTTCTCTATCTTGACCTGCAAATACAGTCACTAAATGATCCGGTTTCTTATCATGTTGCTGCAATGCTTTAACTGCAGCTGGGCGAGCAAGTCCCGCAGCGCAACCACACACGGAATTGACGAAAACAAGGGTTGTTCCTGAGGCCGATTGAATATAATCATCAACCGCTTCTGGTGTCCTTAATTCCTCAAAACCTGCATCTGTTAATTCAGCACGCATGGGTTTGACAATTTCGCGCATATATTCTTCATATGCCATTGACATCTTAATCACCCCTCAAGGTCTTTTTTCATACAATATCATGATGCTCTACTTCTATGCAACCTAAACGATTTACTTTCGGACTAAATGACGGTACAAGCCATAACCCTTAAAACCCAATGTCTTTAATATCGGTTCTGAAGTCCCTATTCGCGCTTGAACCGTGGCCCACTGCGCCCCCATTTGTTTGGCTAAATTCAAGCGAAAACGCACAAGATCGCTGTAATACCCTTGATTTCTATAGTTCTTTAGAGTTGCAGAACCCTTTAAATAGAGCACAGAGCCATCTGCACTTAAACGATCATTTCCATAAGCTACCGGAATTCCCTTAATTGAATAGGCAATAAAATAATGCCCCCGCCGTTCCGGAAGACGGATATACATTTTCCGCTCTTTAAAGGCGGCTTTGCGTGACGGAAGATCATAATCCCACACCTCTGCGGAAACTGAGATAAGTTCACGAATCTCTTTATCCGTTAAAACTTCACGGACTTGATGACGTATACGCTGTGGCTCCCAATCCTCTAATGACAATGCTAACCCCTCATATTGGTCTATACAATACCATCCATTAGATAATAAATAGTCGAGCAATTCAGGAGGTTCTTGCGGGCCGATCCACCAAGCAAACGCTTGTGCTTCATAAAAACGATAGACCTCCTCAATGCCCTTCACTATATCCTTTATGTGTCTGAACTTGACAATCTTATTGGCGTAAATGCTTGTCGATTGATGATTGCGGATCATCATCAATTGCTCGTTATCCACAAATGCGATACCTTCAGGAACAAACGTGTCTTCTACATCCCAATGTTGCGCTTCAATGGCCTCTAAAATCTTGTTATGATTCAACCTATTCCTTCATCCCCTTTTACGTCTTTATCTAAAATAGACCACTAATAACCCCTTCAGAACTGATATCCATTTGCAGGGCGGCTGGCAGCTTAGGCAGTCCCGGCATGGTTAAGATGTCTCCAGTTAATGCCACAATAAAACCGGCGCCTATCCTAGGTCGTAATTCTCTAACATGAATCACAAAGTCTTTTGGGCGCCCTAATTTTTTCGGGTCATCCGATAGTGAATATTGCGTTTTCGCCATGCAAACAGGCAATGCCCCCCACCCCTGCTGCTCGATTTCCTTTAACTGTTTTGCCGCTAATGATGAGAACTCGACGCCTTGTCCACCATAAACCTTTTTCACAATCTCTGTGATCTTATCTTCAATACTCTCCTCTAATTCATAAAGGGGTTTAAAGTGATTCTCTTTCTGTTCAATGACTTGGACAACCGCATGAGCTAAGGCTTCACCACCTTTTCCACCCTCTTCCCATACATTGGTCAAAGCCGGGGTCACACCACGAGCTTCACACCACTCCTGTAAAAATGACAGTTCAGCTTCACTATCAGAAATAAAGCGATTAATGGCCACTACATAAGGAAGACCGAACGCTTCTATCGTCTCTATATGCTTTTCAAGATTAGACATACCCTTATGTAATGCTTCAAGATTTTTTTCTTGTAATTGATCTTTTTGTAATCCGCCGTGCATTTTCAAAGCCCGAATGGTAGCCACAATTACGACTGCACTGGGTTTCATCGCTCCTGCACGCATTTTTATGTCGAGAAATTTCTCAGCCCCTAGGTCAGCGCCAAAGCCTGCTTCAGTGACCACATAGTCTCCTAATTTTGTCGCCATTTTTGTAGCTACAATACTATTACATCCATGTGCGATATTGGCAAAGGGTCCTCCATGCACAAAAGCAGGTGTATTTTCTAATGTTTGAACAAGGTTCGGATGAAGAGCATCCTTAAGAAGGACTGTTAAAGCTCCTTCGACGCCTAAGTCGCTCACAAAAATAGGGACATGCTGCCGATTATAAGCCACAACCATACGACTGAGTCTTGCCTTTAAGTCCTCTAGATCGAGGGCTAAACAAAGAATGGCCATGATTTCAGAGGCAACCGTAATATCGAAGCCATCTTCTCTTGGTATTCCGTGTGCTGGGCCTCCAAGACCAATGACAATGTTTCTTAATGCGCGGTCATTTAAATCGAGCACCCGTTTCCAAATAATTCGTCGTGGATCAATGTCTAAAGCATTCCCTTGATGAAGGTGGTTATCGATCACCGCAGCTAACAAATTGTGAGCCGCAGTAATACTATGAATATCACCTGTGAAATGCAAGTTGATGTCTTCCATAGGGATCACCTGTGAATAACCGCCGCCAGCAGCGCCACCTTTCATCCCCATGCTTGGACCTAGAGAGGGCTCCCGTAAGGCCACAATTGCCTGCTTCCCGATCCGGTTGAGCGCTTGTCCTAGCCCAACAGTTACTGTTGACTTACCCTCACCCGCCGGCGTTGGATTGATAGCGGTCACTAGAACTACTTTACCGTCCTTTTGTCGCTCAAGTCTTTTTAAAACATCAAGAGAGACTTTGCCTTTGTATTTACCGTAAGGCTCAAGCGCTTCTTCTGGAATGTCAAGCCCTTTTGCGATCTCTTGAATCGGTAAAGGTTTTGCAGCTTGTGCAATCTCTATATCAGAAGGAATCGTATGCTTCATCATCGTTTTTGTGGCCTCCATTGACTCTTTTATAGTTTTATTTGCCAAACGCTATACTGTCATCTCCATCGTATCATAAGGCGCCCTTCTTTTATAAGCGATTCCTCAGCTTTTTGACACGAAATCACTTGAAACACTTCCATATTAAAACCGCTTATTGTATTCTGAATAAAGAATTGTTTCCATTGGAACAAGAGTGAGTGATAAAACCCATTAAAGGAGATTTCATCATTGATAGAAGTATACATCGATGGCGCGAGCGCAGGAAACCCTGGCCCTTCTGGAATCGGCATTCTTATTAAAAAAACCGGGGGTCAAAGTGAAGAGTTTTCTTTTCCAATTGAAGTGACTCATAACCACATTGCAGAGTTTAAAGCCCTTATCACCGCAATGAAGCTTTGTATAGATAGGAAGTATGAAATGATTTCTGTACGAACAGACTCTCAACTTGTTGAACGTGCAGTCGAAAAACATCATATAAAAAATAAGGCGTACCAAAATTTATTAGAAGAAGTCATCACCCTTGAACAGCATTTTCAGCTTTTCTTTATTAAGTGGATCCCTAGTGATCAAAATAAAAAAGCGGATTTACTTGCGAGAGCAGGAATCCGTAAAGCCCTTAAAGCGGAGGACTCTGACGAATGAAAAATAAATGGGTCGCTGACTTGGGGCTATTAGGTGTGGCCTTTATATGGGGGACGACTTTTGTCGTTGTCCAGGACGCCATTAACCTTATTCCTCCACTCAGTTTCAATGGCTGGCGTTTTTTAGCTGCTGCTCTCTTTTTGTATGTAGGCTTTATTATTTTTTCTAAAAAGAAACGTTTTCCCTTGAAACTTCCGCTTTTATTAAACGGCGTGTTATTAGGAAGTTTGCTGTTCATTGGCTACGCGACTCAAACCATTGGGTTAAAATATACAAGTTCTTCTAAAGTCGCTTTTATTACTGGATTAAGTGTCGTCCTCGTTCCTTTTTTTTCATGGATAATTTTTAGACACACACCAAAATGGACTGCTATAATAGGAGTTATCTTTTCAACAACAGGCCTTTACCTATTGGCCATGCTCAAAACAGTTGAAGTGAACCAAGGGGATTTACTTGCTTTTATATGTGCCCTTGCCTTTGGCTTGCACATTGTCATTACTGACCGAGTCACCCGTTCGTTTTCAAGTGCCCAACTGACGATGATACAATTATTAACTGTATCTTTATTCAGTTTTTTAAGCGGCTTTTTTATCGATGGGTTTAAAACGACAATCAGTCTTCTTCCATTTATGAAACCGATGGTACTCTTTGCTTGTTTATTCACAGCCTTATTCGCGACAGCTGTGGCCTATTTCTTACAAACAAGTTTACAAAGATTCACTTCACCTACACATGTGGGCATTATATTTATCATGGAGCCTGTATTTGCTGGACTTACGGCTACAGTTTGGGAACATGAATCTATGACTCTTGCAGCAAAGATAGGTGCTGCTCTCATTGTATGCGGTATGTTATTAGCAGAGTGGCCAACAAAAAAGAAAATAAAATCACTCGATTCTTAACCGAAGCTTTTATACGTGTTGGCGTGTGTTTTCCAGAAACAAAGTTTAAAATAAAACCATAATAATCAGGTGATACTGTTGACTAATACAACAAGAACAACATTTGAAAATGAAACAACTTTACTTTCGCTTTACAACCTTTTTAAAAACAGCGGCGATGCTCTCCGCACTCGCCAAACGTTTAACCTCTTAAAAAAGTATCAAGATGAACGTTTTGATATTTGTTTTTGCGGCCATTTTTCAGCGGGGAAATCAAGCTTACTCAATGAACTCATGAACGAAGATATTCTTCCGACGAGTCCAATACCGACAAGCGCTAATCTTGTCTCCATCTCCCATGGTACTCCGGAAATCCAGATCGTGTACTGGGATGGACGGCTCGTTTCTTTTAAGCCGCCTTATAATATTGAAGCTATAAAACAACTCGCCAAAAATGGTGAAGAAGTCTCAGAGATTCGTGTCAAAACGAATGCAAATTTCCCACCTCATTGGGGCTTAATGGATACACCGGGTATAGATTCAACAGACCCTGCACACCAAGCGGCTACCGAAGAGGCTGTTCAACTGTCCGACCTTATCTTCTATGTTGCCGATTATAATCATATGCAGGCGGCAGACAATTTTCATTTTCTAAAGTCCATCCAGGCACTCAATAAACCCTTTCATATCATTGTGACACAAATGGACAAACATCACGAAGCTGAAATTACACTTAAAGAGTATAAACATAAAGTCGAACAAGGGTTGGCTTCTTGGGGGCTTCACCCTTTGACCATTTCTTATGTTTCTATATACAACCAAAAGTCCCCAATAAATGAACTAGACCAACTAAAGCAACTATTATACAGTCTTCAACAAACGGCAAAACCTTCAAAAGCAATCGATCCTGCTGTCATTAATGATCTGATCAGTGCGCACAAAGAGTGGTTCAAGTCTCTTGATGAGGAGAAAGTACTCGAAGATGAGAAACGCTTAGAAAATGTAAACACAGAGGTTCTTGAATCAACCATACCGACATTTCTATCAAAAAAAGAACAATTAGAAGAGGCGCTTTCGCACTGGGAACAACAGATTCAAGAGGAATGTGCTCGAACAATAAAAAGTGCCATCCTCATGCCATACGAAACAAGAGAAGCCGCTAAAGCCTTTTTAGAAGCTTATCAATCTCATTTCAAGGTTGGGCTTTTTTCCACAAAAAATAAGGTTGAGAAAATACGTCAAGAACGTTTGGATCAATTCCATAAACGTTTGCTTGAGCATGTCATGATTCTTAAGACCCAAACAGCTGACACTCTATCCAAAGCCATTGAAAAATTGATCGGCAAGCATGAAGAGATCACACAAGCAACGAACAAGCTCTCTTTTACACTGGAGTCTTCTCTCCTAGTCTCCCTAATCCATCAAGGCGCGACCCTCTCAGGAGAGTACGTATTACAATATACGGAGGATGTGTCTGAAACCATCAAAAAGGCATTAAGACGTTCTGTCCTTGACATATTAAACCAGCTAAAACCGACAATTGAACAAGGTCTTTCTGAAGAATTACAGAAGGTCGAGACACAATTACTTGAGCTAAAAGATCAAGTCGAGGCGTGGCAGGACTTAGAAGAGATCAAGCAGCGCCAAGCCGCTTATTTTGAAACGGTTGAGCGAATAGAGCGTGGGGAAAGTGCCCTTTCTGCAGACGAATTAAAAACGGTCGCAGAAACACTGGATGCGTTGGATGTGTGGACACCTGAACAATTACCTAAGGCTTTTAGAAAGGAGCCCAAAATTTCGGGTCAAGAAAGGAATACGGAAGATGAGAATGAAGGAGAAAAAGAGGACGTGTCACCCTCGGTCTCTTTAAATCTTTTTCATCAAGAAAAAAGCACCGACCAATGGATCACTATATTTGACAATGCAGCCGGACAATTACGCCCTTTAAAGGGCTTTCAAGAATATGTGACAAGTCTTGAAAGAAAGTCTGATCGTCTGCAGCATCAAACCTTTACGATCGCCCTATTTGGGGCCTTTAGTGCTGGTAAATCGTCATTTGCTAATGCTCTAATCGGAAGGAGAATTCTTCCAGTTTCACCCCATCCAACAACGGCAACGATTAATCGGATCTTGCCTATAGATGAGACTCATAAACACGAAACAGCAGAAATCCAACTCAAAAATGAGCAGGATTTATTAAGAGAAATAAATGACATTCTCAAGTCTTTCAAACAAAGCATTCAAGAAATTGATGAATTGGATAACGTGCTCTCTAAGGTCACTGATAGTGAAAATGAACGGATGACTTTCTTAAATGCTGCAGCAGCAGGCTGGAAGTCTTTAAAAGCCCATTTTGGTACAGTTTTACACGTGTCACTTGAAGAGGCTCATGCATTTATTGCCGATGAGTCGAAGGCTTGTTTCGTCGAAATGGCCAATATCTATTATGATTGTGACCTTACGCGTCAAGGCTTAATTCTTGTCGACACACCCGGGGCGGATTCGATTAATGCTCGGCACACTGAAGCGGCCTTTCACTATATAAAAAATGCAGATGCTATACTCTATGTCACTTATTACAACCATGCCTTTTCGCGAGCTGATGAAGAATTTCTCATTCAGTTGGGGCGGGTAAAAGATGCCTTTGAACTTGATAAAATGTTCTTTCTTGTGAATGCGATTGACTTGGCTCGCTCAACAAATGAGTCTGATGAGGTCAAACATTATGTCCAAGACCGCTTACTGTCTTTCGGAATCCGTCACCCAAGGTTATATGGGGTCTCAAGCTTATTGGCCATTCGAGCCATTGAAGCATCCCTCACACCTGAACAAAAGGCTTCATTGCAGGCACAATCTGGAATTGACGACTTTTATGAGGATTGGATGGATTATATTCAGAATGGCCTTCGAGGTCAACTTGTCGCCCAAGGGGTCAAAGAGATCCAACAAGTGCAGACTCTCCTTCGTGATTTTCTGGATAATGCCTCACTAAGTGAATCCAAACGCAAAGCGCTCAAACAACAAATCGAAACTGAATTCGAGAAAGCGAAACAATCCATAAGCGCCAACGAAGTATCCTATCAAACACGGTTAAACGACGCTATAGAGGAATACTATCTTTATGTTAAAAAGCGTGTGGTCCAACGTTTCCTAGATGAATTTACACGTTTCTTTAATCCAGCAGTCCTTCAACGCGGGAAAACAGCATCTAAAAAAGAGTTACTGACTCAATGTCTGACTGAATGCCTAGAATTCCTTTCTTTCGATCTCGACCAAGAAAACAGAGCGACTTTTATTCGGGTGGAGTCCTTTATGGATCGCTTAATTCATGAAAAACAAGCACTCTTATCTTCTAGTCTTGAAAAAATCGGGAAAAGCTGGCTCCTACATGATAAAGAAAAACAGCCATGGAAAACGGCTCACATCGTCAGTTCACTTTTAGATATTGATCCAAAAATATATGAACCCGTCTTTAAGTATTATAAAAATCCTAAGCAATTTTTTGAAGGGAATGGCCAGAAAATCTTTAGAGAAGCACTAAAAGAACAACTCTCGCAAAATATTGATCATATCACAGAAAAGAATAAACAAACCGTTCAGTCTCATTATAACCAACAATGGCAATTAAGAATGGAAGAACTGGGTGCTTTAAATACTCAAGATTTAACAACACAATATCAACAAAAACTTGAGGCGCTTGAGAGTAACCACGAGCAAGTCACTCAATACCAAAATATCGCCGCAAATCTGGCTCGCCATTTGCAAGGGTAAATAGTCAAGATTTGAAAAGTTGATTTTTTTAAAGCTAAGCACGATCCATGAAGTCAATAACTCTACTCTTTTCTTAACCTATAACAGCAAACGCCTATCCAACCAAATTAATGGTGGATAGGCGTTTTATTCAACATATATTTTATAGTTTTTTTCTTTTTTCTATCATCCCAATTCGTGGGAACACTTCACAGCGTTTATCTCATCAATTGACGGTACTTTTCACTGAGAGTCATAAAGGTTTCGCGGTCACGACAATCAAGCGCTTCATCGATTTTCAAGAGCAGTTGTTCTTTTGCAGATTTGACATAGAGACTATCTAGTACCATTTTAGCATAGTCCTTGTCTATGGATACCAACTTATCACTGGCTTGTGATTGCTGACTTTCTGATAGAAACTGCTCACGGGAACGTTCTGATTTCATTTGTGATGCCCCCTTACCTTTTCTCTAATTATAACATGAATTCAGATAATTTCAACGCTGAGATACTTGGAATTTTTTCCACCAAAAAACACGCATCGAAAATTTTTAGCTATCAAGTGACTCAGAGTGGAGTCCATAACGCCAGCTTATTAAAAGCTCAGAAGAAGTTTTTAATACAAACGCACTAACAGTAAGTCGATTGCAATGAAAAACAAGAAACTCCAGCGGAACAACACGCGTCCGATAATCCACTTGGGAATCCTATTATTTCATTCCCAAGTGAGCTGAAGCCGCGACCCCAGAAAGCGAGCGTTCTAGAACGAAAATCCCCTACCGTCCTAATGCCCACGAACTGTATCATTTTTGATCCTTCAAAAAAAGACCACCACTTAAAATAGTGATGGTCTCTTCCTTCTCAGGTTTTCAGTGATAAAAAATAAATAAATCCAATCAAAGATTATTTATTTATTTTTAACACGCTGTTGGTGATGACGTCTTGGCGGACGCCCACCTTTTTGTTGCGGTCCACGTGGATTGCGTTGTGGACGTCTTCTTCTTCCATTATAGCCTTTAGACTGTAATGGCTTTTCTTCTGTTAATCGCACCGTGCGTGCCTCAGGCTCATTCGTCATTTGCTTAAGGGCTGCTGCTAATAAAGTCACAGGATCGTGTTCTTTTATTAATTGCTCGGCTAATTCAATATAATTTGAATTCGTCCCTTTATTTAAAATATCGAGAAGCTCATCTTTCGTTTCAAGACGCCTTGCTTCCGCTGCATCTTCCTGTGACGGAATCGCCATGGATTCAATCTTTTTCTTAATGGTTTTCTCAATCATGAAAAGATGTTGCTTTTCAGAATGAATGACAAAGGTAATAGCTTCACCTTTTTTACCAGCACGACCCGTACGACCAATGCGATGAACATAGCTTTCAGGATCTTGTGGCATATCGAAATTATAAACATGTGTAACACCACTGATATCCAAACCACGAGCAGCAACATCTGTTGCCACGAGAATAGCAATACGATGATTTTTGAAATCATCCATGACTTGGTCGCGCTTGGCTTGGGTTAAATCGCCATGCAATCCTCTTGCTTTATAGCCTAATTTTCTTAAGCCAGAAGCAAGTTCGTCTACCCGGCGCTTTGTCCGTCCAAAAACAATGGCTCTCTCAGGAGATTGAATATCGAGAAGTCTAATAAAGACATCAAACTTTTGACGTTCTTTTACTTCAAGGAAATGTTGATCAATTCTATCAACAGTAAGAGCCTTCGCCTTTATTTTGACTTCAGCAGGGTTTTTCATAAATTGGTCAGCAAGATTGCGAATGGCAGGTGGCATTGTTGCTGAGAAAAGTAAGGTTTGTCTTTCTTCAGGAACCTTACTAAGGATCTTTTTGATATCATCGATAAAGCCCATATTTAACATTTCATCAGCTTCATCAAGGACAATAGAATGCACTTGATTCAACTTAATTGTCTTGCGGTTAATATGGTCTAAAAGTCGTCCAGGCGTGGCTGCAATAATATGAGGTTGTTTCTTTAGGGCACGAATCTGTTTCCCTATATCTTCCCCACCATATACTGCCATGGCACGTATCTTCTTGTTCTTTCCTAATTGATTAAGTTCTCTAGCGACCTGAACAGCGAGTTCCCTTGTTGGGGCAATAATGAGTGCTTGAGGATCCTTATGTTGACTGGCATCTAATTTCTCAATGATAGGGATACCAAAAGCTGCTGTTTTCCCTGTCCCTGTTTGCGCTTGACCAATAACATCTCGCCCGCTTTGAACGAGTGGAATCGATTGTGCTTGAATGGGCGTCGCAGCTGTAAAGCCCATTTCTTCAACTGCTTTCAATACTTCATTACTAAGACCGAGTTCGTTAAAATTCATAGTGTTGGTAATTAGCTCCTTCTTTTTCAACTCTTTATGCTTAGACTATTTTCACTATGTCTCCGCTGTCTAAAGCACTAAGCAACAAAGATAAGAAAAATAGCCGGTAGCATATGTTAAGCGTCTTAAGCCGACGCTGAATATCGTGCATACAAATAGCATTTCCCGCGATCAACGGAAAATGCCCGTCAAACACAAATATAATTCTACAATAACAAAAATCACTGATTTATGCAATGGTTACAACTATTTTTCGCATTTCCCGTCCTTTTATTCACTTAAAAACATGCCGTTTACCTTGAATAAACGTCATAAAAAAGACTTTGGTTATTAAAAAAATGTATTAAAAGGACGATCAGAGTTGTTTGCATAAGAAGGAACCTATATAATAAAAGGCATAAAATTTATGTGAGTTGTTTTTTAAAATGCACAATAGCAAAGTGAGGGCGTGACCATGAACTTAGAAAACTCTAAGGAATCAACCATAATTTTGTTTGGCGCAACAGGAGATTTAGCAGTGCGTAAGCTTTACCCAGCACTTTATCAATTATATAAAAAACAAAACGATGTGGAGCGTTTTGCTGTTATAGGGCTTGGGAGAAGAAAGTACGATCATGATACTTATCGCAATATGGTAAAAAACTCAGTCAAAACGGATGATGCCTCGATTGACGATTTTCTGAGTCGATTTTTCTTTTACTCACTCGACGTCGATAATATTGAAGGGTATGTTGGATTAGGCGCCCTTGCCGATAAAGTCGATACGGACTTTAATCTATCTGGCAATCGCATTTTTTACCTTGCCTTAGCTCCTAATTTTTTTGGTACGGTAACCAACAATTTAAAGGACTCTGGATTAACAAATACAAAAGGCTGGAAACGCCTCGTCATTGAAAAACCCTTTGGACATAATCTCTCGTCGGCAAAGGTCCTTAATGAACAAATCCGCAGCGCGTTTGCCGAAGAGGAGATTTATCGAATTGATCATTATCTTGGTAAAGAAATGGTACAAAATATCCAAGTGATCCGGTTTGCTAATCCCCTCTTTGAGTCAATATGGAATAACCGATACATATCAAATATTCAAATTACCTCCAGTGAAACTCTAGGTGTAGGCGAACGCGCCGGTTATTATGATCGTTCAGGTGCCTTAATGGATATGGTTCAAAATCATATGTTACAGATGGTAGCTTTAACGGCCATGGAACCCCCTAGCCGACTTGAAACAGAGGATATTCGTGACGAAAAGGTAAAAGTCCTCCGCTCTATTAGACCGGTCACTTCAGAAAGCGTAAAAGACGATATTATTAGAGCCCAATATACCAGTGGCGTTTTAGCAGATGGACAAACTGTTCGAAGCTATCTTGATGAGGAGAATATCGATAGCCAATCACAAACGGAGACCTTCGTAGGCGCAAAATTATATATCGATAATTTCCGGTGGGCAGGCGTCCCGTTTTATATAAGAACAGGGAAACGCATGGGCGTAAAATCAACCCAAATTGTCATTCAATTTAAGGATGCTCCATTAAATCCTTATCTAGATCAACAACCTAATTTATTGGTGATCCATGTTCAACCTGATGAGGGCCTATCACTGAAACTGAACGCCAAGAAAATAGGTGAATCTCAAGAAACAATGCCCATTCATCTTGATTTTTGTCACAACTGTACCAACGATTTAGGGACTTCTGATGCCTATGAGCGCTTAATCCATGATTGCATTCGAGGGGATTCCACAAACTTTACCCGTTGGGATGAAGTGGCTTTATCTTGGACTTATGTCGATAGTATTGCTCAGGCATGGAAAGATGGATATGGGCCTTTAGAGTATTATGAATCCGGAACGATGGGTCCAAAATCAGTAGATGACTTATTGGCGAAAAACGGCTTTCACTGGTGGCCGATAACGAACGTTGAGCATAATTAGGCTCTTGAATTAAAGAGGTTGAAAAAACACCCGTAGTTAGCGGGTAAATTCATTAGGTTTAAAAAGGAGAGGGTATTTCAAAAGCCGTTAAGCTTTTAAAATACCCTCGTTTTATGGTTAAGTCTCTTTTCTTCTGTTCTTTTTCTTAACTCTTTTATACATGGAATGAATTATAAGTAATGCCTGCCGTCCATTAACATGTATTTAAAGTTATTGATAATTTTCACACCGGTTTTTTTCATTTCCTCCAGCCCTTTATTCAAATATATTTTTTGCAAAAATGATCTGCTCCCTAAATAGACATTATTCTTCTTAACTCATCCTGTTTATTTTATAATCGCATTTTTTACTGTGCTGGATGCGGCTCACCGGCGCTTGACGTTTTTTTCGATTCAGGTTTAATGGCAATAACCGCTAAAATTATCGCAATAATTGACGTTCCCACAGCCATCAAAAACATCCAACGAACAGAGCCTTCCATAACAATAGCAAATACCGGAGGGCCTGCTGCCACCCCAATATAGCGCATACTACTGTACAAACTTGTCATCGTTCCACGATTTTCTTTATCAATGCCTTCAGTAATAAAGGCATCAAGACAGGGCAAAACCACACCTATGCCTATCCCCCCGATGAATAAGTACCATAAAAAGAGGCGGATACTCGGATCGAAGCTCAATAAAAACATCGATAAAGCCATAAGCACCATCCCAGAAAACGTTAACCATTTCATTAAGAATTTGTTTTGACCAATCTTTTTTCCAGTTACTAAAGAAGCGACACATAATGCAAAGAGTGGGATTGCAATGATAAACCCTTTTTTAACACCTTTTAAATGATAGTGACTTTCCAGCAGTTCGGATAGGTAAAACAGCGTACCGAATAATACAAACATAATAATGCCACCAATAACAAAAACGGCACTTACCCATTTCCAATTTTCTTTAAAAATTTTCATGATATCCTTTAGAAATGACTTAAACGGCTTGGGTTTCTCTTTGGTCTTAGGAACATGGACACTTGATCCCACCATAATAATCGAAATTAAACAAAGAATAGGAATAGCTAAAAAAGGAAAATACCAAATTAAAGCCGCAAAGACTGAGCCCAAAATAGGACTTAGTACCTTACCAGCTGTATTTGATGTTTCTAATATCCCTAAAGCACTACTTACTTTTTGTTCGTTTTTAAACATATCTCCAACTAATGGGATAACCACAGGAAAAGCTCCAGAAGCTCCAAGTCCCTGAAGGAGACGACCAATTAATATAAATGAATAGGAGGACTTTTCAAAAAACATGGATCCAAATCCTGCGATTAATCCACCAATCGCTGTAATAATTAAACTAGGGATAATGACCTTTTTCCTTCCTATCCTATCAGAGAGATAACCGGCAACGGGAATAAAAATAATCGCAATAACAGAAAAAGCAGTAATGATCAGGCTAGATTGCAAAGATGTTATTTTGAGCTTTTGTTCAATTAAAGGTAAAACCGGAATAAGCATAGAATTTCCCAAGGTCATAATTAACGGAATAGACGCTAAAGAGATGAGCTCCATTGTCTTATTATCTTTCATAAGATACGTTGCCTCCAACACACAAAAGTTTTTATTAGTTTGTGTCCACTAATATGAAATATGCGGAAGCAAAAAAGGTATTAAATGGAATAGGGGTCAAAAACATTTGAGTATGGTCACTAAATGAGCGGCGTAAACTACACTTATATTTTTTTTGAGGAGGATTTTATCATGGCGCAGTCTGATCAAATACAATCAGCGAAAAAGCTAAAACCGCTTCAACAAACACAAAATTATTTACAAGCGGCTTTACAGACGGTTATACAAGCTCAAGCAATGGAGAATACCCAAGCAACACAACAGACGGAGCAAAATATTCAAAAAGCACAGCAAACCTTAAGCCAAGCTTATTCAAGCGCTAAAACCACTGAGGAAAAAAATTATGTAGAGATTGCTCAATCACAAATCCAACAAGCGCAAATGAAGCTTCAAGATGCCAGTCAAGCCAAGTCTTCAGAATAAAAGATACCCAAAATGGACCATGGCATTTGAGCGTCAAACAGAATTTGAATATTCCCTTTCATAAAAAGAGGCCCCCTCGGAAGGGCCTCTTCTCATCATGTCTTATTAAGGTGACGTAATAGCAGACTCAAAAGCGTTTTGAAGCAGCTGAGTCCACTTCCCTACCCTTCCTTCTGCAATGGTGCTCTGATTAATTTTAACGACAGGCATCACCTCTTGGGTCGTACTGGTCACAAAAACTTCATCAGCGGTTAACAACTCATTGAGAGTAAAACTTTTCTCAATTACAGGGAGACCAAGCTGACAGGCAAGTTCAATCACATAACGACGCGTAATACCATTTAAAATAAAGTTATCGGCTGGATGGGTCAATAATTTTCCAGCCCTTATGATAAAGACATTAGTGGAGCTCCCTTCCGTCACTCTTTCTCCTCTATGAAAAATGGCCTCTTGACACCCATGGTCAAGCGCTTCTTGTTTGGCAAGGACATTACCCAATAAATTTAGGCTTTTGATATCACACCTGAGCCAACGAAAATCTTCAACCAAGTGAGCAGAAATCCCTGAATTTAATGCCTCGATGGGTCTAGAGATTTCTTTAGTATAGGCGGAGATCACCGGAGTTGTGTTATTAGGAAAACCGTGATTTCTCGATGCAGCTCCCCTTGTAATCTGAATATAAATGATACCATTCCGTAAATTATTTTTTTCAACAAGTGTTTTAAGATTATCCGTTAAAGTTTCGGAAGCATAGGGAAGCTTTAGAGAAATCGCAACCATACTGCGCTTAAATCGTTCAAGATGCTCCGCTAAAGAGAATAATTTGCCGTTATAAACACGAATCACTTCATAAACACCATCGCCAAATTGATACCCACGGTCTTCAATATCTACTTTGCCTTCGTCCCTAGAAACAAACTGATTATTAAGAAGTATCATGATCTTCCTCCCGTCTTTCCATCACATTTATTCCTCATGATTTTATCATAAGTCTTCAAATTTTTTCACTTATAATTATTAAATGTCAATTCCCTCTTAAAGCGTTACCATTGTTGTAACCTGGGTTAAAAGCCACCCAACATAAGTCCTGAAAATTTGCTTTTATGCAGAATTAAAGGTTTACATTTAATAGATTTATACTATAATGATAGAGGTTCAAAATTTATTTTGAACATATTGTTTTGTAAGGGGGAAATATAATGAAGAGATCCTTTAAAGGACTTTGGGTACTCGTTATGGCTCTTGTTCTTGTCCTTAGTATCACCGCTTGTGGTACTGACAATGGAGAGAAAAGTGACGGTAGCTCAAAAACAGAAGACAGTGCTAAAAAAGATAATGCACTAGCACAGCAACAGAAAGATTTGACTACATATGAAACAGACGTACAAACAGCGATGTCTGCTGCATATGAGCCTGTTTCAGGTTTAGCATCATTCGCCGGAGTTGGGGACGATCAATGGGATGCAGACGCAGTGAAATCCTATGTAGACGATATCCAAAAGGCAAGCGACACCTTTAACACCACTGTAGACGGTCTGACTGTTCCAGATAGTCTTTCCAAAGATGATCAAGCAAAAATTAAAGATGCCATTAAGGACATCAAAGATTTTTATGCTAAAAAGGCTGAAGCTTCAAAGAAAGCACTTGATGCCAAAAACGGTAAAGATTTAGAAACTGTTTGGACAGAAGTTGATAACGCTGGCCAAGATTCCTTCGATGCTTTCTCAAAAAAATTCAATACGGTTGTAAAATCACTCAAACTTTATGAAGCTGATTTCGCAAGTGTGTTAGGATAATAATAAAAAACAACCCGTGTAGAGTACTCTACGCGGGTTGTTTATGTCTTAAATTCATTGCTTATTCCTTTACATGTTAAGCTTTAACAACACTAAAAAACTGTTTAGCGCCTCTTTAATTGAGCATTTTAATCAATGCAAAGCTCTCTTCTCAAAGGATGTTACTTTACTCAAAATCATAGATTTCAAAGTTGAAGAAAGTTTCTACGAAACAGATAATCACCGCTACGGAAATACACTCCGCTTTTCAAGGAAGCTTTAGTATTTTTTCAGTTCGCATATGCACTATTCATAAAGATTGCGACACAACTTAAAAAGTTTAATTCTCCGACATCCAACCTAAAAAAGATTATTTTTCTATGAGAGCTTGCAAGCGATCCGCCATTAGTTGGTAGCCTGCCTTATTCGGATGAAAGTGATCTGTATACAAGAGTTGATCCCCTTTTCCTTCAAACAAATCAAAAGTGGGTACAAAAACGGTGTGAGAATATAAATTTAGTATTGTTTGGCTTGAACTGTTCCATTCATCTATAATCGCTTTAAATTGTTCATTGAGTCCCCCAAGATAATCCTCAAATGGATTATATAATCCCATATAATAAATGGTTGCTGAAGGATTATCTTGACGAATCTCAGCAAGAATACTATTTAAGTTTTTAGTATAAGCAATTCTTTGCTCGTTAAAATCATCGATGTCAAGAGCCAGTATGTTTTTTTTAACAACCCCGACAAGATCATTGCCGCCTATGGTTAAAAAGATAAGATCAGCATTAGCCAAATCGCTTTGCACGTCTTGATCTTTTAACACCTTCTGTAGATCATTTGTTGTGTCGCCTTTAATGCCATGATTTTTGAAATCCACAGTTGAGATATCTTTAGAGTTTTCAAGCGCTTTTGCTGTCAATCCAGCATACCCTTGATCTTCGGGATCTCCTACACCCTCGGTTAAGGAATCACCGATTGCGGTAATATTTAAGCTCATTTGTTTTAATTTAAGACTACTTTGAAACGGTTTTAAGTTTTGGGGGCTACCTTCATACGGAGCGAACTGTTTATGATAGACAAAGGAAAGTCCAATGACAAGAGCAATGATGAGGAAAAAGATGCCCCAGACAGTCCATCGTTTTTTTCTTTTAAATGCTACCACCTCCATACGCCATTACCCCAGAAGGCGAAAGCGCTGAATATGGTCTAAACAGCCTTCCGCAAGCAATATTTTATATTGTGTTGCTCCTAATAAGTCAAAATGAGGATACCCTTTATGATGATCTATCCATTCGGGTTTTAAATCGTACTTTTCTCCCCATTGAATCAAACGATGTAAATCACTACAACCCACTTTTGTCACTGTGTGACAGTGAGGGAAGCGTGGATCATACCAAAAATGCGTCAAAAAAGCAATTTCATTATTTGCGACACGTTGCTTCCAGTGCTCAATCTCTATTCTCTTAATCCCAAAGGCCATTTTCATCTTCATCCTTAAACTTTAACTTTACTAGTCATCCTTATTTATTCTATCATACTTTTAAAGTCACTTTTTTTACAAATAAAGTGAAATGATAAGAAAAACTGGGTGAAAAAGCATGCCTGGTTCTCATTCAGTTGGCATTAAAATGTTTTTGACCAAAATGCATCGTCAATATCAAGTGGATTGGAGCGGAAATCCACACCATCCTAATGACCAGTAATTTTCTGATCTTTCAAGAAAGTAAAAAAGCAACGGTATTAGACCGTTGCTTTTTTGACATCATGCTTCTTTTCTATTTTAGTTTCAATTTTTTCAAGAGCACTGTTGTCTTTTAAAATTTCTGATTTATTTTTAGAAATTAATTCTTGAATTCCTATTCTTTTTCGCATGTTCAACCCCTCTTTCTCACTTTATAGTATACTATATATTGTCAACGTAGGAAAACAAGAATTGTTACAAAAGTTCGAATGTTACTTGATTGGAAATCATTTCTGCCATTCTTTCTTGAGTAGGCTATAAATAGTCAAATCCATCCACTCTGTTCCCCATCTTTCCCATTGCCGTAGACATCCTTCATAAGTAAATCCAGATTTTTTAATCAATGCCTGTGCCGCACTATTTTTGGGCGAGACCAACGCTGTAATACGATTCAGGTTTGCTCCCTCAAAACCAAAGGCGAGCATCCCTTTTATTGCTTCAGTCGCAATCCCTTTATTCCAATGGTTCTTTAAAATTTCTCCACCCAATTCCGCCTTTTCATTTTTTAAATCCATTTTATAGAATCCACCCGTACCATAAAATGTCCCTGTCTCCTTATCACGGATTGCCCACCTAAGAATCGGAAATTCAGGACGAAAAACTGAATAAAATTGAATAAATTCTTGAGCTTCATCGAGCGTTGACATCGTCTGACCTCCATCGAATTTCATGGTGTCAGGATCAGAAAATAATTGAAAAATGTGGTGAACATCCTGATAGCCAATCGGTCCGAATGTCAAACGTTCAGTTGAAAACGTCGGAAACGCTTGAATCATGTCACTAGCCTCCTTTAACCAAATACACATTTCCTTATAGGATATTGCCACTCATCTATTTATGGCACATGAATTCGCCCATAAATAGACTTTCAAAAAAACTCTCCATCACATTCTATATACATCATTACATAGCGATCAGCCGAAATAAGTTTTTTATTAAGTTCGTTCTCCACTATAATGCAAATTTTGGAATCTAGTATTTTCACCCCTAGAAAGCAATCAATCCATCGAAACCTATATAGGCAAGCGCAGAAACCTTAAGTTTTAAACACTTGGGACTGCAAAAACATACACCAGGAGGAGATTATACAATGAGAAAGACGCTATTAACTTTAGCACTTGCTGGCGCTGTTGCCCTTCCATTTGCCGCTGGTGGCCATGCCGATGCGCAAACTAAAGACAACACTAAGACAGATGGGGCTAGTCACTACCATGTTTATATAAATAATCAAGTCAAGAATATGTCTCTTGAAGACTTAGAAAAGTTCCTCAAGAACACCAAAGGTCAAAATATTCAAAAGCTGATTCAGCAATATGGAATAAATGTCAATCATAATGACGAACAAACTCAACAAAAGCCGTCAACTCAAACAAAACCAGCAGCTCCAGCCAAAGGAACACAAACACAAAAGCCGACAGCAAGTTCCCAACAAGCGACAGATAATGGGGAAACTACGAAATCTGTCAGTGCTTATGAGCAACAGGTCGTCGATTTAACAAATAAAGAGCGTACAGATCGAGGTTTACAGCCGTTAAAGCTTGATGTCAACCTCTCTAAGATGGCCCGTGATAAATCAGCGGATATGGTGAAAAATAATTACTTTGACCACCAATCTCCGACTTACGGTTCACCTTTCGATATGATGAAAAAATATGGAATTAGTTACAGCAGTGCAGGAGAAAATATTGCAGCTGGTCAAAAAACGCCTGAAGAGGTCGTTAATTCATGGATGAATAGCGAGGGACACCGTGCAAACATTCTGAATCCAGATTACGATACCATCGGTGTGGGTTACGTTCAAGGCGGTTCCTACGGCTCTTACTGGACTCAAGAGTTTATTGGACATTAATAAAGTCCTCTATATTAAAACATACTAAGATAAAAGGATATAAAACAAAACAAAGGAAAAACCGAACGATTTTGATGTCGTTCGGTTTTTCCTTTGTCCGTAAGGTCGCTCCGTCAAAACACTACGCTTTATATTTGCGTCATGACACTTATTCATGTTTAAAAATATGATTGTTCATCTTTTGACTTGGCTCATTTCATTATGTCCCGGCCTCTTTTTTGGATTACAGAGATTAAAAAATCTACTCTTAAAGAAATAGACTTTTTAGACGAATAATCATAAGCATTAATAAAAATGTAGAAAGAAAACTGCAACTGCTCCAACAAGATTTGGCATAGCAAAAAACAATGTCCGCCCAATCCATTTCAACCGTAATCTACGATATTGTTGTGATTCATGTGAAAGTTTGATGTGCACAGTATTCCCATTGGCAAAGGCCCTTGACAGTATAGGTGAAGAAAGCAGGCACACTAAACCAAGTCCTCCCCCAAACGTCATAGCCATTTGTAAATTCCCAATGAGGATCGCTCCTAATACAATGGTCAAAAAAATAATAACCCCGTAAAATAATGAACGGACCATAGAGCACATCCTCCTTTATGTTCAATGTATTGTTTTCATAATATTTTAATTTAATTTTATCATAGTATTTCTATTTTACTAGCCTTTAACATGACTATTTTTTAAACATTTTTTTATTTTTATTGCATTCTCTTCTTTGTTCATGAAACGTTAAATGGTAACATATTTATTAATGGACAAGATGAGCTATACTTAAGACTAATGACATAAAAAGTGGGTATCAGAATGAAAGAAATCATAATGCATGTTTTAGAAACCATTATTAGTATGGGCTATTTCGGTGTTGCTCTTGCTTTAATGATCGAAATTATCCCAAGTGAAATCGTTCTAGCCTATGGCGGGTTTATGGTTAGTACCGGAGACCTCAATTTTGCATGGACTGTTGTTGCCGGGACCATTGGTGCCACGATTGCTCAAGTGTTTTTGTATTGGATCGGTTACTATGGTGGTCGACCCTTTTTACAAAAATACGGGAAATACCTTCTCATTCACTCAAAGCATTTGGATCTCTCAGAAAGATGGTTTAAAAAATACGGAGGCGGCGTTGTTTTTTTCGCCCGGTTTGTCCCTGTTGTTCGTCAGGCTATTTCTATTCCAGCAGGGATTGCTAAGATGCCCTTGGGACGCTTTATCTTCTATACCATTCTGGCGACTATTCCTTGGTCAATCCTTTTCATTTATCTTGGAGAGTCTCTGGGTCAAAATTGGGATCAGATCAAAGAAGTAACCGCTCCTTATATCGACACCGTTGCACTGGTGATCGTCGCCATTTTTGTGCTTTATTTTGTTTATAAATTCATAAAGTCTCGACGCAAATTCAAGCCGTGAGGCACAAGTATTAATACGTAAGCACGTCTTATAGAGTAGAAAAGTAAAATTGATAGGTCTTATCCCCCTTTTTTGATAAACTAAGAAGAGTCGTTCAACCTAATTACATATAAAATGAACACATTCGAAGGAGGTCACTACATTGAGTGAAAAAGCTTTACACTATCTAAAAGAACATCGTGACAGTCATTTAGAATCCCTTAAAGCCTTTTTAAGCATACCGAGCATTAGTTCCGACTCCGCTTATAAAGATCAAGTCCATGAAGCTGCCGAGTGGACCGCACGGGCTTTAGAGGAAGCTGGAATAGAACACGTTCAAGTCATGAAGACAAAAAATCATCCCGTTGTCTATGGGGACTGGCTACATGCTGAAAATGCCCCGACCTTATTAATTTACGGACACTATGATGTTCAGCCTGTTGATCCTATTGAATTATGGGAAACCCCGCCCTTCGAACCGACAATTAGAGATAATAAAGTCTATGCACGTGGGGCGAGTGACGACAAAGGACAAGTCTTCATGCAGATCAAAGTCATTGAAGCGATCATGAAAACAGAAAAACAGCTCCCTGTGAACGTCAAGTTCATTTATGAGGGGGAAGAAGAAATTGGAAGTCCAAGTCTTGATCCATTTGTGGAAGCCCATAAAGAACTTTTAAAAGCAGACATACTATTAGTGTCAGACACAACCATGATTGAAGAGGGACAACCCTCCATCTGTCATGGATTACGCGGTCTCACAGGCTTACAAATCGATCTTAAAGGGCCTAAAAGTGATCTTCATTCTGGTTTATACGGTGGTGCCGTACAAAACCCGCTTCATGCTCTTTCTGATTTATTAGCCTCCATGCATGACAAAGACGGCCACATTACGATTGAAGGCTTTTATGATAAAGTTCAAGCTCTAACGGATGAGGAAATTGAAACTTACGAAAAGCTAAGTAATGATGCTGAACTGAAACGTTATCTTGGTGTTGAGCAACTCTTCGGTGAAGCTGGATTTTCATCCAAAGCCCAACTTTGGGGAAGACCGACATTAGAAGTGAATGGTCTCTGGGGTGGATATCAAGGTGAAGGTGTAAAAACCGTCATCCCATCTGAAGCACACGCAAAAATTACCTGTCGTCTGGTTCCTGCACAAGATCCTAAAGAGATTGCAGAGCTGGTTCAAAAGCATGTCGAGAAGCATTTGCTTCCTGGAGTGACCGCTGAGATTACACTTTTTGACCAAGCCAAACCTTTTGTCACACCTTACGATCATCCGGCCATTCAAGCAGCTGGGGCTTCTCTAGAAAAAGTTTACGGCAAAAAAACGATTTATACGCGTATGGGCGGTTCTGTTCCTGTTGTCGAAACATTTAATACCTTGCTAGGTCTCCCTGCTGTATTAATGGGATTTGGGTTGGAAACCGAAAACTTCCATGCCCCTAATGAGCACTTTCATCTAGAGAACTTTGATAAAGGACTACAGACCTTAGTTGATTATTTCTTTAGAATTACTGAAGCCTTAAAATAATCCCATTCGTTTTCAGATGACGCACCTCTAATCTTAGAGTGTGCGTTTTTTATATGGTCAAATTTATAAGTTGAACGCCACATGTGCGTCCTTTTTTCTTATGATAAGGTTTGCATAAAGTCTGTTTGCCTTCACAATTGACATTATTTAATTTCCAACCCTACTTGATTGCTATTAATTTTTTGGTTGTTAAATACAGGAAATAGACGCTCTCTCCCTATTCTCCAAAGATATCCCTCTATATGCCAAAACAAGTCTTAACAGTGGACGTCACCTTCCCGAAGGCTTAAGATAAGAGAGGAATTCATCAAGGAAGGTGTACAGTTTGGATTATATTAAAAGCGGGACAAAGACATTTCGGCATGCAAGTCTTGCCCTATTTGCCGGAGGTTTTGTGACTTTTTCTAACCTCTATACGACTCAACCGCTCATGCCAGTTTTTTCAAAGACCTTTCATATTTCCCCTACAATTGCTAGCTTAACGCTTTCCGTATCCACTGCCGCACTTGCTATTTTTATGCTTGTGGCTGCCGCCATTTCTGATGCCATTGGACGCAAACGTATCATGGTCATCTCTATTTTTGCGACGTCTATTTTAGCTTTTTTAACCTCCTTCAGCCCTAATTTCATTACACTTCTATCATTACGGACTTTACTGGGTGCGGTGTTAGCTGGAGTACCTGCGATTGCAATGGCTTACGTTGGTGAGGAATTCGATCCTAAAAGTCTCGGTCAAGCCATGGGATTATACATTAGTGGGAATTCCATAGGCGGATTGTTCGGACGATTAGCCACGGGAGTTTTAACCGACCTCTTTAATTGGCATGTGGCCCTTCAGTTTGTTGGCGCCCTGAGTATTGCCTTTAGTTTATATTTATGGTTTGCATTGCCTAAACCCCAGCATTTTCAACCAAGTCGAACGTCATTCAGTGATATTTTCAAAAAACTAGGCGGACACTTAAAACAGCCTGGCCTCTTTTTACTTTTCACTATTGGCTTCTTGCTTATGGGAAGCTTTGTCACCATGTTTAATTACATTGGCTATCTTTTAACCGAACCGCCCTATAATGTAAGCCAAACAGTGATTGGCTTCATCTTTATCGTGTATCTCATGGGCACTTGGAGTTCTGCTTGGATGGGCAAGGTCGCAGATAGACTGGGGGCATCCCCTGTGATCCAGCGCTCACTATTACTCATGTTACTCGGTTCTTTATTAACTTTAGTTCCTAACCTTTATGTGAAGATTATTGCCTTAGCAATATTCACCTTTGGCTTCTTCGGTGCCCATGCTGTCGCCAGTGGCTGGGTTGGCGATCGTGCCAAAATCAACAAAGCCCAAGCGTCATCTCTCTATTTATTGTTTTATTACGCTGGTTCAAGTCTTGTTGGGGCTTTTGGTGGCTTTTTCTGGAGTGGCTTTGGATGGATCGGAGTGATTATTCTGATCACTCTCCTCATTCTGTTGGGATTTTTGTGCACGTATTATTCAAATCAATATCGTCAAAATTCGTATGCGAGTAATTAATTTAGGATGATATCGAGGGCTCTGAAAAATATGAGTCTGTATAGTAAGGAATCTGCAAATCACAAGCAGATTCCTTTTTTAATAAGGACATAAGAATTGCTTGGCTTACACCAAGTCCTTATCTATGAAGACACGTTTTTCTACCGATCTCTTTATTGCTTTGATGGCTTTCTTATTCTTTAAAAAGAGACTATCCTCAAAAGCTTTGCTTTTGGAATAGCCTCTTCACCCTTATACGTTTTTAATAGATGACTTTAACGTAAGGTCTTTAATGCACTGCTCCAAGCGATGACTTGATCTAGCATCCCATTCACATTTTCAAGATGCAATTCAGCAGGTTTAAAAGTAGAAAAGTTTTCAAAATCTGTAAATAAAGATAAGGTTGGATGTGTTCTTACATCAGCGATTTGTAGTTCTCCACAAATCCCCCTTAAATGTTCAGCTGCACGAGCGCCACCTGTTGAACCATAGCTCACAATCCCAGCCGCCTTGTTATTCCAAGCTTCCCGTGCAAAGTCAAGGGCATTTTTCAAAGCGCCAGAAATACTGTGATTGTACTCTTGGACAATGAAAATAAAACCATCTAAACTATCAAGCTTCTCATTCCAAGCCGCCACGCCTGGTTCTGTACCATCTGTGGTGCCTAAAAAGGGCAATTGGTAATCCGTAATATCTACAAGTTCATAGTTTGCATCTTCACGTTTATCTGCAATCGCTTTGACCCACTCACCAACCTGAGGGCTTAAGCGTCCTTGTCGTGTGCTCCCCAAAATAATGCCAATATTTAATTTTTCTGCCATCGGTCTTCCTCCCTAATCTTCTACTTATGTAGATGTCGTGTACTATCAGTAATCTACTGATGCCCTATTATAGCAAATAAGATAAGAATTAGAAAAATGATTGAACTTGGATCATTCGACTTTTTTCTTCACGTTATAACCTTTTATCTTTAAGAAAAACATAGTTGATTCTACCCTCTTGAGATTTTATCATAACCAAAAAGGGACACTTATCTTCTTATGAAGACAAGTGTCCTGCCGTTAAAATAAAGGATTAGGGTTTAATATATTTATACTCGATTTCTTCGTGCTCTTGGTTATATTCGATGTATAAGTCATGACCATCAAAAAACCACACATCGTTATCTTTGACGAAAAAAGAAAGGCCATCCTTCTCTGTCTTGGCAGCAACATCTGTGAGCTCATTATTAACTGTAAAAGCTAGCGAAAACTTTTCTTGGACAGGACTGCTCCCATAAATTTGTGAATAAAACTGAACAGCATCCCCTGTTTCTAAGCCTACCTCGTCCTTAAACCACTCAAAAGCTTGATCACTGACGACTATCTTCATTATATTTCACCTCTCTCAGACATTTACTTTACATTATCTCATGGAAAATGTAGAACATTGATACCGTGAAAATAGTTTATATTCTAGTATGTACACTATTTCCATAGTTATAGTCCCTCATTCCTTTAAGATAAAATCAGCATTAACTTCTCGTTATCTTAAACTTTTTCATTTCCATAAGTAACGCTTGATAGGAAGTGACAACCAGATCGGCAACCTTTTCAGCTTCAGGTGAGGAAATAATTTCCCGATCAGGCGCAAAATAACACGTGCGAATGCCCAGTGCTTTTGCTGGGATCAAATCCAGTGCCCGATCTCCAACGGCTAAATCTATACGATATTTTTCATGTAAATAACGGTAAGACGCAGGATCAGGTTTTCTTGGATAGTCATCATCTCCAGAAACCATTTCCGTGAAATACTGTTCCATATTATGATGTTTAAGGATTTCGAGTGCTCCCGAGCGTGATTTATGCGTCATAATTACATTCAATTCAGCCTGTTCCAACACATCCTTAACATGAGGGAATGGCGGCTTTTCCATAGGTGGTATCTGCTTCTCTAATGTTTTATAAACATCAACTTTTTCCGGCGGGAGTTGATAAAATTCGATCGCCTGACCAAAAGATTGCTTTAAGTGCTGATATAACTCCCCTTCAGTGGCCTCTTTTATGACCTGGTTTAATGCCCGAACATAACTTGGATAGGTATCAAATAATGTCCCATCAAAATCCCATAAGATATGCAATAGATGTTGGCTCCCTTCTTCTCCAAGCCCATTTCTCTTTTTTATTTATTATAACAGGTTTTATATCTTTATAGCTTCTTTCAGGACTCATGGATTCCTTATATTAGGAAACTAAAAGATAGTTCAAACTAAAAACTCCCGACACGCTTAAGCGCGTCGGGAGTTGATAACATCGTTAGTATTATTTAGCTTCTTCAAATTTACGACGAAGCACCATTTGAAGGATACCACCATGACGATAGTAATCAACATCAACTTCACTATCAAAGCGAAGGATAGCCTCGAATGTTTTGGTGTTGCCATCTTCATCAGTTGCTTTAACAGTTACTGTTTGACGAGGTCTCACATTATCATCAACGTCTACTGAGAAGGTTTCTTTACCCGTTAAGCCAAGAGATTCAGCATTTTCGCCTTCTTTATATTGTAATGGCATAACACCCATACAAACAAGGTTTGAACGGTGAATTCTTTCATAGCTTTCAGCGATAACCATTTTAATACCTAGAAGGTTGGTTCCTTTTGCTGCCCAGTCACGAGATGAACCCATGCCGTAATCGACACCAGCAAGAACAACAAGACCCGTACCGTCTTCTTTGTACTTCATTGCTGCATCATACCAAGGAAGAATTTCTCCTGTTGGCCAGTATGGTGCGAAACCACCTTCCGTACCAGGAGCAAGTTGGTTTCGAATACGAATATTCGCAAACGTTCCACGCATCATGACTTCGTGGTTACCACGACGAGAACCGAAGGAGTTGAAGTCACGTGGCTCAACACCGTGTTCCATCAGATATTTACCAGCAGGACCATTTTTCGCAATCGCACCTGCAGGAGAAATATGGTCAGTCGTTACAGAGTCGCCAAGCTTAGCGATCGCACGAAGCCCTTTAAGAGGTTGAATAGGCTCTGGTTCAATGGATAGATTTTCAAAAAACGGTGGGTTCTGAATATAAGTCGACTCACTATCAAAATCGTAAAGTTCGCCTTCACTTGTTTCAAGATTGTTCCAACGTTCGTTTTCTTCGAAGACATGCTCATATTCTTTCTTGAACATTTCTGGGCTCACTGATTGGCTGAGCACTTCTTCAATTTCAGCAGAAGTTGGCCAGATATCTTTGAAGTAGACATCGTTACCGTCTTTGTCTTTACCGAAGGAATCTTTTTCCAAGTCAAAGTTAACAGAACCAGCCAGCGCATAAGCCACAACTAAAGGTGGTGATGCCAAGTAGTTTGCACGAACTAATGGATGAATACGCCCTTCGAAGTTACGGTTACCCGAAAGAACAGATGCCACCGTGAGATCTTCTTTAGTAATCGCTTCTTCAACTTCGTCTAATAATGGACCTGAGTTACCAATACATGTTGTACAGCCATAACCAACAACGTTAAAACCAAGTTGATCGAGGTAAGGAAGTAAACCCGCATCTTTAAGGTAGTCAGTAACAACCTTAGAACCAGGTGCCAAGCTTGTTTTGACATAACCTGGGACTTTAAGGCCTTTTTCAACAGCCTTTTTCGCAACAAGTCCTGCCCCTAACATAACGCTTGGGTTAGAAGTGTTTGTACAACTTGTGATCGCTGCGATAACAACGTCACCTGTTTTTAATTCTTCTTTACGTCCGTCTTTATATTCAACAGTTGATTTCTTATTGATTTCGTCTTCGCCAAGACCGAAGCCATGAACACCAGATTCACGAGTCAATGCGTTCTGGAATTCTTTCTTCATGTCAGAAAGAACGATACGATCTTGTGGACGTTTTGGTCCAGCAAGTGATGGCACGATCTCAGAAAGATTCAATTCAATCACTTTAGTAAACTTAGGATCTTTTTTATCAGGTGTATAGAATAGACCGTTGGCTTTGCAGTATGTTTCGACAAGCTTGATTTGTTCTTCTGTACGACCTGTTAATCTCATGTAATTGAGTGTTTCATCATCTACAGGGAAGAAGGTTGCCGTTGCCCCATTCTCTGGAGACATGTTAGAGATAGTTGCACGGTCAGCAAGTGACATTTGTGACATACCAGGACCAAAGAATTCTACGAACTTACCAACAACTTTTTCTTCACGAAGAATTTGAGTAACGACAAGTGCTAAGTCCGTTGCGGTTGTACCACTTGGAAGTTCACCAGTTAAGCGGACACCGATAACTTCTGGGACAGGGATGTAAGAAGGCTGACCAAGCATACCTGCTTCAGCTTCGATACCACCAACACCCCAACCAAGAACACCAATACCATTGATCATCGTTGTATGGGAGTCAGTACCTACAAGCGTATCAGGGAAGGCAATATATTCACCATTACCTTCTTCAAGACCATGAACAACAGAGGCCAAGTACTCAAGGTTTACTTGGTGGACGATACCTGTTGCTGGCGGTACAGCACGATAATTTTCAAAGGCATTTTGTGCCCATTTTAGGAATTTATAACGTTCAATATTACGCTCGAATTCACGTTCCATGTTAAACTTCAAAGCATCGTTTGAAGCGAAACGGTCAACTTGTACTGAGTGGTCGACAACAAGATCAACAGGTTTTTCAGGGTTGATTTTCTGAGGATCGCCACCCATATCAGCCATTGCCTTACGTAAAGAAGCAAGGTCAACAACGGCTGGTACACCGGTGAAATCTTGAAGAATAATTCTTGATGGGTTGAATGGCACATCAATATCTTCATTGAGTTCATCCGTACCCCATTTTGCTAGATTTTCAACATGCTCTTTTGTAATAACTCTACCATCGTATTGACGGAGAACAGATTCAAGTAATACCTTGACAGAGTATGGAAGTCTCTCGATATCACCGAATTGTTTTAGCGCGTCAAGCTTGTAATAGTTGTACGTTTTGTCATTAACAGTAAACGTATCGCGTGCTTGATACACGTCATTCTTTTTCCTGTCTTGGACAGTGACTGACATGTGATTCACTCCTTTACTTCTTCTCTTTCACTAGCACATTACTTATATATTTTAATAGAAAAGATCATATAAGTAAAATCCAATGCTATTATGAAGACCAATAAGTTTTCCTTATGAATTAGTTACCCCATTATGTACTGCTTTATAGACCCCTTCGATTTCTAGGTCATTGATTGTTCGGATATCTAATAGGTATTGATCATCTTCGATCCTTCCAACAACCGCCGGGTTCCCTAACCTCAAGGCTTTCGCTAAGGCCATCGCTTCTATTTTATCGCAAATAATAACAACAGCATAGCTTTTTAACTTAATTTCTGGCATTGTCCCTCCACCTACATAAGAATATGTAGATTTAATTTCGGTTTTTATGCCGATGATTTGCTTTAATTGTTCGGCTAATTTTTCAGCACGTTGATAAAGCGTGTCCTTATCGGTAACGATATCTCGAATAGTCGGAACGGTTGTCTTCAGTGTTTCAGGATTGAAGTAATTTTGCAAAGTTACCGTAAGTGCAGCGAGTGTCATTTTATCCACTCTTAGTGTACGCATGAGCTGATGTTTTTTTAAACGTTCTATATACTTTTTCTTACCTAAAATAATGCCAGCCTGCGGCCCGCCCAACAGCTTATCCCCACTTAAAGAAACAAGATCAACGCCCGATTTGATGATTTCACTGACCACCGGTTCTTCACCAATCTTTTCATCAGAGAAGGGAAATAAAGCGCCACTTCCAAGATCCTCATAAAAAAGGAGTTCTTGCTGATGCGCGAGCGTTACAAGTTCCTCGCGACTAACACTTGAGGTGAAGCCAATCATCTTAAAATTACTTTGATGAACTTTTAGGATCATGGCGGTCTCATCATGAATAGCGGCTTGATAATCTGTGAGATGCGTCTTATTCGTCGTCCCCACTTCGACTAAATGAGCATCGCTTTCCTCCATTATCGAAGAAATTCGAAAAGAGCCTCCTATCTCAACAAGTTCTCCTCTTGAGACGATGACCTCACGCCGTTTTGCAAGCGCCCTTAGCACCAGAAATACCGCAGCCGCATTATTATTGACCACTAATGCCGCTTCTGCCCCCGTTAAGCGTGTAAGAAGGGCTTCAAGGTGCTCCGTTCGTGATCCCCGTTTGCCGCTTGTAAGATCAAATTCTAAATTGCTGTACCCTAAAGCAGCTTCAAAAGCCGCTTGAGCCGCTTCCGAGCTTAACCGTGCGCGTCCGAGATTCGTATGTAAAACCACGCCTGTGCCATTAATCACCTGTTTCACTCCAGAAGAGCTTACCATTTTAAGAGTATTTTGTAAGGCACTAAAAATGTTAGCTGTCAATGATGCAGTGGTTTGCTCCAGCGCCCAAGTCCTGTCATTGACAAGTTTGTGTCTCACACAGTCAACGCACTCTTGTGTTAACTGTGTCAAATAGTTTTTATTGATTGAAACATCCTCCAGTAAGTCATTAAATTCAGGACAATCCTGAAGATATTTTATGGAAGGCAGTCGGCTTAAAGGGTTATCCAATTGTTACACCTCATTCTTAAGGACATCCATAAGAACCGGACATCTCTTTGCTCTCAAACTAATCATAATAAAAATGCTCGCAAACCACAAAACCTGTTGCCCTACCCTAGCCAGCAGTACTGGTTCTAGAGGTTTAAGTGCGCGAACAATCCTGACAATAAAATAAAATTTTCGTGGTTTCCCATGAAGACTTGACATTTTATAAAAGCTGTCTTACGATGATAAAAATACTAGCGATGACGAAGAAGAGTAAGCGATGTTTTGAGTATCCTAGAGAGCGGGCAGAAGGGTGAAAGGCCGGCATACTCATCGCGCTGAATGGGCTTCTGAGCTTCAGTCCGAACATTAGATGTTCAGAGTAGTTGGGCAATATCACTCGATAAGCTCCCCTCACTTTCGAACTCTAAACAAGTAGGCACTGGCGGTGTTCGACCGTTATTTCGAATCAAGTGCGTTCTTTCTGAACGAATAAAGGTGGTACCACGGGTTCCTCGTCCTTTTTGGGATGTAGGGCTTTTTTTATTGGGAAAATTTGTTTTTTGAGGTGTTGCCTCTTTATGATAAACATTGGAGGGTTATATTGATGACAGAAAAAATTGTACTAACAGGGATTAAACCAACAGGAGATCTCCATATCGGAAACTATGTCGGTGCGATCCGTCCAGCTATTTCTCTTATTCAAGAGCCTGGCATTCTTCCTCGTTATTTTATTGCCGATTATCATGCCTTAACTTCCATGCAAAATCGCGAGGAACTTCATGATCGGATTTATCAAATTGCAGCCGCATGGTTAGCTTTTGGTCTAGATCCTGAAAAAGTTTTGTTTTATCGGCAATCCGATGTTCCTGAAATTTTTGAACTCTCTTGGATCCTTTCCTGTTTGACCAGCAAAGGGCTTTTAAATCGCGCCCATGCATATAAAGCCAAGGTAGATGACAATCTGGCTAATGATCGTGATCCTGATAATGGTGTGAATATGGGCCTCTATAATTATCCCGTGCTCATGGCTGCAGATATTCTTATGTTTAACACCCATCTCGTCCCTGTAGGAAAAGATCAAATTCAACATGTCGAGATTGCGCGCGATATTGCTGAACACTTTAATAAAACTTATGGTGACACCTTTACTCTACCGGAAGCACTTGTAGAAGAAACAACAGCGGTGATTCCTGGTCTTGACGGTCGGAAGATGAGTAAGAGTTATGGCAATGTGATCCCACTCTTCACAGATGAGAAAAAACTTCGCAAGGCCATTTTTCGAATTAAAACGGATTCTAAAACACCTGAAGAACCAAAGGATCCTAAGGACTCCACCTTATTTGATATTTACAGAGCTTTTGCTACTGAAGCTGAAATTGCTGATCTTGCAAAGCGCTACGAAGAAGGCATTGGCTATGGAGAGATTAAACAAATCCTTTTTGATCAGGTCAATGAAAAATTAAAAGAGCCACGTAAAATTTATACAGAACTGATCAATGACAAAGCGCAACTCGATACTTTACTAAAAAAAGGTGGCGAACAAGCGCGAGAGTACGCGCATCGCTTCATGCTTGAGATCCGTAATAAAATCGGACGCTACTAAGAAAAAAATATAAGTCGTTGACCCAAAACAACATAGTGAACCAAATGCCAAACGATAAAATATAAAAAGTCATTGAGCGTATAAAAAACCCGAACTATTCGAATTTTAGGTTTTGAATAGTTCGGGTTTTTCTAAAACTCAAAGGCTTTGGTCTCACGCTCTTTTTATATGACAATAACGCCAAGTAATAAAATGATCTTTATTTTCCTTTTGTATATTTGAGGAGTTCAACATCGATATTTTTAATGTCATCACTCATAAAATGGTGCTCAGTGGCTTCAATATTTGGGGCATCAATTTTAAGTATCACCTCATCCAAGTGAACTTTCTTGTGAAGATCACCAACCAAAATATTTATCTCTACTTGAAACCAACTGGTATCTTCACCTGCGTTTTTATGAAGGGCTGGATCAACCACTCTCCCCGCCGACACAATCTTCACAGGCTGTACGGGTAGTGGCTCACCATATTGATCACTTACAATTTTGTTTAATTTTGGTTCAATCAAGGTCAATAGAATATCACCCGTTGTCACATACTTAACATCCGATGGAGTGATTTCCTTTACTTGAGGGGTATCTTGAGCAAATGTCACAGTTACAGGAGTAAAAGCGATTAACAAACAGCAGACTCCCATGAATAAAGTAAACTTTTTCATTCCTTCACCTCTTTTTCATCCTTTTAAAATTAGAGTCCCCATATCAAAACCATTCATTCTGTTCCATTCCGATAGTATATAAACAAAAAAAATAACACCACTCAATAAAGTGATGTAAATTAAGACTCATATTTGTTCTGTTAGGCATGAAGTGAAGTGTACGTTCCCTGATAATACGTCAGTGGACTGCCCTCATTCAATTTTAAATGGGTGACTTCTCCTAAAAAAAGCGTGTGATCACCTGCTTTGTGACTTTCATACACTTTGCATACTAACGTCACTAAGGCATCCTTAATAACGGGCAAGCATTCAAACCAATCAAAATCAATATGGTGATGGTGTTCCTTACTGGCGAACGCCTGAGAAAGGGCCTGCTGTTTATCGGTTAAAATATTGACAGCGAATTGTCCGGAAGCCTGTATCCGTTCCCGTGTATGTGCTTTATTATCTATAGAAATCAAAACAAGACGTGGTTCAAGCGAAACAGACATAAACGCATTGGCTGTCATGCCATGAATCTCTTCATCTACAAGCGTCGTAATCACCGTCACACCCGTCGCAAAATGACTCATGGCCTCACGAAATAATCGTTCCTCCATTCAATGACTCCCTCCCCCCTGTTGCCACTTTACATCTCATCCTTATTATCTATATGTTTCTTGTATTAAATTTTCCAATGTTCGGATGCTTTTTCATCTCATTTATTTATTATTGACGATCACAGGATTAAAGATAATTCAGAAAAAACACTTGCATTTCACCGTTTCGCTCAGGACAGCCTAAGTCGTGACCTCACACCCATACTCACCAAACGCTTTCCGCCAAACCTTGACAGTGAAAGCCGGAAGTTGCCCTTATAAGATCTTCTGGCAACTTAAAAATTCTGACATCACAAAAAAATCCTCGGTCTTTTCAGTGACCGAGGTAAACATTATTCTCCGATATTTTCTTTTTTCAGTGTTGCTTCGATGCCTTCAAGTGCTTCTTTGGCATCTGAACCTTCTGCACTGACTTCAATTTCAGCACCCTTGGCAACACCAAGCGACATAACACCCATTATAGATTTTAGATTAACCGTCTTATCTTTATAATGGAGTTGTAAATCGGCTTGATATTGATTCGCTTGATTTACCAATACGGTAGCTGGTCTTGCGTGTAAACCTGTTTCATTTGTAATTTTAAATGCTTTCTTTTCCATTGACCACATTCCTTTCTTATGCAAAAAAGATACCATGAAAACGCCCATTAGTCAAAAGAAAAATAAAACGCTTACTTAAAAATTTCACTTTTCTATCTTTTCATATTTACATGAAACTTATAACGATCTGCTCGATAAGTGGATCTTACCCATTCTATAGGCTGTTCATTCGTTAAACAGGTGAGCTGTTGAATGAACAAAACAGGTGAGCCTTGACTTATTTCCAATAAGGAAGCTTGTTTTGAATTCGCTAACCCTGCTTCAATCGTTTGCTCGGCATGACTAATCTCTAACTGCAGATGCTGCTCAACATAAGAATAAAAAGACTCTTTTACGATGTCCTCTGTTAAATTCGGAACAAGATGAACAGGAACATAAGTATGTTCTAACGCAATTGGACGTTCATCTGCTAAACGAAGCCTCTCAATTTTGTAAATGGGATCATGTTCATTGATTTTTAAATAAGCTGCAATTTGCTTGTCGGCATCTGTCTCTCCAAATTGAATGATGCGTGTTGCTGGAACCATCCCTCGTTTGAGCATGTCTTCGGAAAAACCAGTGACTTCATGAAGGGGTTGCTCTATCTTTTGAGCGGCAACAAAAGTGCCCTTCCCTTTCTCTCGATAAAGATAGCCCTCAGTCACCAAATCATTCAAAGCCTGTCTAATGGTCATGCGACTGACTCCGAAAACCTCAGAAAGTTCACGTTCTGACGGAATCGCCTGATCCACTTCATATTGTTTTGAAACAATTTTTTCTTTGAGAAACTCCTCAATTTGATAATAAATAGGAATGGGTGAATGTTTATCAATCATTGCTCAAAAAGCACTCCTCTTGCTGTCATCAACCAAAGATAACGCGGCCTCATCAGCAATTACAGTGACATTTTGATGCTGAAAGAGACTCGAAGCTGGGAATGATTCAGTGGTCTTGTGAGAAGTAAGAAGCCTTGCCATCGCTTCAGCCTTATTTTCTCCTGAAGCGAGTAAAAGAATAGCCTTACTTTCTAAAATGTTTTTTATCCCCATCGTGATTGCTTGAGTGGGCACATCTTTTATATTTTTAAAAAAGCGGGCATTAGCTTTTCGAGTATTATGGGTAAGCTCAACAACATGGGTTGTTTCAGTAAATGGTGTTCCAGGTTCATTAAAACCGATATGTCCATTTTCACCAATCCCTAATAATTGAAGATCAATCCCTCCAATGGATTGAATGAGTTGATCATAACGTGCACATTCATCTTGAATATCGACAGCGTTCCCATTAGGAAGATATGTATTTTTTGGATTAATATCAATGGCTGAAAACAGCTTTCGTTCCATGAAACTTCGGTAGCTGTTTATATCTTCGGTGGGTAAACCAACATATTCATCTAAATTAATTGTTCGAATATCCTTGTAACTTGTCCCGTTTTCTACATGGTCTTTGATCAGCCGTTCATAAGTGCCTGTGGGTGTACTGCCCGTCGCTAACCCAAGTACAGCTGTAGGATTGGTTTGGATCGTTTTAATGATGATGGCTGCTGCCTTCATGCTTAATTCTTGATAATGAGGTGTCCTTATAAGCTTCATAGCACTTCTCCTTGTCAATTCGTTCTCTATGTATCAGAGTACCATAAAACTAGTGGTCTATACAACTATACTAAAGGATTTGCTTTGCAAGGAAACAAGGTAGAGTCTTTCACAAATGTCTCTACCTTCTAAGTCTTCTCATTCATTTGTACCGCTCACCATCAAAGACAACTTCTCTCTTCTGGAATAAACAAGCGCTCATATAAGGTTTTCTTAGTATTTGACCATTCCTCTTTTAGAATCCCATACCGAATTGAATCATAGTATTGGCCATTATAATAACGACATTTGCGTAAACGAGCTTCTAGTGTCATTCCTAATTTATCTCCAACCTTCATCATCCGCTCATTACCAGACCATGTGGTAAAGCCGCATCGTACAATTGGGAGCGTTGAAAACAAACGATCCATCCATAAGAATAAGGCTTTTGTCCCTATGCCACCGCTCCAATATTTTGGATCAAAAATAACGATTCCAACCTCTAGCCAATAAGAACGTTGATGTTCCCAATAGTACGTGACCATACCAATCACTTCATTGTTAAACAAGATAAGACATCGCATATCCTCACCCATGCCTTCAATCATCTGTCGCTTAAAGGACCAAAAAGAAGGGCGTTTATATGGAAAATAAGGAGCATCCCACTTTTTCCATTCTGGTATATCCCCCCCTTTATTTTTAGGATGCATGTATTGATAAAGCATATGTAAATCTTCTCTTTTAAGCGGTCGGAGTCCAATAACGGTATTCAAAATGCTCACCCCTTTAAAAATGTGATATAGACCAGACACTTTCTCAAAGACCTTAACGAATATATTGTACAACACTAATATAGAGAAGGTGAAACAATGAGTCGTGATGCTTATTTTGACAATGCCAGAATTCTTCTCATCTTAATGGTGGTATTTGGTCATTTAATAAGTCCTATTAAAGCCAATAGTGATTTTATATACGGATTGTATAAATTTATTTACCTCTTTCATATGCCAGCCTTTATTTTAATCTCAGGCTATTTTTCCAAGGGGTTTAACCGGCCTGGTTATTTAAGTAAGATTGTTAAAAAGACATTAATCCCTTACGCTATCTTTCAAATCGTGTACTGCTTCTTTTATTATTTTACAGGATATGAAAGCGACCTTAGTTTAAGTTTATTTGACCCTCATTGGTCTCTGTGGTTTTTAATGAGTCTATTTTGTTGGAATCTTTTACTTAAGGTCTTTGCCAAATTGCCTTATGCCTTACCAATAGCCTTCATCATCGGTATTGCGATTGGCTACGTTCCCTTTTTCGGGTCGTATTTGAGCATTGATCGGACGTTTACCTTTTTTCCACTCTTTTTACTTGGTTACATGCTGAATAATAAAGATTTTTCGATTTTCAAACAAAAGAAAATGACTTGGGTATCCATCCCTGCCTTACTCGCAATATTTATGGTTTGTTACTTTATTTTTCCAAATTCACTTAAAGACTGGTTACTTTGTTCATCTTCCTACGCACAAATGGGTTACGGTGACTGGACTGGCGGCGCGATCCGCCTGTTATTCTATGGCGCTATGATTGTTACAACCTTTAGCTTTCTTGCTGCTGTACCGACCAAGGAATTTTCATTTACAAAATTAGGAGGACGGACACTTTATATCTATTTGCTCCATGGATTTTTCGTTAAAACCATTGGTTTAAAAAATCCTTTTGAAAACTTTAATTCATTTCTTCAATATAGCCTTTTACTCATCCTAGCCATTGTCCTTTGCGGCCTTTTGGGAAGTAAGCCAATTAAGCGCCTCACCCAGCCGATTATCGAAATGAAAAAGCCACAATTCTGGAATGAGAGAGGAAGTAAAAAGGTCAAAAATATGAGTTCTTAAACTGAAGTAATTCTAAGAATACCATTCAATCTTGATGGTATTCTTTTTTAAAGGATCAAAATGCTTAAATTTTTGTTCATCAGGACGGGGGACATTTTTGCTCCATTACGCTCGCTTTCCTCATAACTACAGGACTAAGGAAAGCTTCTTAGAGAATAACCTCGCAGAAAAATCGTGTTTTTAATACTTATTTGATGGTGGTTAGGACTGAATTTCCACGAACAAGCGGAGCACTGAAAAGTGTTCTTTACTTTTTAAGCGAGTTCATGTGCTAGCTTATTCTATATAACCTTCTTTCATCGCTTAAAATAAGGACCCTCTGTTCGTTTTCTAATGGTTGTTCTTTAAAAAAACACAAAAAAAGTGTATAGATTTAAAGAAACCGCACATTCTAATCCATGTACTCAAAACAAGGGTTCTTTTTAGGAGGAAAACATTTAATGCCACAACAAAACCCACTGCTTCAGCAAGCCACTCAGGCGGTCCAACAGGCCACCCAAGCGCTTCAGCAAGCACAATCGAGTAATAATCAACAACAAATTCAACAAGCACAACAGCAATTACAACAGGCCCAGCAGCAATTACAACAAGCAAGTAATCAACAGCAAAGCAGCCAACAACAGACTTCCCAGCAACAACAATATCAACAGGCTCAGCAACAGTTACAGCAAGCAGAGCAAACACTTCAGCAGGCACAACAAGCAAATGCAAGTGCTCAACAGCAAACAGGCATGTCACAAAACCAAAATCAACAACAATAAAGCAAGACAATATTCAGAGGGGATGCTTCTCCCCTCTTCTAGAGAAAACTTATTGGGCCATAGCCAAGTGGTAAGGCAATGGACTTTGACTCCATCATGCGCTGGTTCGAATCCAGCTGGCCCAGCCTTTTTTTATAAATTGGGCTATAGCCAAGCGGTAAGGCAATGGACTTTGACTCCATCATGCGCTGGTTCGAATCCAGCTAGCCCAGCCACATATCTATACTTGCCTGAATCCCTGTAACCAAGCTATAATTAAATTAACTATCAAAGGTTCACAGGTGAGGTGATCAAATGTCTCCTTGGTTCATGGCATTTATTGTTTTATGGTCAGTCATTTTAATCGTTTTGATGGGGATTGGCGGTTTCTTTATGTTCCGAAAATTCCTTAAAAGCCTTCCTCGTAGTGATGGAAGGTCTATATTAGATTGGCAAAATTATTACATAAGGAAGACAAGAAAGCTCTGGTCAGAGGAGCAACTCAAGTTATTGGAGGAACTCGTATCTCCTGTACCTCCCTTGTTTAGGGACGTTGCAACCCAAAAAATCGCAGGAAAGATCGGCGAAATTGCCCTTGAAAAGAAGGCAAAAAAAATAACCCAAGCCATTATTATAGAAGGGTATATTAAAGCAACGCCTAAGCGTGATCATAAATTTTTGAGGAAAACTTTGTATAAACATAATATAGATATTCTTCCATATGAACACTTTTTTTAGGTTCATAATCAAAGGGTGAGAGAATAAAAGGCAATCACCATAACCCGCAGGACTAAGGAAAGCGATCAGAAACGAAAAGCCACACTAGCAGTCCTAGCGGTAATCACCTTATTTATGTCGCAATTTATTTCAACTCCGAAAATTCATAACTTGGGTAAGCTATAAATGTCTCGAAAACTTCGCATGAAATAATATCCTAATTTGTGTAAAACCCTAACATATATTTAATTACAATAGGGCTTTTTTAGACGCCGAAGTAAAACCCCTTTGCCTATTCAAAGACAAAGGGGTTTTAGGTTGATATGATTTCTCCATCTTCTATTTTTTTCTCAAAGCGTTTATACATAAGAAACATCGCAATTCTCCAAGGTAAAATCATGCCAAAAGCAAGCGTAAAGAACAAACCACTTGTCTGTGGAATGTCGATACTTATCTCATTTTCCAAGAAGATTTTGAGTAATGTTCTTATGATTAAGAGGCCAATCAGAATAAAGATGAAGGCTTTAGAGCGCTTTAAATAAATTTCTCCATTTTGCACGCTGAATTTAGAGGTTTTAATCAAAAAGAACGAAAAGAGAACCCCTACTAAAAACGCTTCAATAAGCTCGACCCACGAAACCCTTACTTGTGGTGCGATAAACATGAGAAAACCTGTTGACATAAAAACCGGCGGCAATAGGATTTTCTTAATATTTGTCGGCTGGTTAGAGGCTTTGAGACGAACAATAATGATGGAGACTGCAAAAAGCACACCTATGAAAACGCTTAGGATTTCAATCCACAAAAGTATCTACCTTCTTTTTTAGATAGTTCACTTTATTATATCATAATCAGGATAAAAGAGACGAGTTCCGAACTCGTCCCCTATGGATCTTATTTATTCACCTTACCTAAATATTCTTCAAGAGTGATACCTTTATCATAAATCGTTGTTGCCGCTTCTTTCCCGACATATCGAATATGCCATGGCTCATATTCATAGCCTGTAATATCTTCCTTGCCTTTTGGATATCTGATAATGAAGCCATATTCATGAGCATGTTCAGCAACCCATTTTCCTGCGGGAGTGTCGCCAAATTTTTCAACTAACGGATCTGATTCTTGAAGCATGTCCTTTGAGGTAATATCAATGGCCAAGCCCGTTTGGTGTTCGCTCGTCCCTGGATGGGCACTCACCACACTCGCTTGAGCTTCACCATTGGCTTCTACATTCGCGTCATAGACACTAACCTGCCTCTTATAGGAGCGATAGCCCGACTCACCATACAAAGTATAGCCAGCTTGATCCGCTGCTTTAAACAATTTCTTCAAAGCTTCTGCTGTTACAGAACGAACTTGACGTTTCTCTACCATATCAGAATAGGGAAAACGAATATCAGGATATACCAAATCGGGAGGGACATAACCGTCCGGTAGCTTATGTTCTTTATTTACAAGTACTAATATCGATTGGGGATCATTCACGATATAAAGACCGTCTTTATCTTTTTTTTCTGGTTCTGAATCAACACTATTACTTGTATTATTCTTTTGCGAAACATTTTGCTGATTATCAGAAGCCTTCGAGCTATCCGTAGTTTGATTACTTTGCTCTGTCTTATGACTCTGTTTCTCAGTAGCAGATGACGCTGCAGAGTTTTTGTCGGTACCACACCCTACTAATAATGCACAGCAAGACAATCCCATGATAGTTACTTTCAACTTATTCATTGATGCAATCTCCTTATAAAACACTTCAAATCTTATAAAATCCTTTTATAAGACTACCATTCTCACCAATCTTTGTATAGGTTAGTGAAGAAATAAAAGTATGTATATTTTCACACATACTTATTCTTTCGTCACTCTGCAACAATTTTTGACTGCATCTTCGCATGCCCACTGCCACAAAACACATTACAGGAAATCTTATATGTTCCTGGTTTAAATGTCACCTTTGCTGAACCTTCACCCTTTATGTCAATATTCGTCCCCTCAATCTTAATCCCATGATGCCCCTCTTTACTTTTAAAGTGAATGGTTAGCTCTTTTCCTGCTGGGACCTTATAAGTCTGACTATTAAACTGGAAATTAGTGGCCGTTATTGTTAAACTGTTGCCATCTGCTGCCACCGAGTCTGATTGTTTAGAGGACACGCTGCCCTCACTATTTCCACAGGCAGCTACTCCAAGAATTAAAAGACCTACAATACTGATGAAGCACACAAATTTTTTCCCCATAAAAGACATTCTCCTCGAGATCTTATGATGAGATGGATACACTATAACGTGCATTTAATTGCTTCTCTATTTTTTCTACGCCCTCTTCAACCGATGCTATAGAGATCACAGTTGAGTCTCCGGCGTATTTCTTTTGTTGATGGTTATAACGAGGGTCATAATAATGTTCTAATAAAAGGGCTATAAATTGGTAATAATCCTGCTTCTCCATTAATTCATCAAGAGCAACACTTAGCGGAGGCTTAATATACTTCTTTAAATGTTGATAGGCATCATTAAGTTCTTCACTATGTTTCTTCGGATTATACTCTTCATATATAGCCTCAATCCGCTTCTCAAAGGGATAATCAATGAAAAAGCGTTTTCCGGACTCTTTTCCCTCATTAATAAAAGGAGGTAACACGACTCGCCCAATGCGTTTACTCTCCCCTTCTATAATGTAGTATGCCGATCCTTTTAATGCCTTTAGCCGCAGCCATAGCTCACATTCAAACGCCTTCTGTGATTGAGGAGTCAGTCCGACTGAACCAAAAATAGAGCCGCGATGACCTGCAAGCCCCTCAAGATCGATCACTGGATAGCCCTTTTCACTCAATTGATGTAAGATATCGGTTTTGCGACTTCCTGTAAAGCCCTCAATCACAACAAATGGCTTTTTATCTTTTGAAAACATTTCGAGTTCATCTGTTACTAACTTTCTAAAGGAGCGTATGCCGCCTTTTAGCTGCAGACAATGCACACCCATGACGGTCATGAAATTAGCCACACTTTTACTTCTCATCCCGCCTCTCCAGCAGTAAATAACCGTTCGCTCGTATGACTTCGCATAATACTTGATCTTCTGGTAAATAGAAGCCAATTTAAGTGAAACAATTTCAACGCCACGATCTTTAGCCTGTTCTGGTCCTTTTTGCTTATATAATGTCCCGACCTCTGCGCGTTCCTCATTAGAAAAAAGCGGTACATTTATAGCCCCTGGGATATGGAATTCTGCAAATTCACCAGGAGAGCGGACGTCGATTAATAGAGTTTGATCGAGTATATCTACAAGCTCGTCAATTTCTATTTGTTTGAGTTCCATTCTATCATTCCTTAGCTTGTACAAATTTATAATCGTAAGATGTTATTTATAGCTTTAGACAAAAATGTCTTTTTTTAATCAATACTGCTAATACTTCCTGTTCACTTAAAACATTTGAGCACTCAGCCATGAACCGTTTAAAACTTCAAAAATTGTCAAAACTTATCGAATTTTGTAGAAATCTATTGTTTAGTCACTATGAAATTGTGACAAAATTAATGGTTCTTTTGAATTATAATCTTTACAAGAATATACATAAAACAAATAAAATCCAATGTGAATTTCATGTTTTATTAACTTAATGAAAAATAAAGACACAACCTCCATTAAATAGACCTATTACAACAATTTATCTTCAAATAATAAACTATGAATGATCAATAAAAAGTAAAGCCAAAAAGTATATTCTCCAATAAAAAATTCCTATAAAGAAATCACTGGAGGTAATTAGGGTGAAAAAGATGTTGGATAAGGACTGGGTAGATTTAATTCTCTTAGCCAAAGAACTAGACATTCCTATGGATGAAATTAAAACCTTCCTGAAATTAAAGCAGCACAATAAAAGTAAAAGTACGCTTTGCAGCCGTTAATTTTGGCTCTTTTTCCATCTCTGGAACTCAAGAAATTCCTTAAATTCTTGTTTATCGATCCCCGAGTCCATCGCTTCCTCAATCAACTCAATCCAATCTGGATCTAACCATTCATGGGGGTCTTCTTGACTATGGATTAAACTCAATACACTCACGCCAAGCACCTCAGCAATTTTCTCTAAAAATTGTACTGAAGGGTTTTTTTGAAGATTTCTCTCTATTGTGCTTAAGTATGATTTTGATACCCCGGCCTTTTCTGACAGTTCAGTAATGGATAATCTTTTTTCTTGTCTTAACTGCTTAATCTTTTTACCTATCGTTTGATCACTCATCTTTTTTCACGTTCCTATGCAAAATATATTTACTACCCCAATTATATAGGATGTCAACATAATTGTCTCATCCAACTATATATTTTATAGCAAAAAAGCACTCATGAAATGAGTACTATTGTTTGCTTTATTTATTTTGTTGATTTTGCATTGCTTTCATCATTTGATTAATTTTCTTTTGTGATGGGTTTTGTCCCATTTGCATCATCATGACTCGTAACATTTTTTCATTAATCGGTGGATTCTTTTTCAAATAATCCATCATATATTTACGAGCTATAAAGAATCCTAACAAAATCCCTACAATAAGGGCGAGGATCCCAATTAAAATATACAGCCACATACAGCCTGTGTCCTCCTTTAGATCTCTAACTATCCTTTGTCATTTCTAATGGTGATAAAAAAGGAAAATTTTGATTTGATTTCCCTTCAATAGTGTACTATATCCGAACATTGAAAACAACATCAAAAGTCATTCTCTTAGATTAAAGATACGCTCTTAACAGGTTTTAGCCATCCCCCACAATTTTTTTGACAATCAATGGCAAGAAAATAACAATCCATAGAACGCAAGGCTTCAAATACCCCTGTTTCTTGATTCCCATTCCCGGAGGCCTCTAATAATATTCGATTAGGATAGCAATAAAGGTTAACAAATCCTTCTGAATCATACAAACGATTATCTGCCCATCTTTTATTTCTATATTGATCAGGGTGATTAAGTATGTGTCGATGAATACATTCATGAACATCAATGGATGAAATTTTAGTCGTAATGTAATCAATTTGCCGACTCAGAATTACTTGCATCTTCATATCCGATGTGACTTTCATTTCCATAAACAATTGAAAGAGTTTTTCATCTCTGCCAAAATAGTCATTTGCCACTGCGCTATTAATACTATAAATTTCATAATACCTCATGGCTATCCCCTCCGATCAAAGCTTGTCTATCATTATTATAATGATTTCAAGTCTAAGATTATGTCTAAAAAAGGGAGCCATGAGGTAAAAAGATTAGAATCATTTGTCGATTCTACATACTTTATTTATTTTTTCAGTAACTTTTTCATTTCATTCACAACATTGCTTACTGAAAAACCATATTCTTCAAGAACTTTATCACCGTTTGCAGATGCACCAAAACGGTCTATTGTAATCATGCCACCATTGAAACCAACATAACGATCCCATCCCAAAGAACTTCCTGCTTCAACCGCAAGTCGCGTTGTGATATTCGCAGGAATTACGGATTCCTTATATTCTTGAGACTGTTTTTCAAAGAGATCCCAAGATGGCATGCTCACCACACGAACATGAATACCTTCAGATGCTAATTGCTTTTGAGCCTCAACACCTAAATGAACCTCAGACCCTGTGGCTAAAATAATACCTTCAGGAGTGCCTTCAGCCTCAGCCACGATATAGGCTCCACGTTTAACACCATCAGCTGCGTGAGCAATAGTCCCCTCTAAAGTAGGAAGCCCTTGGCGTGTAAAGACCAGTGCAGTTGGGCGGTCTTTACTCTCAACAGCGATTTTCCATGCTTCGCGTGTCTCATTACCATCCGCTGGTCTTAGTACAGTAATATCTGGGATTGCCCGCAATGAAGCCAATTGTTCAACCGGCTCATGAGTCGGACCATCTTCTCCGACTGCGATACTATCGTGGGTAAAGACAAACGTTGATGGCACGCCCATAATTGCCGAAAGTCGAATCGCTGGGCGGAGGTAGTCTGAGAAAACAAAGAAGGTTGAACCATAGGGTTTAACTCCTCCATGAAGAGCCATACCGTTAACGGCTGCGCCCATTGCGAATTCGCGGACACCAAACCAAACATTACGACCGGCATAGTCTTCTGGCATAAAGTTTTCACTATTTTTGATTAATGTTTTTGTTGATGACGCTAGATCAGCCGCACCACCAAAGAGTGAAGGCACTCGCTCAGCAATAGCATTGAGGACTTGGTTTGATGTTTCACGTGTTGCTGCCTTATCACCAATTTTATAAGAAGGAAGCTCACTGGCATAGTTTTCAGGAAGTTCATTGTTCATGGCTTGCTTGAACTGTGCCGCAAGTTCTGGATGAGCAGCCCCATATTGAGAAAGTAGCTCTTCCCATTCTTTTTCATAACTTACCCCCTGCTCAGTGAGCTCTGCAAAATGTGCACGAACATCTTGAGGAACAGTAAAGGGTTCTTCTGTCCATTCATAAGATTTCTTAGCAGCTAGAGCCTCTTCTTCTCCAAGGGGGCTACCATGAACTTTATTTGTTCCGCCATGTGTAGGAGCACCATAACCGATTGTCGTCTTCACCTCAATAAGTGTAGGCTGGTCAGTATTCTTTGTCGCTTGTGTCAATGCATCGTCTATAGCGGCTAAATCGTTCCCGTCCTTAACATAAAGGACTTGCCAGCCGTAGGCTTCAAATCGCTTTTGGACGTCCTCGTTAAATGACATATTGAGATCCCCATCAAGCGAGATGTCATTAGAATCATAAAGAACAACAAGCTTTCCAAGCTTTAATCTTCCTGCTAGCGATGCAGCCTCTGAAGCAACACCTTCCATCAAATCGCCATCGCCACATATCGTATATGTAAAATGATCCACAATATTAAAAGCATCACGGTTATATGTTGCTGCCAAATGACGTTCTGCCATGGCCATACCCACTGCCATTGCAATACCTTGACCAAGCGGACCCGTAGTGGCATCGACACCAGGCGTATGTCTAAATTCAGGATGTCCAGGTGTTTTAGAGCCCCATTGACGGAAAGCTTTAAGATCTTCAATACTGACATCATAATTAAAAAGATGTAGTAAGCTATACAAAAGCATTGAGCCATGACCTGCTGAAAGTACAAAGCGATCACGATTAAACCATTGTGGATTTTTCGGGTTATGCTTCATGAAATTTTTCCAGACAGAATAGGCCATTGGTGCTGCCCCCATTGGCATCCCTGGATGACCGGAATTCGCTTTTTCAATTGCATCAATTGAAAGTGTCCGGATAGTATTAATGGATAATTGATCAATGGATTTTGCCAAAATCAACTCATTCCTTCCAAATGTTATGCTTATAGATCGTATTTTAACATAAAATGTTCTATAAATGTTTTTCAATTGCTAAAGTTGCATTTTCTCTTCACGCTATCGTTCCCCAAAACAAACCAAATCATTGATTTTATAGATAAAAAACGATTCGATTTGTCGGGGACAATAGAGATTTTAGTTTTTCTTATGTCTGGCCTTACTTTTCTTAAGTTTTTCTGGAGTGACATCATGGCCTTCTTCGTCAACCACAGTTATAGAATGCAACTGCGTTTTAAAACGACTACGAAAGGCTTGTAAATATTCCGCCCGCAACTCTTGTTGTTCTCTCTTTTCTGCAGAAGTCAGCGGTTCTATTTTGGCTTTATTCGCTAATTCATTAATTCTCGCAAGGCGATGACTTGGTAACATGAATATCCCCTTCTTTAATAAGGTTACATTTATTTAAGCTGCCCCAAGCTTACATGATGTTGCCCTTAAGATGCAAGTGATATTTCCTCCCTCTCTCTTTTTCTCTTCTTAACCTTTATTTAGAAGCAATTTGATGAGCTTCCTTTTTAATTGGGATAACCAATGTATCTCCTACCTTAATTGAATCTCCGTTAATATGGTTCGCTTCTTCGACCCAATCGACAAATTTAGTAATATCATGTTTTTCAGTTTTACCGTTAATTTCTGCTATCTCCCATAAGGTATCCCCTTTTTCTACAGTTGTCGTTTGGTAATCTTGATAGTCTGCTGGCTTTAAAGCATGGATGGTCGCCCAAATACACCCAATAACCAAGACAAAGAAAATAATATATAATGCGTAGCCTTTTTGATTTGCTTGTGTCTGTTTCATATGTTCGCACTCTCCTAACCGAATGGATGTTCTTTATTGATTATCATTCTATTAGGAATGTGTGTTCTTGTCAACAACTTTTTCGAACGAATGTTTGTATTTTTATTTGCTAAATGATATACTATTGATGAGAAAAATCGAATATGCGTTCTTTAATACATATTTTTTAAAATTGGAGGTCTTTATATGAAACTTTCCAAAAGGCAACAGGCTATAATCGACTTTATAAAGAATGAAGTGAAACTTAAAGGATATCCACCATCTGTTAGAGAAATAGGCAATGCCGTGGGATTAGCTTCAACTTCGACGGTGCATGGACATCTCGAACGGCTTGAAAAAAAAGGCTATTTAAGGCGTGACCCTACCAAGCCGAGAGCGATTGAAGTTATAGATCCGGATACCGCTTCATTACCAAAACAAGAAAGCGTCTTGCTTCCTGTTATTGGTAAAGTAACTGCTGGCGAACCCATTACAGCTATTGAGAATATCGATGAGTATATTCCTGTCCCTGAGAGCTTAACTGGAAATAACGATGCGTTTATCTTAAATGTTGTTGGCGATAGTATGATCAATGCAGGCATTTTAAATGGTGATCAAGTCATCGTAAAATCTCAACACTCTGCTGATAATGGTGAGATTGTCGTTGCAATGACCGAAGATGATGAAGCAACCATTAAAAGGTTTTATAAAGAAAAGGATCACATTCGTCTTCAACCTGAAAACCCAACGATGGATCCGATTATTGTGAAGAACTGTACGATTTTAGGAAAAATTATTGGCGTCTTCAGAGTCGTTCACTAATTTTGTCACGAGATTTAGTGTTGGTTTATAAGACACATGATTACAGCAAAAGAAGGTGGCCTGTGGTCACCTTCTTTACCTATTTCCGTCCTATTAATGTTATTTAGACTGCTTATTATTGCGTCTATTTAATTTATCCCTTTAAACGTCTTATTCTTGTGCAGGTGCCACTTGGAGATAGCTTTCAAGCTCTTTCATCACAATTTCTGCGCCTTCTTTACTTAAGACTAACTTTCCCCCACCTAATATTAAATTATCTTCTGAAGTTTCTCCTGTAACTTGACAAGTGTTTCCTGGTTTGTATTTTTGAAGAATAATTCGGTCATTTTCAGTAAAAATCTCCATAGGATCTTTAATATTAATACTTAAACTTCGTCTTAATTCTATGGGAATAACAATTCTTCCAAGTTCATCGACTTTCCTTGTAATCCCTGTCGACTTCATATGATCACTCTCCTCATCCGATTTTATATAATACTTCGACATTACTAAATAGTTTCCTGCTTTCCTTACTTAATAATCGCAAGGAAAAATCCACCATCAAGACCTTCAGTCACTTAATAAAATTTTATCCCCGTCACACCTTCTATTTCCAACAGATCCTTCGTTAATTTATTCTCATTTATCTCTTTCTTTTTATTTTTTAATTGGAATTGCATCGTATATTGAGATGAATCCTTACCTCCTTTTTTTAAATTAACCTGATACTCTGCCACACTCAAACTTGAATGAATTAAAATATCTACGATCGTGTTGGATACATCATGTGTGTTTGAATAAACAGTTAAATGAAAGACCTTATTTGGTAATACGGGTTTAAAGATAAGTTTAAGCACTTCAAAACCTAATAAAATTAAAATAGCGCATACAATCCCCACAGTATAAAGCCCAGCACCAATGGCTAACCCAATTCCTGAGGTTGCCCACAATCCTGCTGCAGTGGTTAATCCCCGTATAGATTGCCGTTGAACAAGAATGGTTCCAGCCCCTAAAAAACCAATACCACTGACAACCTGCGCCGCTATACGACTTGGGTCTAATACCATTCCTTTATCATTCAATACGTCATTAAAAGCATATTTAGAAATAATCATGATTACCGCACTTCCCACAGCCACGAGAAAATGCGTCCTAAGTCCTGCTTCTTTTAAACGTTTTTCGCGCTCTAATCCTATTAAAGCTCCGAGAATTCCCGATAAAACCAGACGAAGAACAAATTCTAAAAGCACCTTAGTTCCTCCTTCCCCTTTTTTAATTCCCTCTACTAGCATATTTTGAGAGGATCTAAATCTTTCTTTCATCATGAGGATTGATAATAGCCATCATTTGATGATCTTCCCATTTCCCTCTTATTTTAACGTTTTGTTTAGCAAGCCCTTCCTTATGAAAGCCTGCTTTCTCTAATACTTTTATTGAACCAATATTTATCGGCATTACACCCGCTTCAACTCGGTGGAGATTTAATATATTAAAAGCATAATGAAGTATTAATTGAACTGCTTCTGTCATATACCCTTTGCCATTATTCTCTTGGTCAAGCGTATAGCCTACCATAGCACTTTGAGCAGGACCTCTTTCCACCTTGAATAAGGCCACTGAGCCTATGAATTCTTCTATATTCTTTAAAAAGATGCCAAAGTAGTAAGCTTGGTCTTGCTCTCTTTGCCTCTGATGTTTATCGATGAGCTTGATTTGACCTTCAAGAGAATAATAATCATCTTCTCTATCTATTGAAAACTGTTCAAAAAATGCTCGGTTTTTCATCTCAAATGCTAACACCATTGGGGCATCCTTTTTTTCTAATGGTTGCAAAAAGATTCTCGAACCTTCTATAATCATGTTTACTCTCCTCATCCTATCTTCTGTTTTCGCATAAAGTCTAGAAATCAAGCTTATGTGCTGTGCTTACATATTAAAAATGTCATATATATTGGACATTTTTAATCGGTATGTGTTACTTTTAAAGTGTCAAATCTTTAAGACATAGAGGAGAATTTATGAAAAACTATATAAAAGAATTCCGGAAACAAATGCACATGACCCAGGCCAACATCGCTGATCTCTGTGGTGTTGCTAGACAAACCATTAACTGTGTGGAAAATGACAAGTATGATCCAACCCTTGAACTGGCCTTCAAAATTTCACGCCTTCTCAAAAAAAATTTGGAAGAGGTATTTATTTATGACTCACTATAGAAAAAACTTTATGATCAAAATGAAAAATTTTGTTCCTGAAAGTCATCCGTTGCTCCATCAGCAATTAAAGGAACTCCCTCTCCCTCCCAGCACCCAAGACCGTATTGAATTAGAATGTATGATGCAATATTTACGAAATAGTCAGGATCCAGATATTGCGAAAAAGTATAACCTTCGGCCTGGTTCTGGTCTGTCTGCGAACCAAATTGGTTTAAATAAACGCATGTTCGTTGCTCGCTATGAAGATGAAAAGCAGACTGCACATGAATATAAACTGATTAATCCTAAGATCATTAGTCATACCGCTCACATTATTTTCCTTCCTGAAGGAGAGGGATGTTTGTCAGTTAACCGCACGGTATATGGGCGTGTTCCTCGCTTTGAAAAAATAAAGATAAAGGCTATTGATGAAAACGGCAAATCCCTTGTACTTTCTTTCAAAGGATACAGTTCTATACTCATTCAACATGAAATCGATCATATGAATGGCATTATGTTTTACGAACGCATTGATCAAAACAATCCCTTATTGGATTAATATTTTGATACTCAAACACATTGTTGTGTTAAGGAATTGCAACGGGCGGCTGTTCTAATGCTCCGAAACTTATCTCCTTGTGACCACGTTGCGGCATTCAAGCCTCTAACTTTTTAATTTTTAGTCCTTGAGGCTTTTTCTTAATTAAACGCCATCCTAAAATGTTCTCTATTGAAAAATAGCGTATGTGTCTCCGGGTAAAGCAATAAACTGCAATCAAGGGGCTTGCTGTTTCAGCAGTCTCATATTTTTTTGTATTGCATTTCCGTTCTATCCACATTAAATATTTTAAAGAATATCGTCACTATAGTTTGTTAACTGCACCACATCCACCTCCGATAAGAACTTGTGCCCCTTAGATACAAACACATTTTCTTTATCGACATTTGAGCTGCATTTTATCTTCGCGTTTTTCTATCTTCACAGGTAATTCAACACGTATGCCTCATTTTCCTGCTTGTACATAAGGTCCCACCTATATCCACCTCTAAAATAGAATGTTTGTTCTTATCTCATGGTATAATACAAACATAGGTTTGCATATAGTACCATGAGGTGAAGAGCCATGACTATGTCGATAACTGAAACTGAGGATGGTCTCATTCAAGCTTTTATTCTTCTACCCTTAACTTATCGGGTATTAAATCACGATCTAAAATCACTTGAAGAGAGCAAGGTGAAATTCAAGCGACCATACTACACTCTAATTGAGCAGGCCTTAAATCGACTTTCTAAAGAATTAGGCGCTGTGAAAAGAGAAGTGAGAAAACAAAAAATGAGATTTCATCAAAAAGATGAGCTCCACTACGACGTATGGATTAGAGGATGGGAACATGCCATCGGATATCATCCAAATATTGCAGCCCAGTGGGTTGAGGAAAAAATTAGTGGATATATGAGCTATAACTTTAAATAAGCAAAAAAAGCGCTTGAGGCTGGGACACAAAACAAACCCAATAAAATTAGAGGCTATAGTTGGAAATGGAAGGCGTAGCCAACATACGGAGACTCAAAATAATCGTAAGAACGACGATTTTCTACGAAGATTATTCTCCTAGTTCCTTTCCTTAGTCCAACGGGAACAGCAACCAGCGTGACTTCACGAGTCAACGTCGAGTGGTTCCGAGAAAGCTTACTTCGAAGCAATACTCGTAGACGCAGGAACAGGGGCTTTTAATCATAAATACTTTGGAGTACGAAAAGCCCCACTCCAAAGTGAGCTGAGGCCATGTCCGTGGAAAGCGAAGTATTTTACCGAAGCGAATCGTCTTATGCTAAGAATAAAGAAAAATCAATGTTCGGATTTTTTTATGAATGAAAGACTTCTGCCCAACCTCGAGCGCTTTTTGTTTTATTTCCCTGTCTCCTTTAATAGCCCTTTAAGTGGGCATACTCCACCCACCTTTTTATTCTTCTTGGTGTTCTGCCTGTCAATACCACTTTGCCAATGACGCCAAAACCATCCTTTTTACCCAAGGAACCTAATGTCCCTTTATGAACAAGTTTTTTCTTTGATTGAGGTGCCTTGTAATTTAAAACATCAATTAAATAATCCCCCACTTGACAGCCTTGCTGTTTAGCTATTTGAGCACTTGGAGCAAAGGCGGTAGAGGAACAGTCTCCAACAGCAAAGACCTGTGGATAACGTATCAAGCGATGGTTTTGATCAATTATCAATCTTCCTAAAGGGTCTTTTTCTGCTTCCAACTGGCGAACAACCGACGTTGGATGAACGCCGGCAGCCCAAATGATGACATCCGCTTCTTGGCGCTCTCCGTTATTATAAATAGCTTTGTGGCGTATATATTCAATGTTAGAATGATTGATCACCTGAACATCATGTTTGTTTAACCACTCATGAACATGCAACTGAATCCTATCGGAAAATGTTTTTAAAATCCGATGGCCACGCTCAACGATATGTATATTTAAATCCTTGCGTGACTCTCTTAACTCACTGGCGAGTTCAACACCCGACAACCCTCCACCGATAATTTTAACGGTACCATAAGGTTTTGTGTTTTGGATACTTTCATACGTTTTTCGCGTGTTTTCTATCGTTTGAATGCTTTTGGCTACAGGCGCTGCCCCTTTGATAGTATGAAACCTATCTTCTGATCCTAAGGCAATAATTAAATAATGAAAGGGAATTTCTTGATCCACTGTGAAAACAATCTGTGATTTTAAATCTATGCGAGAAACTTCACTACAGACTTTTCTTAAGCACTCATGTTCTGGGAAATCCATTCTTAACCTGTCATCAGACAGCGTTCCCGCCGCTAAAGCATGGTATTCTGTCTTTATTGAATGAAACGGATGTCGATCGACCAAAGTAATATAGAAAGGTTGTTTCAGCTCCTTTGTGGTTAATAATTTGACTATCTCAAGACCTCCATATCCCCCGCCTAAAATAACTATATGGATCATGAGTCCCTCCTCATATGATCTTCTATCCATACTGAGCACCTGTCGTTCTTCTCGATAATCCATTTTACGATGACAGTGTTCAACATATGATAAAAGCTGAGACAACAATTTGCCGACATAAATTCAATACTATGAAGCTTAAGATAAACGGGTGAAATTCTATTCATACAGGATAAATAACGATAAGGAGTGAAAAATAGTCAAAAGAGGTGATGACTCATGGACTTCCCAACCATTCAAACCAATTTCTGGGATGCCGTTACAGCCGTACCCATTGTTATGATTCTTACGGAGCTTTTAAAATTTTTTCTGAAAATCCCGAAAAAATTTGTCCCGACAACTTCCCTTATTCTTGGATTAGCCATCTCCATTTTTATAAGCCATAAACATCATCTCGTCGCAGGAATTTTCATGGGATGGTTTTATGGATATGCAGTTATTGGCTCATACGCCTCATTAAAAACTGCCTTTTTATCTTTTCGGGGAGAGAACCCCGAAAAATAATTTCCGGTGAAACCATTCAAAAAGCCCCAACATTAATGTAAAATGCTGAGGCTTTTAAAATGATAGTCCGTTAATCAAAGATATCACCCAGTTTATCTAAAAAGGACTTCTTCTTTTTAGGTTTTGGATACGTTGATTTTCCTGAAGGATGATGATGTTTTCTAGGATCATACTCATCATACCACTGATTAAATGGTTGTTGAAAATCACGAGCTTCTTTTAAAAGCTTATCCAGTTCTCCGCGATCAAGCCATACCCCTTTACATTGCGGACAGATGTCAATGAGTACCCCTTCTTTTTCAACTTCCCGCATACGAATTGAGTCACAAACCGGACAGTACAATGGAATAACCTCCTTATCTTTATTTATTTAATACGATCACATAAAGCGATGGTTTCAAAAAACCCGCTGTTAAGATGACGTTTTATAGGCTTCATTATATTCCTTACATTTTGCTTTTTCTCTCATTCCCGTTGTTTGCGGATAATGTGCGATAATCCTCGGATTGATGAAAAGCAAAAATTTTCGCCACTCGATTAAACCTCTTTCCAACTACAATCCCTGCAAACAGGGACTTCTGTCCGGTTTTTGGATTGGTATAAAGGTAAATGGATTCTGGTTCTCTAAATCCTTCTCGCCACTTTCCATCACTTTCTCGACCAAAATCACAAGTCAATATCCCTTTCATTGTTCCTGTACTCATATCAAAACGAATAAGACGCCACGGATCTACAATCCCTTTCTTATTGGAAGTTCCCGTATACCAATAGAGATCATAGCCATCTGTCGTCATCCCTTGCATCGTCTGCGTGTATTTGGAGGGAAGAGTAAAAGTCGCTAATACTTTATTTTTTCCTTTTTTGACATCCTGGAGTTTTCGCAGCTCTATTGATTGTGAACGATCGGGGTGAACAATTCTAAAAGCAATCGTCCCATTCTTTTGATCAATGGTCGGCGTCATGTACTCTTCAGTAAATCGATCATACGCTTTGACTGTACTGCCATCTATAACGGTTCCTGGTTGATAAGGAAAACGGACAAGTTTGTGCTCTCCCTTTGCGTTTGAATAATACGACCAGATGTACACCTTTCCCTTTTCATTTTCTATACCAAAAGTTGTGCCATGCCCGCCATATTTACAGGCCATCCAATCAAGCATCATACCGTTTTGATCGAGATGTACGATACGAAAACTTTGAATAGCTCCACTTTCGAGCTGATTGTCCACTTGGGTTGCGTAGATATCCCCCGTTGCTTCATCAATAGCCATACATTGTAAGACTGTCGATCCAAATAATTTTAGAGTTGTAAAGTAGGTGGCTCGAGAATCAGTAAAGTCAAAGTCTTGGGCAGACTTCCCCATTGCAAGGACTTGTTCCAACCGTACGTTAAAGTTTGAAAGCTCAGTGTTGATTGATTGAACGATCACTGGATGACTTATGGCAACCGGTTCAAACAAGGACTATCCCTTCCTTTGAAAAATATTATTGCGTATAATATCCTTCACCTTTTGCCACTTTATACTTTTTTACGTTTATCCATTTAGGGCACAACAATTTTTGCCGCCAACATTCTACACTAACACCCCCCTTAACACCCTTAACGCTCACGCTTTTCGATCTTAAAGGGGGGCCTTTTAATAAGAGGGGAAAAGATGGTGTGTTCAATCTGCCTCCTCCATCCTCCTGATCCATCTATAAAATTGTAACAGTAAAAATAAAAGAATAGGATCCATGATTAATGAATACCAGAAATTCCACCAACCATAATTAAAATATCCCCAAGGTTCTGGCAATAATGTGACCAGTTCATAAAGTGAAATCATGAGGACCCATACAAAAACATAAATAATACGTTTAAAGAGATTGGCACTTCATGGATACCAATTTAAAAACATCATGTTTACCGGCGGAACTAATATCATGTGAGGAAGTAATCCTAAATACTCTACTTTATCCTTATAAAAATACCAATAGCCTTTTAATTTTAGCTCAATAATAACATCAAAACACACTTGAAAAGCTATTGTGAAATTCCAGATGTGAACTATCTGGTTTTTTGTTAAGTTCTTTACAAATATAAGGGCTAATAAATTTAATAAAATGATTGCAAACATTAATCCGATCATAAAATTTCCCTTTTATTTACATAAGATGTCTTTTCTTCGTAGAATTATTCTAAGTGAGTGTTCTCAAATATCGAATGTCTCTTTACTTATAATGTAACCCTTAATAAATAGAATAAACCTCCTTTTCGCAAAATAAACAGTATGCCTGTATTCAGCTTTTTCCTTAGAAAAAATAAAAAACCCATTTTACTGGGCTTCTATCATCGCTCTCGCTTGATCATCATAATTGGTGAAAACAGCATCTACTTGCCATCGCTTTAACTCTTCCATTGTTTCTCGATCGTTGACCGTCCAAACATGAACAACTAATCCTAGTTCATGAGCTCTCTTAATAAACGCGCGATTCATTGTCGTCACATCGGGTCCCACACCCACTGCATAGTTTTTAATAGTGCTTAAGCTCATTTTCGAGGCATCGCCGAGTTGAATGGTCTCAACTTCCGGAAATTCTCTATGAATGGATTTAAGACTGTCAGCATCGAACGATTCAATGATGACATGACCCTTTTTTTCGCCTGACCCTATTAAATGATGTTTTTTAAGGATATCCAACAAGCTCTGGTTCATTTTTCCGTACTCTTGAGGTTTTTTCATTTCAATATAGTAGTTCACACTATTTCCGAAATGGCGAATAATCTCTTCCAATGTAGGGACCTTTAGTCCTTTATAACTTGCCTTTGCTTGATCCGGGTTGGCTTTATTAAACCAAGAGCCAGCGTCCAATTGTTTAATTTTCTTCAAGGTTAAAGCTTTAACTTGACCATGACCGTTTGTGGTTCTGTCCACTGTATCGTCATGCATGGCAATAAGATCCCCATCTTTTGTCATTTGTAAATCAATTTCAATATAGTCAGCCCCTTGTTTTTTGGCAAGCTCATAGGCTGCCATTGTATGTTCGGGGGCATAGCCCGATGCTCCACGGTGAGCAATGACCATCAAGTGATCGTCCTTTAATTTATGTTCAAGCTTATTATTGGGATAACTATTAGCAACTGAAATATTGGAACAACCGACAACCAAGAAGAAGAGAACTCCCATTATAAGGCTCATCCATCTGCTCATCACGAGAAGCTCCTATGATTTTACATCCATAAATCCTTCTCCTCGTCATATTCCTCTAAATCTTCTTCGAACCCTTCATATTCTTGATCAAAAACATCCTCACTAACAAGGGGATGTTCATCCTTGGCTTGTCTTTTAAAGAAACTAAAACATTTAAACATGGTCGTCACCTGACCTTCTTTTTTCTTTAAGCATACCCTCCTTTTATTGAGACGATGCTAAGGCAATTTTAATTCCCTATGTTATTGTGTTAGGAATGGTAAAAGCTTCGTAAATTCTTTGAATATAGCAAGAGGAACGTGAGCTTAAAGGGGAATAGCGATGACAGGTTAGGGGAAAGTAACAAAAGTTAAGTGTTAATGCGATGAAGGAGATATCTCAGATGTTAATTAGTCCTCCTAAAAATATAAAAACACTCGTTAACGATCAATATACGCTGCTAGATGACGCACATAGTAAATTAAACGCCATTTGGACCCATCATATCTTTCTCTCATTGGGCTGGTGGACATCTTTATTTATGACTGTTGTCCCTTGGATTGTTTGGTTTATCTTTAGAAACAAGGAGAGTCAAACACGCTTATTATTGGGCGGGTTGTGGGCGATCTTTATTTCTACGTGGTTAGATTATGTAGGAGTGACAATGGGATTATGGAGATACTATAATAAACTTATACCCCTAATGCCTGACTTTATCCCTTGGGATTTTGCTCTCATGCCAGTGACTATCATGTTTTTGTTACAAATTAAACCAAAGCTAAATCCTTTTATTAAAGGGCTCATTTTTTCAGGAATGACAGCACTTCTCGCAGAACCTTTGTTTTTAAAATTAGGATATTACAAATATTCTGGTTGGCATTTCTTTTTATCGTTCCCATTTTTCATCATCATATATCTTATTGCTCATTACTTGGCTAATGGTAAGTCTACTCACCCACTCCGATAACTTGCACTTATTCTAAAAAAAGAATGACATGTCCAATCGGAATCGGGTCACAATTTGCTAGGAGTCGCTACTTCAGCCATAAGGTCCTTTTACTAATTTTAATAGCCACCCTATGTATTTATTTTATTCTCCCTTTTTCTTCAAACTCTCTTTATGATCAAAATCATGCGCCCTTTTAAGTCAGAAGGTTCACACATCTCCTAGTCAAATTTAAGATATTAGCAATAAATTCTTTACAAGCAAAGAATGACGTTGTAACATATCTTTATCCAAATGACTTAAATCCATATATCGCTGAATTTCTTATGAAAACGGGGAAACCAATTTTTTGTGATCATTCACTTGGGGTGAATCCTTCATGGTAGGGCGATGCTTTCACGTCCGAATCCGACAGCTAACCTCGTAAGCGTTTGAAAGAAACAACGTGTTCTCTGACTTCAAAGACCACAGAGTGTTTCTCTGTGGCTTTTTTTATGCTTTTTAAAGGAGATGTTCTCGTGATTATTGGAAGATATACTGACTTAGCACGTGTTGAGGAGATGTCTAATTGAAAAGGTTATTAAGGATAAATTGGAACGCGCCTCAACTGCTTACCTGTATCTATTGTTTTATTATTGCTGTAGGGTCTTGTCTTTTGATGCTCCCATTTGCTACAACAAAAGGCATATCCTTTTTGGATACTTTATTCACTGCAACCTCTGCCATTACCGTAACAGGTTTAATTGTCGTTGACACCGGCCATGCCTTTACGTTGTTTGGTCAAATGATCATTCTTATCCTCATCCAACTCGGTGGATTAGGGATTATGTCTTTTGCCGTATTCATATATATACTACTCGGAAGAAAAATTGGTTTAAAAGAGCGAATTTTAATTCAACAATCAATTAATCAATCGCATTTTGGCGGGATAATCTTTGTTGCAAGACGTTTGCTTGTCTATTCCCTCATGTGTGAGTTTGTAGGTGCATTATTTCTTGCTTGCCGCTGGATTCCAGAATTAGGTTGGGCCAAAGGCATTTATGCCGCTATCTTTCATTCCATTTCAGCATTTAATAACGCTGGTTTTTCGACTTGGTCAGACAGTCTTTCCCAATATGTCGCCGATCCGATTATCAATTTTGTGATTTCAGCCCTATTCATTATCGGAGGCTTAGGATTCACAGTCCTTTTGGATATATGGAATAAAAAAACGTTTAGATCTCTTACGCTTCAAACCAAATTAATGATCTATGGAACGCTGCTGCTTAACTTTATAGCTGTTTTTGCTGTGTTTATTTTAGAATACAGTAACCCGCATACCCTTGGTCATTTATCATTACCAGGAAAATTATGGGCATCCTATTTTCAAGGTGTCGTTCCGAGGACAGCCGGTTTCAATACTATTGATATTGGAAACTTGCATAGCTCCACTCTTTTTTTGATGTGTATACTCATGTTTATCGGAGCAGGCAGTGGTTCTACCGGTGGGGGTATAAAGCTAACCACTTTTATAGCGATGGTTTTATGTGTCGTCACCTTTTTACGTGGGAAGTCTGATGTTGTTATCTTTAATCGAACGATCCCACAATCACAAATTATTCGGTCTTTATCTGTTGCTTTTCTGGCTTCATCTTTAATATTTACAGCTGTTTTTGTGTTAATTATTACTGAGAAAGCCCCCCTGATAGAAATACTATTTGAGGCGATTTCTGCCTTCGGTACTGTTGGGATGTCTATGGGGTTAACAGCTAGCCTCACATGTATCGGTAAAATTGTCATTATGATTGTGATGTTTATTGGAAAACTTGGCCCACTCACACTCGCGTTTTCTTTTATCAAGAAAAATGAAGCACTCATTCGTCATCCAGAAGAAGATATCTTGACGGGTTAATCGAGTAACATTGAGTCTAATAATAGGTAAGTGCATGAAGGTCTCTAAATGCCGACGATTAGCCCTCTAAATTAGGTGCAAAAAAGCGTTTCTGAACAAACAGAGACGCTTTTTATCCGAAGATGAGGTGACTTTCTTGCGTTAAAATCAACTATAGGATTACAGACATCTTAATACATTAAAAATCAGGGGTATCTAAAGTGCAATGATAACTGCTCATTGTATCAATACTAAAGCGTCTTAGGAATAGTGCCCTCAGGCATGAAGCCATCTTTTCCTAAATAATAGTGCCTGTTGGGCTTAATATCATGGTCAAGTTCATACACCAATGGAATACCAGTGGGAATGTTTAAGCTCGCAATGCCATCTGCCGGAACTTGATCCAAATATTTAATCAAGGCTCGTATGGTATTGCCATGTGCTGAAATGATGATTCTTTTCCCCGCTTTAATTTGCGGTTCAATATGATGAGTCCAATACGCTACAACTCTTTGCTCCGTATCTAAAAGATTTTCAGTTAGTGGAATATCAATCCCTTTATACTTAGGGTTAGAGGCTTCATATCTTGGATCATTTTTATCTAAAGCCGGGGGTCTTACCTGCGTCGATCTTCTCCACAAATGCACCTGTTCCTCCCCAAACTTTTTAGCGGTTTCCGCCTTATTTAATCCTTGCAAGGCACCGTAATGCCTTTCATTTAACATCCAGGTTTTATAAACAGGGATCCACATCATATCCAATTCATGCAAGGCAATCCATAATGTACGAATGGCCCTTTTAAGTAAAGATGTATAAGCAACATCAAAACTATACCCGTTTTCTCTTAGAATAATCCCTGCTTTTCTGGCTTCTTCCAGTCCTGCATTTGACAAATCCACGTCAGTCCAGCCTGTAAATCTATTTTCAAGGTTCCAAAGACTTTGCCCATGGCGAATGAGTACCACTTTCACCGAACATTCTCCCTTCCTCTTCTACTAACAGGTTGTTCTAATTTTATTATTATAACTCAAAGAGACTTTATGTTATGTCTAGAAAGGTATCCTTTGTTACTTAAGCAACAGAATTATTTAACAAACAACTAAATGTTATTATGAAAAAGCCGAGGGATATTTAAAAAAAATTTATAAATGAGAGGGAAGCTCCATCATTAAATTTTAAAACGACATTTGGGGAAGGAAACAAAATGAATAGAGCTCTTTGTTGTTTTTTGGTTAATTTTAGCCTCCCTCTATGCTTCATTATCAACGACGATATTTATGACAAAGTGACCCAAGCTTAATCCAGTAGGTCACTTTGTAACAACCTGAAGGAATATCCTTTCTCATGGTAAATAGAAATCACTATCTTTTTAATTCAAGAAAATATCAACTATATCCTCTATCTTTATAAACTTGGTAAATCCAGTATCCGTGATAAATTTTATTTTACGCTCAACTGGATCGACTTTCCTAACCTCGCCAGTAAAAGTCTCCCTTTTCCTAGAAGAGTGATTATAATAGGTCACGTTGACGTCTAGGTTTTCATGGAGAGAGGTTTGAATAGCTTCATCAAATTGCTCAAGTTTTTGATCGGCTACTTCGGGTTTCTCCTCAGCATTCATTAAATGGTCTTCCCATTCGCGTAACATTTTGACATGCTCCGGCAGCATCATCGCTGACCACTTCTTGGCTCCACGATCATTAATCATGAGGCCACCCTCGCTTTCTTAACCCGCTTCCAACCTAGGATATTTTCTATATAAAAAGTCCTTATTTGTTTACGTGTGTAGCAATAGGCAATCACTAGTGAGGCGTTTTGCTTTATAATTCGTATTTTTCTTTGACTCATTGAGTTGGAGGCATCTAAGTAGATTATTTCCAAGATATCGCCAATATGATTTCTTAAATCCATTAGTTTAGGCCTCCTTTAGTACCCGAATAATCCTGGGCTTAGACCTTCGTTTCAAACGATTTAAATCTATATGGGCAGCGCTCGCTGATTTTAAACCGACAAAATCTCTTCGTTCGCTGTTTGTAGGAGGGGCTCCCATCTGTTCTGTCAAAATAATTATTGCCTCAAGCATACGTTCAGATGTCTTCATCTTTTATCTCCTTTTCGACCTTATGTTTTAGGCTCGATGGCCACCAATCTTACTTACTCGATCAAGCATAACTCCCCCAGGGGTATAGCTTCTTGCCCGTAACAACGCACCAGATCCGAATTTATCTCTAATAGCATCCATAGCATATCCCAGATCATGCTTCTTTGACACATCGTTAAATAAATCAAGCTGTATGTGATCATCACTTGCAAGGTTGGTTATCGAGACGTTAATTTGTCTAACAACTTCCCCTCGGTAATTCTCATCAAATAGTTGGAGACACACCTTATAAATATCTGAGGTTAAGTTGGTGTAGTTGTCCAGTGATCGAGAGCGACTAAAGCCGCCACCTCCTTCTGTTTTAGAAAAACCACATCCGAAGTGGATTGTACGACCAGCCATGCGCGCCTTCCTCGTTCGCCTAGCAACTTCCTCAGATAATTCCAGAATTACTGTTTCAATTTCGTTTCGATTATCATAATCCCGAAGCAATGTAATCCCATGACCAATGCCTTTTTGCTCGGTGTAATGGCTACTGCCTATGACGGGTGACAAATCAACGCCGTTGGCATGGTAATACAGTTGCTCCCCCATCACCCCAAAGCGTCTCTTTAATATGTGTAACGGGTAATTTGCCAACTGTCCCAGTGTTGTAATGCCGAATCTATTTAAGTTCCTTTCCATTCGTCGACCAATACCCCAAACATCGATTAGGGGGAGTGGCCATAGTTTTTGTGGAATATCCTCATATCGACATTCTGCTATACCTTCTCTCTTCGCTTCGGTATCCAAGATAACCTTAGCAAGAAACTTATTAGGCCCAATGCCCACACACGACGGCAATCCATACACATTTAATATCTTGTCTTTTATTTTTTTTGCGACTTCCCATCGATCGCCAAAAAGTTTTTCAGTCCCATCTACACAGAGCCAAGATTCATCAACACTGTAAGTATGAATGGCCTCTACAGGGACAAATTCATTAAATAATTTTGTGATGCCCATGGATATTTTCAGGTAATCCCCCATATGCGCCTCAGCAATGATAATCCTTGGATCGTCGGGCACCTCAAAAAGTCGGTGGGTTGCTTTGATGTTAAAGTCTCTCTTCATCGCTGGACTAGAGGCTAGAATAACACTACCTGAGCGCGTCCGATCCCCTATAACAATAAGGTGGGTTGTCATTGGGTCAAGCCCACGCCTGACGCACTCAATAGACGCATAAAAGCTTTTCATATCAATACAAAGAACGTTATGTTTCGGCAAATTCTCATAGTCGATCATCATACTCGACCTCTCTTTCTTTATAGAGAACATTTATTCTTAGAAACATTTATTCTTATTATATGCGAATGTCCGTTCTTTATTCAATAGTATTTTTTGGCATAAAAAAATGACCAACTTGGTGGTCAAATCTTCTGAGCAACTTCAGGTATATCGTTTTTAGGTGATCCAACTAAATCAGGTACTTCTTATGCGACCATTTGGTTGGCGTCATATGGAATTAACATCAACCTATGGTTTCAATGTCATTAAGTGTTCGATCAAACCATTCTGATTCTCTGTCTCGGGGTAGGATAACGGGCATACGATGTGATCTCACACATGGGTTCATTTGGTTCAGTAGTCATTATGAATAATGCGGCCATCATCATCTTTCTAACGATCCCATAGTCTGGCAAAAGCGCACGGTTCACCATTTTTCAAATGGATGGGATACGGGTGTTCGGTATTGTTATTTAGCCTTTTCATTTGTGTTCCTATTAATTTTCTTAATTAAATATTCGGTCTGTATTTGCCCAATAATTGCGGCTACTATCATATTGATGATATTAAATATGATAAAGGTCTTTAAAGTTTTATTATTTTTCATTAGTAGCTTCATATTAACCTCCTTATATTAATCATAAGATGCTTATTTATTTCATGTCGCTGATATTCACATCAAAAATGGTTAAGAGAAACACAATCACAGCAACCGAAATCCCCCAAGCCAATAACGGCCTTTTATGATGAATGGGTAAGATAATAAAAATTAAAAAAGTCATAAAAGCGGACCAACCTATATTCCAACCATTATGATATGTAATAAATCCTAATTTATTATCTATATATTCGATCATTAAATATATCGTTGACCAAATGAAGAACCAAAGGGTACGTTTTTTGATTCCGTTTGGAAAGCGCCCCAAATAAATGAGCACTGTTGCACTATAAGAAACGGTCATTGCTAAAAGAGTAATTAGAGTATGATTAGGTAAGATTATGTCTCGAAAGACCCACATCGATTTATTGTAGAGTAAAAAGTTATATAAAAAATCACCAGTGATTAGAAAAAGGATGGTTGGGTAATATTCTTTCCAATGTCTCCAATCACCCCAAATAACCCCTGCGATCAAATATAAAAAGTTTACCAAAAGATACATATGATCATCCTAATGGATACGACATTATTGCCATTATTCCCATAATCAGTATGTAAAATAACTAAATGGATGACTTAAACCTACATGTAAAAAAGCCTTCAAAAATTAAAAGGCTTTGATTCTTTCTACTGTTATTTAATAGGTCCCATGACCAAGTCTTACCTTGGCAGTAGAGAAATTCACTATTTTTAGATTGCAATCGCCCGATAATCATAACCACCCTTCCAAAGGGTGGTTTGCACAAAGGCTATAAGCCTAAACTACCGGCCGGCG
>NZ_BMFV01000012.1 GCF_014639255.1 Pullulanibacillus pueri
AATTTCTAAGAAGATTATCGCATGAGTGATCTATAATTTCCTACGTGTAATTTATTTGACGCTTACCCTTATCTAATATGCTATAAACTAATGAGTCTCGCCAATCACCATTTTTCATTAATAAATTCTCACGAAGCTTTCCTTCCTGAGTTAAACCTGCTTTTTCAAGCACTCTCTTAGACCCTAAATTATCTGGATTGCAATAGGCAGTAATTCGGTGAAGGTTTAATTTTTCAAATCCAAAACCAATTAACATCTTTGCTGCTTCCGTTGCAATACCTTTCCCCCAATACATTGGGTTTACAATGTAAGCAATATCACCTGATTTATTTAAGAAATCCCTTATATTTATTTCCCCAGCACCGACCAATGCATCATCTTTTTTAATAATAATTGCAAAAACATAACGTGTTCTTGGTTTTTTTAATTTATCTTTCAAGATTTGATTTACAAACGTTTTAGTTTCTTCTTCAGAATTCGAGTCCCAAACTTGATATTTACTAACTATATCTTGAGAAGCGTACCGATGTACCCCCACCCAATCACTTTCATTAAATTCCCTTAGATATAATCTCTCGTTGTTTAAAGAACCACTATTCCACTCCATCATTTTCCTCCCTCTTAAAAAATGATTAAATATTCAATCATCATTGTCGTTAGTACAAAGGGTTTTAATTATCTTTAACTAACTCCTCGGTTAGTTAAAGAACAACTAATCCTATTCATTTGTTAGTTTTTAAGACTAATATCCCACAGTCTCTTTAAGGATCTTTCATTGAAAAACAGGTTTACATTCAATGTGAGGCATCATCGTGCCAACAAAATATCATTAATGTTATTTTTACCATTCAAATATTGCTTAAGAGTAAAATTGATCATTTCGAGGTATGTAAAACGAATAATTCATTCTGTGGAATCCAAAATAGTTCCCCTTCATCAGAAGGAATAAAATTCATCTGGTCTGTCTTTCCAAAGTAGACATATTGTTGCCGCATTTCTCCGATATTTTCCGCTTTCTATTTTTTACAATCAATCTGTTATATAGGTAAAAAATACATCGTTATCAAATTCTCATATAATAAATAAAAAGACGATTTTTCTTTATTTAAGAAACGCCACTGAGAGTTGAAAATAAAATTCGTATCAAGAAATCGGCATAATTACTCTTGCAGTCGATTCATTATCACTTTCAAAACATCGTTCTGCGACATATCATTCGTCAGTATTGTTTCTCCATAAACTCCCAAATAATCGTTTGGATTCCACCAAGCACGTAAAGAGTCTTCTCCGAATTCCATCTTTTTCGAACTTAAGTTGTGCCGCAAGACTGTTTCCTCAAAAGATAAATCAAAATAAAACGTATATGTCTTTTGGTCAAAGAACTGGATTAAGTTATTCAGCATTTCACCATAGCGACTTTTATATAAAATTCCTTCCACAATAACAAATTCACATTTATCTTTACCGTATTCTGCAATCCGTTGAATTAAATCAATCGAAAGGTTCCCGTCTCTATCGTGAACCTTCAACATCTCACGGCGAACAACATCCTGGGAAACCAGGAGTGTTCCGTCACCCAAATGATTCTGAAGACTTTTCGCCGTGGTTGTCTTTCCACTCCCAGAATTTCCTCGTATGATAATTAGCTTTGATTCCATATTCTCCTCCTATACATACTTACTGCCTTATGTAAATCTTCATTTGTTTAAACGACATTTTTTTATTCATTCGATAAAGAAATAAATTATTCCTTCTTACATAAAAAAAGGCCGCTCTGCTTATACCAGAAACGCCCTCTCTAATTCAATAAAGGTGTTTTACAAACTTATTAAATTCACAGTAACGATGATGGATAACGAAACCCACATAATAAAAATAAAAGCTACAAAATGACTCGACGCTTCTCCCTTTATAGCTTTAATAAAAGATAGGATAAAGACATATCCAAACACTAAGAATAGAATTGCATATAAGAAAAACAAATTTTACCTTCCTTCCAATAATCTATTAAATACTTTTATCATTAGCTTGTTCCACTAAGCTAATCTTTTGCTTCAATAGAACCGTAATTCTAATTCTGGAGTAACTCTAATTTCCTAAATCAATGATGAACTGTCCATTCATTAATATATCAAGTCCTATTAGACCATTGATTCCCCAATCTATATTCCCAAAATCTAACTTCAGATTAGGAATTTCATAATTATCCAGTTTAATAAAATCAACTGGTTTTCGGAAAGAATACTCCTCACCGCCAATTCCATAAGAACTTACAAGAGGATCTCCATTCTCAAAGTATATGCCTATCTCATCAACAATATCAGATGAAATAAGAGTATGAGCTGCACCTGTATCAATAACAAGTTTATCAATTGTTTTTGTTAGTCCTTTATAAGAGATCATCATTTCAACTTCTAATAAATGATTCACAAAGTCTAACTTCATAATCGTATACCTCTTAAACCTATTGCTTTTCTCATCTCAATTACGATTTCTTCAGCTCCTGTATGATAAACAATGGTATCGCCCTTAGATTGGAGTAACTCTTGAGTAGCTAATTTAGGATCTTTAATAACATTAATTAACGCGACATCAGTTACAATCTTTTCATCATCTTCTAAGTAAAAGTCAATGATGTTAAGTTTAACATATTGATTTGGGTACATACTCCTAACTTCTGACCACTTCATAACATAGTCCACCCCTTTTACTCTTTACCAAAATTATATCACCGATATTTCTAACTCTCATGTTTTATAATACCTAGATTGAAGTATCGTTATTATGCTAACCTGCTTCTTTAACTTAATAATTTTAACAAAAAAGCGCTAATCCATCATACTAATTTTTTAATATAACAATTGCAATCGTGAGCACGTTTAAATTTAGATTTTATATAACTCTGATCATCTCCAGTATAGTGAGCAAAGGCTTGTACAACCTTCAGATTAGGAACATTTACATTAATAACTTCTTGAACTTCCTCGTTTCCTTCTATAAACACTTGCAGATAAGAATACACTTTTTCAAAGTTGTTTTTGATGTACCACTTATTTACCCATTCATCATCTCTTGTCCAAGCTTCAAGATATTGTAACCCTTTTTCTTTAGAAATCTGTTCTGCTTGTTCTAAAAGTTTAGTTCCAATACGCTTTCTCTGAAAATCAGGATGAGCGGCAATATGCCAAATCATACCTCCGAGTCCTTTACCTTTGGTACAAATGGTATTTTCCTCTTGTTCATATTCAATATCCAATAAGCCAACAATTTGTCCATCTTCTACTGCAACTATTTCAATAGCTGAGTTTTTGTATATTTCCTTTTTGTTTAAAACGTTGTCATAGTAGGCAGTATTTAAGAATGATAATGTTCTACAACGGATCCAACTCACTTCATCAGATTGGGTATAACCTCTTATTTCCATCCTAACCCACCAATTCATTTCTAATTTTTATACAATCCTTATTACAATATTAAAGGAGCAATTTCTTTCTCGTAGTATTGCCTCCGTTTGTTTAAAAAGTTTATGTTATACTTAAAAAAATTATATTGTCTATTTATAATACTTGTATTTCTTACAGGTAAATCCCGAAGTAGATAATCCTTCCGTTTTGTCAGCAATATATAACCTTTATTATTAATCACAATAGAAAATCAGCCCGAAGTTTTTGCCATATCCTCAGCTGCTCCTTTTTTCAACTCTTCTGTCCGTTACTTCAAGAACCCAATTTTGATTTATTCTTGAAAATGCACTGAAAACGTTCAACTCCAGGATACTTTTCTCCTAAACTTTTTATTTCAAATCCATATTTCCTATAAAAATTTATAGCATCATTATCTGTCTCAGCTAATACATAAACTAATGAATATTTTTCTAAAATAAAGTTAATCATTTCACTCCCTATTTTTCTGTATCTATGACTTGGTGATACTGCAATATGCTTAATCACACAACGCTTTTGACCTAATAGTTCAAAACCAATACAACCTACAATCTCACTGTCAAGAAAATAGCCATATAGCTTCCTCGTTGGTAATTTTATATACATTCGATATTCTTCATTAATGTTTTTTTCCGAGGTAGCAAAAGATAAAAGCTTAAACACACTTGGGGAAATTTTACTTGAATTTAACTCTTCCACAAGACACCACCTTATTAATGAAACTGACCTTTAATTTATGTTTAGGATTCATTTGCAAAACTATTTTCAACATATTCTCTAATTTTTTTCCACTCATCATTTTCTTTACGGAATGTCTCAACAAAGAGCATTTTATTATTGGTTAAATTTCCATCAACTTCAAAAGTCACCCAAAATACAGCCACTCCTTCTTTTTGTTGATTGATTACAGTTAATATATCTTCAAAGAACCATTTGGGATTTCTACCTTTATACATATTAAAGGCTTGTTTCCAGCCTATAGCTGAATTGTCATACCCCCAATCATTTATCTTCGCATCCTTTCCTGGCCATCTTACTTTTAACTCTTTAGAAGAATGTCTCGACATTCTTTCATTATCACAGCTATTCCATGACTTACGGTATTCTGACAAAAACCCTTTAAAATCAGATAATATAGAATGCTCCATTTTTAATTTATTCCCCCTTTAATTTTATAAACAACTTCTATCCCCTTATGCCACAATCCTGCCCTTTACTTACATAAAAAAAGAGCGATCTCCTCCAGAAGGATCGTCCCATAAGTTGAATGATTATTAGCCAATAATCGGGTAGGTTTTTCTTGATAATAGATCGTTAACCAGCATCATATGTTCTTTAAATAAGTTGTCAGGCAAATCATCAAGTGAAAAAAACTTATTTTGTATAGACTCTTTCTTGCTCTCAATTAATTCGCCCTTATGTTCCCTACAAAGGAAAGAAATTAGAACCAATGAAACTTGATCTCCATTAGGAAAAGTTTTGTCATATTGCGGCCCTGAATAAATGCCAAATAGTTCGAGGTGGTCTAATTGAAGTCCTGTTTCTTCATAAACTTCCCTCTTTGCTGCCTCCTGAACGCTTTCATCTAATTCCATAAAACCACCAGGAAACCCCCACTGCCCATTATCTGAGCGTCTTTGCATAAGGACTCTATTTTCTTTATCAAAAACGATTGCCCCCGAAACAACCATTATCACCTTTTCGTTACCAACCATTGACCTCAAATATTTTATATAATCCAAATTTCTCCTAACCTTTCTTTTTGTAAATATTTTCCTCACATTCCTTATTCCACACTCTTACTTCTCTCCCGTTTCCTTTTTCTCCATATTCTATGCCAGCCTCAAGTTCTACTTCTGTTCTTAATTAGCAAATATTGCCGATAGCAAACTCATTGAACTTCACATTTTAACTCCTCCTACATAACAAAAACATGATCCTCAAATCTTTAAAGTTCTTTTTTCATGTTTTGCTTTCTCAAGCTTTTACTGGAGATTTTAATTTCAATCCATAAGCTTTAGTCAATACGTTTCCTCAATTTTAAAATGTTAACTTATTAAAAGCAATCTACATTGATTTAATCCTTCCTTCGCTAAACTATCCTTTACTTCAATAACATTGGGGCAATAGCCTTCTTAAACGACAGCCCGCTTTAGTTGAAGAAGCATTTTATGCATTTATTTAAAACACGTGGTCTAATTACCTTAGTATAGAGTGAATTTTCTATATATAAGAGTCGCATATAATGTATAATAAAATTGATTTTCCTTTTCTGGCACAATACATAAGAAGAAATGGGGGCTATATAATGGGTGAAATTTATGTGTATCATACAGTTACTGAAAAACCTATGAAACTTGGACAAATAATAGTATTTGATAATCATCATCATAATGGCGTTTATAATCGGGTTTTGGCTTGTAAACATATACTGGATGGCCATGAACCCAAGGATAGTTTATCAAATTTCATTCATAAAGATTTGGAATATTGGACTGTTAGAACATACAGAGAACTAGCGTTGGAAAAGGTTAGAAAGGAAAAATATCCAAAATACCCCTCTAGAATGGCGTGTTTATACACGTCAAAAACTTTGTCAGATGCAGAGATGTGGGCAAATTCATTTATGAATAGTGGAAGAAAAGTTTATCAAATAGTGAAGTTACGAACAGATGGTCATGTGTTTGATGGTGATGCGTTTAATGTATTTGACGGAACTAAAAATGCATCAGGAAAATGAAAAAAATGCAGAATGCTACTGGAGTAATAAACCTAATAAATTCGGTAGAAAACCATTAGTTGAGACTTTAATAAATGGTAATATAGAAGTTGTAGAAATAGTTAAGGAGTTTGAAGAAAATTAAGATGATTTTTTCTATCAACCAGAATTATCCTTTTTAAGTTACAGCTGCATATAGCGTGCGAACGAGCAACAGTTTTGACAAGCCCTTTTTTAACTTATAGAGTTTTTTGTCACCCTAAAATACACACAAATTGTCTTATTCAACCAAACTCCCTATATTAATTTTGAGGGTTTCTCTTCATCATCACGTATCTAGCCAATATACCAGCGAATATATAAACTATAAAAAGCCCCCAATCAACTCTCTTAAACAACATGAATCCTAATATTCCAAAAATAAAACACGAAATAATAGCTGCAACAAGAAATTGTAAAATCTCTTTCATTATTTTTACATTCATCAGTGTCCCCTCTTCCACTAATTGCTCCTTAAACATGTAAGGACTACAACCTTATTCCAGATAAGCAGCAAGTCTATAATAAAAAACATTTTCTACCCGGATTCTTTATTAAAATCCCGATTGCCAAGCTATGATTATAAATGAAACCCCAAAATTCAATGCCAATCCAACCAACAATTTCACCTTCAATCTTATACGCAAATAGTTTTTTAGATGATAATTCCATATATGTACGATATTCTTGGTTAATGTTTTTTTCTGAAGTGGCAAAGGATAAAAGACTCCACACATTGGAGTGAATTTCTTTTGATTTCATTTCTTCCAAGAAAACACCTCCTTAGTTGAAAAAATAACGGGGCTTTGTTCAAGAATTCTGCCCCGTTAATAAACAATGGTTGTACTATTCTATCATTCTTTTCTTTAAAAACACAATAAAATTGTCAGCTTTTCAAGACAATTTATTTGCTCTGAAGACATGGTGAGGTTCACCGTACCGTTTTTAATGTCGTTATTTTATTTTAATGAAAAAAAGCCTGTTTATGCTACTATACATGGCTATTAAAGTTAACCCAAAATCTCAATATCTTTCAAATTCAACATACTAAAATCAACCTTAATTGCCCCCATTTCATATATAATATTTGATCTATTGTTAAATCCACCGTGGTCATCATTGCCTACAGTTATTAACATATTATTTTTTTGACAAAAGTCTACAAGAACATTTGTTGTTTCCCCTGTATGAGTCGTGTAATAACATTCAAAGCCATCTGCACCCATATTTTTAAGTTTTTTTAAACGAGGTTCTATTTCTAAAAGATTGTTCTTCATGTTTTCTCCGATATGGGCAATAACGGCTTTACCATTTGCATTATGTATTGTACTTATTACATATTCTATTGATGGAAATGAACTTTTTGGTTGAACATGATAATCGCTGACGAGCTTAAAAAAACTAGGAACATTATTCACTAAATTTTTGGTTTTTAAGTAGTCAAAACCTTTCCAACCACCGTTTTTTAGATTTCGATTGAAAGCATTATAATCTTCTATACCTATTTCCTTATAGTCAACACTCATCTTTTTGATTAATTCTAAATCAATATCAGCATAAACCGACTCGCATTGTTTGCAAATATCAATAATTTCTTTGTTTTCAAATTCGAAATCATAAGCGAGGACATGAAATTCTTTACCTTCAAAAGAGGTAGAGATTTCTGCTCCTCGAATTAATTTGATATGGTTCGCTTTACACAAAGGTATAAGCTCATTATAAGCTGCTGTTGTGTTGTGGTCGCTTACACATAATAAGTCACTGCCAAGCTCTCTCGCCTTTTTGACAATTTCCTCAGGAGAACGGGTACTATCGGAATAGTGTGAATGAATATGTAAATCTGCATACATTATAATTTCACCTCTAACTTGTAATTGAATGTCTAATTCTTCTTTCCTTATATATTGATTAGTTGCACTATACCATGACGGTCATGGACTCTCTTCGTTCTTGTTAACTATGTTTCCGCATTTGTAATTTCATTGAATTCCATCTCATTTAATAATATTTTTCATTTTTTTGATTTTGGTATCTTGATAGGCATAAATTCGTCACTAAATAAGATACCCTACCCCTAAAATCAGTGCCAATATACTAAATATTCTAGTGTAATTCATACGTAATTTAACACCGTCTGAAAATAAAATTCGTACCCAGATGCACCAGTGTAATGGGCTGTCGCAACCGTGAGTTTACTGCCGTTGGCTTTTATTCTCTTCGCTTTGACGGATGATCTGGTCAACGACTTGATTGATCGGTGCGGTGGCGTCGATGATGATCCCGTTTTTGGGAATGCCTTCTTTCGTTTGATGCAAGCGCGAAATGATTTCCCGTTCCCCTGGTCTTCCACCCCAGTCAGTTGGGTCCAGTGCCACTCGCTCATCAATCCTCCAGAGACAGGTGTCCAGGTCGACCTCAAGGACAAACACGCCGTCAAATAGATCGATGAATTTGGAAAAGTTCCGTGAACCACCGCAGAAAAATGTTACCACCTCATCCTGATTGGCGACCAAAGCTTTTACTTTATCTACATGCCAAATGTGGTTCTCGTACGTGGCGCTATCCGTTGGGATACCAGTTTCCGGATCGCCTTGATAAGCCAATTCACGATCGCCATGAATGGCATGGTAGCCGCGTCGCTGTAATTCGTTGCAGACCGTAGTTTTGCCGGCACCAGAACCGCCTTCAACCAGATAATTCCTAATACCCATGATTATTAGACCCTCCATTCACCTAGATAAGCTCACTATATTTTGATATGTCTATCTGTCGCTAAACTGCTTCTTTTCTTCAATAACAAATAGATATTATCCTTCTTGAATTCTCGCTACGTTAATTTAAGACTACGTTATTTTGTTTTGTTCGTTGCCCAATTTAGGATTTTCACAGCGGTCTCCTTTTGAGATATATTTGTTGTGTCTAATAATTCTATGATAGGATCATTCTTTTTTCCATTTTCTATGAACCAATTATTATATGAGATCATATCTTTTATAAATTTTTTATCGTTACTATTCCTCCACGAAGGTCTTTTATTTAATCGATGGGTTAGCTCTTTATCTTCACATACTAAGGCTAAATAGAATATGTCGGAAAAATAGCGTCTTTCAGTACAATTTTCAAATTGATCAGGCATTGCTGATCCACACAATACAACCGGCTTGCCACTTTGAGAAATATTTTTGGCCATTCTTAACCAAAGCTCTCTATATTCACGATAATTGTTCTCAGGAGTATTAAAGCGGTTGTCCCATAATATATCAGTCTCCATAAACACGAAATCTTGAGTTAATGCCGAAAGATAAATAGCTGAAGTTGACTTTCCTGAACCACTTGCTCCAGTTATAACAAACAAAGGAAGTTGTAAAAATTGATGTTTATAATTGCATTCTGGGCACTCAGCAAAAGCTTGTCCATCCTGTACTTCAATTATCTTCTCTACCTTGTATTCCCCACAATTTAAACAAACATTAAACATTTTAAAAGACCTCCCCGAAGTCCTAGTTTCAACTCATTCAACCCCAGCTTACTTATATCTTTACAAAAGTAATACTGGTTCATCAATAAAAAAGTTTTATGCTTCTTAAACTTCACAGACCCGTTAGCACAAAAAATGATAGCCCGCCTTTTAACAATCGCCACCGTTAATTCAATAACTATAATTGAGATCCCAACTTTATGACGGAGCCATTCTCCTTTTTTCAGCCTCTATAAAGTCATAAACATTCAATATTTCTTTATCATAGTTGTTTTCGATTTCAAAATACCTAACACCTGCTTGTAAACATTTTGATTTAAATAATTTATGTTCCTTGATTAGTTCATTACTCGTTATTTCTTCTGGCCAATCCCGGACTTCAATAACATTCCTATGTTTCACTATATTTGTTTCGAAATTTTCTTGAATATAATTCGGTGAAAAGCCTAAGAAAACTGGAATAATCTTTTCTGAATAATTGATGTCAAAGTCCTTCATATAGCGAGGCAATATGTAGCATCCTTCAATAATAATGTGCTGTTCATTCTCGATGTTTGTCATAATAATTCCTTTTAATATTGGCCAGAGATGATCTCCAATGACTTCGGTATCGTCTAGTGGTGTGAATTTACAATGCTTATCTCCTCTGTACAAGCCCATTTTCAAATGATCTATAGAGAGATAAGAAATATGATATTTTTCTAGTAATTTTTGAGCCATCAAGGTTTTTCCAGTTCCGCTGACAGCACTTATCAAAATAACCCTATTACTCTACCCCATTTCGATTTATTTGAAATATAACCGATTACTACACTAAACTGACCCTTCGTTCAACAAGAATCGCTACATTTATGCTTTACCCATATAAATTCCAAATCTAATAAATCCTCTACCTTTACCTTTTGCTGTAATTATGTTACCATCCTGAACTACTGCATCTTCTAAGTGGTTTTCTTTTTCGAAAACACCTAAATTCTCGATAGCTTCTACCATCAAGCCAATAGTAAATTTGTTACCTCTTAACATACCTTCTTTTGCTAAAATGAACGAACAAAAATTCATTAAATTATCTGATTTTTTAATAAAATAATATGATAGCCTAATCAAAGGTTATTTAAGATGAGCCAGAGTCATTTCATATATTTATCTGTACCCCTATCTTATTTACTTAAGCACTTATCAAGGAGTATTCATTTTAGAACAACGCTCAATTTTTTAGCTACAGATACCATTATCAGTTCTTCTTCAACGAAAGCCCCGTTAATGCAATAAGAAATAACATAGTCTCAAGAATGACATTAAAAATCAAATGACGCCTTTATAGGTTAGGAAATAAAAGAGTGCTGTAACCAAAATATTTGGTATTGCCATAAAGAAACATTTTGTTGTAAATTTATCTCTATTTAATCTGTCTTCGCGCGTTTCTGTAGCATAATTTGCTCTCATTCTGTCACCGCTTGCTAAAGTACCAGAGAGAATAGCACACAAAGCAATTAAAATACCCGATACTATGGCAGTCATTAAATACATTTTATCTAAGCCCCAAAAAGCCCATGATACAACGACACCAACAACAGAAATGCCTAAACCAATCCAAATAAATCTGATAATAAGCACCTCCTATAAATTATTACGAACTAAAAATTAAAGCGTTCCATTATTCAATTTCTTGTTCCATCGTCTGAACAAGTGTAGAGAAACCCTGGTTCCATAAAAGTGCTTCATTAACAATAACCCATTTCCTTATTGAAACATCACACATCGTTAGTTCTCCAATACCCCAAAAGGGTGTTCCATCTCAACCTCTCCCACAGTTTATTTTCCAAATAATTAACAACATAAAACAATTATCGCAACACACCCTAACTTTAAAAGGAGGAGATGGATTTGAAAGTGTTATTATACAGCTTGTTCATATCAATGGTTATTTTAACTGAAAACGTTCATCTCGCTTCAGGAAGGACATCCTTTCCCAATACAAGTGATGATGGACTATTGACGTTAAACGATAAGGAGTTAATCCCCTATTTCAATCAAACGCTATCGCCTCATTCAAAACTCGGAGAAACCTGTAATAAAACGGTGTCAAGCCAAGAAGCTTTGACCAAAAATAAGACAGATTTAAGTAACGGTCCCCTTAAGAAATATCGGATTGTTTCCTACTATGGTCACCCAAAGTCATCTCGAATGGGAATTCTAGGGCAATTAAGTCCTAATGAACTTGTTTCACGGTTAAAGAAACAAGCACAAGCCTATTCAAAATTAGATCCGTGTCATCCTGCGATCCCCGCCATTGAATTAATTACCACTGTGGCTCAACGTACACCCGGAGCAAATGGTCTTTATTATCATAAAACATCATCTGCGGATATTGAGAGGTATGCCACCCTTGCAAAAGAAAATGGAATGTTGCTCATTTTAGACGTTCAATTAGGGCGTGATAGCATTATCCATCAGGTTCAAATGTTGAACCAATATTTAAAGCTTCCTTACGTGTCTCTTGCCATTGATACAGAATTTCATGTCCGTGCTAGACAAACGCCTGGTGTTCAATTAGGTCACGTCGATGGAAATCATATACAAACAGCAGTTCGATACATTAATGATCTTATTGAAAAGAATCATTTGCCAGATAAGGTGATAATCGTTCATCAGTTTAAGTATGGAGTGATTGGAAATAAACATGCCATTAAACCAACAAATCACGTTGAAGTTGTTCTCAATTTCGATGGATTTGGTAGAGCCAAAAATAAGAAAGACGGCTATCGTTTACTTGTTAAGAATCAACCCGTTCAATATGGAGGATTCAAATTATTTTATAAACAAGACACCCCACTACTCACACCTAAAGATGTCTTGAATTTAGATCCAACGCCAGTCTTCATCGACTATCAATAATCTAAACATACACCCTCTTGTGTTTTTTAAAATTGAATGTTAACAAAAATTACCTTACATTCATTTCATAAATGTTAAAAAAATAGTACTATGCTTAAAGGAGCGATGAAATGCTGAGAATGAAATTATTTGCCCTCTCTATATGTTTAGTGTTGATGTTATCGTCCTGTAGCGCTCTACATCAATCAGATAGTAGTTCAAAGGATAAAAACATCTCTGTTTCCTTAAGTAAGATGGAGGAAGCAAGTCATAATAAAAAAAAGATACCTTTTAATGGAAAAAAGATGTAAATGGAAAAATAAATGTACTAATAATTGGCAGCGACGCCCGTGGAGAAAAAAGATCCCGTTCTGATACAATTATGGTTGCCCAATATGACCCTCATTCTAAAAAAGCAAAACTTGTGACCATTATGCGCGATTCTTATGTCAATATTCCAGGTGAAAGTCCACACTACAATAAGATCAATAGTGCTTATTCTCAAGGTGGTCCTGAATTATTACGAAAAACCATTAAAAAAAACTTTGGGATTGACGTTAATCACTTTATCACGATCGACTTTAAAGGATTTGTAAAAGTGATTGATATGATTGCACCAGAGGGCATTGAGGTCAATGTGACTAAAAAAATGATCGAGGACATGAATTTAAATGTAGAACCAGGCGCGCAAAAGCTACATGGAAAAGATTTGTTGTCATATGTTCGTTTCCGGCATGATAAGCTAAGTGATTTTGGTCGAGTACAAAGACAGCAAGAAGTTCTTTCCTTATTAAAAGATACATTTAAGGAACAATTGGGATCCGTTAATGGAATCCTGGAACTGCCTGAAATTGGTGAAGAAATCATTCGTGATATTGATACGGATATGGACTTTAAAACGTTTCTCTCTCTTGGTAAAGTTGTGCTATTTGACCAAGTTAAAGGTATCGAATCTATGCGTGTTCCTGTACCGAACAGCTATTCTAATAGGGAGTATCCTCATGCTGGGCAAGTGCTTCAATTAGATCTTGACGAAAATAAAGAAGCGATACAAAACTTTTTTGAGAAAAATCCAAAGCCTGTAACCAAAGAAAAAAGTGAATAGCAAGAGAGAAACTTAGAAAGAGATAATAGAAGTAGAGGCTTGTAAGGATCATATCCATATGCTAGTAAGAATGCCACCAAAGATAAGTGTATCCTCTTTTGTTGAATATCTTAAAGGGAAAAGTAGTGCGGTTGGTAAACCTTTCAGAGCCCTTTGAAGGGCTGACAAGTAACAAAGGCTTTCAGCTTCAGAATAAACCACCCATTCACTCGGGTGGTTTTGATTGTTAATTAAGAAACGAACTTGACCATTTAGAGAATAGCTATAACAACGATACCGGACTATTATGTCAGAGCAACTATACACCAATCACCTATGACTGTCATTTGTAAATTATCTATGACTTTTCTCTTTATATTAATGTTGGGATTAAGTAAAATAGCTCCATTCTCAAATAATTTATTTACCTTTGACCTTGAAATGCCAAATATTTCTGCTAGTAGTTTATCTATTCTAAGACCAAAATCATATTTATAGCAAAGTCGAATAGTAATCTCGTTAGATAATGAATCGACTTTTTCTTTTCTTAACTCATATCGTATATCCGTATTCACATCATTACACAGTTTTCTTAACTTTTTAATTTGAAAAGCATAGTACCAAGTTGTCTCTTTATCATTATTCATAAACTTTTGAATTAGCATGGAATCAATGTTATTAATATTGACTCTTGATAAAATAGGGTAATTCCAAGTTCCGTCACAATGTATACAGTTATAAATTAACCAAATATCAATGTTTTTGTGATTCGCATTCACCCTAAATTTCTCACTACAATAAAATTCTGTGTTCGTTTTACATTTACTACAATTTCTTTTTATTTAAGGTGTTTCCTTAGCAAGGATCTCATAAGTAAATAAATGATTAAAACTCATTAACCAGTTCCTCCTATTTGTTCAGAGGAACGCAAAAAACGGTTGAATGGAGAAAGATTTCCCATAGAAAAGCGGAATACCTTATAGGTACCCCGCTGGAATTAATACAACTGACTATCCTGCGTTCCCTGTAATGGCTAAAAATAGGCACACTTCTCCCTCATTAAACAATATTGTTCAAAAAAAGAAATGCACTTTTTAGTTGCTTAACCATTACAAGTATGCTGGCAAATCAAATTCCACCTTCCGTACTTCTCCTGTATTATTAGTATATCATCATTATTTTTCTATATCAACAATTACCATTGTTTTGACAATTCAAAGATATAACTATTTACTCTATCGCCTCGTTCTATATATTCACTTCTATATTGAGTATTTTTACCGCCATCCTCAAAAGATCTTCTTAACTTTTCGCCCTTAAAGTGGAATAACTGTAAAGCTAATTAGGCTTTTTAAAAGCTGCGTTTCCCTGCCCAAGCTCCTTGCATTTTACTCAATAATACAATTTGACCGATATGATACGCGTCATGCAATGCTAAACTCTTCAATTCAAGTACTAATGATCTTTCTCCGGGGATTTGTCTATACAAATCTTCACGGTCAGATTTTGCTAGTATTTTTTCAAGTTCCCTATGAACATGAAAGTATTCTTGTTTTGTTTCCTTCCAATTTTCAAGTGTCTCAGTTGGTAATCGAAATGTAGATGCATTATTTTCTGCCTGTGGTTCATTCGCTGTTTCACCAAGAAAACGCATCAGAAGTCTCTTTTCATAGAAAAGTAAATGACAAACTAATTCCCATATGGAATTCATTTCTCCCTTAACCGGCTTCCAAATTGCCTGTTCAAGAGTAATATCCTCTAGCACCTTTTCAAGTGGTGGAAACCAATCTTCTTCATCTAAGCAGCTTGTCCATTGCTGTAACAAAAGTGTCTTTACATCCATTTTCTATTCCCTCCAATTTAAGATAAATCCATTGGTCCGAACTTCATTTTCGACATGTTGTTCTGGCATAACTTACAATTTCGAGATAAACCCTCTCATTTCCTCCCTCATTCCATAACCAGGCTCGGTGATTGAATAGAGCTAAAGACGATTCTTCCACTTAAAGCCCTTTTGTTTAAACACAAACATTCTCAATCAACTATTTTTGGATTAACGTAAAATTCCCAAAAACAACTCTAATGAGAGAAAACATAAAGAGACAGACAATTTTAATCGGCCATTATTAAAAGTTATCAAACCTTTTTCTTAATGAGCAGTTTTTTATACAGCCTGATATTTAGGCATTCGCCTTCACACAATTTTGGAAAACGAACGAAAAACATGCCTACTTATTCAGTTGAGCATCAATAGTTTATTTACCAAAATGCACCGTCAACACAAAATGATTGGAGCGGAAGTGCGTTCTAACGCTGATCCTACCCACGTCAAAAAATCGTAAAACACGATTTTTCTGTGAGGGCTTATTCTCTTAGTTCCTGTGGGTATGAGAAAAGCGAGCGTTCTGAGGTGGAAATCTACACCTCAAGATGACCAGAATTTTATATTTTCTTATTCCTTTTTTAAAAAAAGACCAGAACGTGTCTGGTCTTAGTGTATATCTATAAATTTATTCGGTTTCTTCAGCTTGCTCATTCAATTCCAGTGGGATCCAAGCATCAGTTAGTGCGCCATCTTCCTCTTGATCTATATAGTAAGACCCATTATTGTAGCGGTCTGCAGATCGCAGAGTATTGACGTGAAGATCAACGATTTTTCCTTTTGAGCTTTCTAAACGGATATTTGTATTGTCCTCGACAAGGAGTGCTTTTACAATACGGTGCGGGGATGCTTTTAATTCCCGTAACATGATTAATCCGCGACGTGCTCTTGTGGATTTTTCTAATTCACGATAGATAGACATCTTCTTAATCGCTCCCCTTTGGGTGGCAATAAGAAGATCAGGGTTTGAACCCACCGGGAAGGTTAAACTACTGACAACATAATCATCGTCTTTTAAATTAATACCTTTTACTCCTGCAGCCCTTTGGCCAACAATACTGGCTTCACTTTCATCAAACCAGAGACCATAGCCTTTATTGGTCACAATGAGAACATTGGCAGTACCATCGGTTAAAGCAACATCCACTAATTCATCACCTTTTTTTAATTTTAAGGCCATCAGTGGTTTGGAGCGACGCTGAGCTTGATAATTTTCTAACTCTGTGCGTTTAATTTGTCCCAATTTAGTGGTAAAGGTCAAATATAATGGCGATTTAAACTCACTAATCGCTATAGCATCCACGATTGTTTCATCTTTATCAATGGGAACCATTTGAGCAATATGCTGGCCCATCTCTTTCCAACGTTTATCGGGAATTTCGTGAATCGGTATATAGAGATAATTTCCTTTATTCGTGAAAACCAGTAACGTATTGGTGGTATTCGCTCCCGATTGCCAGAGAATTCGGTCGCCCTCTTTCATGGTGATGTCCTCTGTATTAGAGGCGGCATAAGAGCGGAGACTCGATCGCTTTATATAACCTTCTTTGGTTAAAGCGACCATGACATCTTCGGAAGCAACCGTCACTTCTAAGTCAATTTTAATCTCTTCTATTTTTTCTTCTATTTTCGTTCGGCGTGGATCCGCATAACGATCTTTGATATCCTTTAATTCCTTTTTGATGACCGCAATGAGTTTTTTTTCAGAGCCTAAAATAGCTTCCAAACGAGCAATTGTTTTTTCCAGTTCGTCGGCTTCTTTTTGTAAGGTCTGAATATCTGTATTGGTCAAACGATAAAGCTGGAGATTCACAATGGCTTCTGCCTGAGGCTCCGTAAAGCCAAAGGCATTGGATAAATTCGTTTTAGCATCTTTCTTGTCTTTTGACGCTCGAATCGTTTCTATCACTTCATCCAGGATTGAAACCGCATGAATTAAGCCGTCAACAATATGACGACGATCTTGCGCTTTGGCGAGTTCATATTGCGAACGAAGGGTAATGACTTCTTTTTGATGCGCTATGTAAGCCTCTAAAATAGGCTTAAGTCCCATAAGTTTTGGGGTTTTATTAACAATAGCGACCATGTTAAAGTTATACGTAATTTGTAAATCAGTATTTTTATAAAAATAGTTCAGGATTCCTTCAGCGTCACCATCTTTTTTTAATTCAATGACAACACGCGTTCCCGTTCTGTCCGTTTCATCACGAACTTCAGCGACACCTTCAACCTTTCGATCCAACCGGAGTTCTTCCATCTTTTTAACTAAATTCGCCTTATTGACCTCATAAGGAAGTTCGGTAATTGTGATTTGTTCACGACCAGCTTTTAAAGGTTCTATCGTGGCCTTTCCTCTGACTACTACTTTTCCCTTACCGGTACTATAAGCTTTTTTTAAGCCTTCAACTCCCTGAAGGATCCCTCCCGTTGGAAAATCCGGACCTTTAATCAATGTCATTAGATCTTCAACCTTACAATCAGGATTCTCCATCGCCATGATTGTTGCGTCAATGACTTCTCCTAAATTATGCGGTGGAATATCCGTCGCATAACCCGCAGAAATACCCGTCGAGCCATTAACAATAAGGTTCGGAAATTTCGATGGAAGAACCGTAGGCTCTTCAATAGAATCATCAAAGTTCGGAATAAAATCGACTGTTTTTTTATCTATATCTCTAAGTAACTCAGAAGCAATAGCAGAGAGCCGTGCCTCTGTATAACGCATCGCAGCAGGTGGATCACCGTCAACGCTCCCGTTATTGCCGTGCATTTCAATCAAGACATTACGGACCTTCCAATCTTGACTCATACGCACCATCGCATCATAGACCGAACTATCTCCATGAGGATGATAGTTACCGATCACGTTACCAACGGTTTTCGCTGACTTACGGAAAGGCTTGTCTTGTGTATTGCCATCCTGCGCCATCGCGTAAAGAATCCGCCTTTGCACAGGTTTGAGGCCATCCCTTACATCTGGGAGGGCCCTTTCTTGAATGATGTATTTACTATATATTCCGAAGCGATCTCCAATGACGTCTTCTAAGGGTAGATCGAGTAATTTTTCAATATTCGCCATGGGTTACAGCGCCCCTTCTGTTACTGAAATGTTTTCATTATCGAGGATATTAGTCTCTTCATCTAAACCAAATGCTACGTGGGACTCAATCCACTTCCGTCTTGGTTCAACCTTATCTCCCATCAGGACAGCCACACGTCGTTCTGCCCGGGTATCATCATCAATTTTTACTCTAATAAGGGTTCTTGTTTCTGGGTTCATTGTGGTTTCCCAGAGTTGGTCAGCATTCATTTCGCCAAGCCCTTTATAACGCTGAATGATATACCCTTTACCGATTTTAGCGATCGCCTTCTTCATGCCTTCTTCGTCCCAAGCATACTCGATCACTTCTTTACGACCTGTCCCTTTGCTCACTTTATAAAGGGGTGGAAGCGCAATATAAACTTTCCCCGCTTCGATAAGAGGACGCATATAACGATAGAAAAAGGTGAGGAGCAACACTTGAATATGCGCACCGTCAGTATCCGCATCGGTCATAATAACAACTTTATCGTAATTACAATCCTCGACATTAAAATCAGGACCAACTCCGGCTCCTATCGCATGGATAATCGTATTGATTTCTTCGTTTTTAAAGATATCACCAAGCTTAGCCTTTTCAGTGTTAATAACTTTACCCCGCAATGGAAGCACCGCTTGAAAAGTGCGATCGCGCCCCTGTTTAGCAGAACCTCCAGCAGAATCACCCTCAACCAAGTAAAGCTCGTTCTTTTGACTGTTTTTTGAGGATGCAGGCGTTAACTTTCCGCTAAGAACAGTATCTCGTCGTTTGCCTTTTTTCCCATTTCGGGCATCTTCACGGGCCTTTCGAGCAGCCTCTCTTGCCTGAGCTGCTTTTATTGCCTTTTTTATGAGCATTTCACTTGTTTTTGGATTTTCCGCCAAAAAGTAGGAAAGTTGTTCAGAGACAACCGCATCAACTGCGGAACGTGCTTCACTTGTCCCAAGTTTGCCTTTAGTCTGTCCTTCAAACTGAAGCTTATCTTCTGGCACACGAACAGAGACAATACCTGTAAAGCCTTCTCTAATATCAGAACCATCGATGTTCTTATCCTTTTCTTTTAAAAGCTCGGCATTCCTCGCATAGTCATTAAACGCCCTTGTCACTGCGGTTTTAAAACCAGACTCATGAGTTCCTCCATCCTTTGTTCTTACGTTGTTCACAAAAGATAAAATGTTTTCTGAGTAACCATCATTGAACTGAAAGGCGACTTCAACTTCAATGCCATTGCTTTCGCCTTCAAAAGCCGCAACAGGATGGAGAATATCTTTATCCTCATTCAGGTATTCAATGAATGCCTTAATTCCCGTTTCATATTGATAGGACTCTTCTTTATTATCGCGTTTATCAATCAATGTGATTTTAAGCCCTTTTAATAAAAAGGCAGCTTCACGTAAACGCTCACTTAAGGTATCAAAATTATAATGTGTCGCACTAAAAATCATGGGATCAGGTTTAAAATGAATTTCTGTCCCCGTTTGTTTACTCTTGCCTATATTCTCTAATGTTGTTACTGGATGGCCGCCGTTCTCAAAGCGTTGTTGAAAGACGCCACCGTCTCGTTTGATGGTAACCACTAACCATTCAGATAAGGCATTGACAACTGAAGCACCAACCCCATGCAAACCTCCAGATGTCTTGTAACCACCTTCATTCCCAAACTTTCCTCCGGCATGGAGAACGGTGAATATGACTTCTGGTGTCGGCTTTCCGGTTCGATGCATACCAGTAGGCATTCCCCGACCTTTATCTATAACACTCACGCTATCATCTTTATGAAGCGTGACAATAATTTCATTTCCATAACCCGCTAAAGCCTCATCGACTGCATTATCTACAATTTCATAAACCAAGTGATGAAGACCACGGGCATCCGTAGAGCCGATATACATGCCGGGGCGTTTTCTAACAGCCTCGAGTCCTTCTAGAACCTGTATTGTATCATCGGTATATGTTGATTTTGCCAAATAAATAACCCCCTTCACCCTTCTCAGACTCCTGACATTAAGCATATCAGAACATCTGTTTCTAATAAAGGTCTTTCTATATGTTAATCTCATTACTACAAAATGTTGCACTGCTTCAAACGACTTTATTTTCAATTATTGGTCTATTAAGGGGGCTTGTCAAAGCATGTGAGACTTTTTTCAACTGTTTTTTCCTTCAGAAAAACACTCGTATACAATAAGTCCTTCTCTTTTCGAGTCTCTATTCCATTAATAAATCCTAAAATAAAAAGATGAATCGATCATTAAAAGGTGCTGACATTCTTGTTCATTAGTAAAGCTTACTCAATACGATAAATTCCCCGATACTTCTTTGTCAAATATTGAATTAAATAGGTCGCATTTAAGGATTCATGTGTCGCCTCTTGCACAATCTGAATGGGTTTTTTTAATGCCCCATATTGATGAATATGCTCAGTGAGCCATTGACGTATCGGTGCAATATCTCCCTCGATTAAAGACTTATTTAAAGAAGGAGAATCTTCCAACATTGCATGCTTAAATTGTGCAGCGTAAACATAGCCTAACGCATAAGAAGGAAAATATCCAAAATCTCCCCCTGCCCAGTGAATATCTTGAAGCACACCTTCACGGTCATTAGAAGGCCTTATCCCTAAATACTCTTCCATTTTCTCATTCCAAATTCCAGGTAAATCTTTCACCTTTAAATCCCCATTAAAGAGTCCCTTCTCAATTTCATAACGAACAATAATATGAAGAGGATAGGTCAATTCATCTGCTTCTATTCTAATAAGAGAAGGACCGGCGATATTGATTGCCCGATAAAAATCGTCAAGAGAAACCCTATCAAATGCGCCATTTGCATATTTTTTAAAAGGAGAATAAAAACTTTCCCAGAATTCACGACTTCTGCCTAATAAGTTTTCAAAAAATAAAGACTGAGATTCATGGATGCCCATCGATGTTCCCTGACAAAGAGGCGTACCGATGAGTTTATGGGAAATATTCTGTTCATAGAGAGCGTGCCCACCTTCGTGAATAGTCCCAAAGATAGCCAATCTAAAATCCGATTCATTATAGTTTGTCGTGACTCTAACATCCGCTGGATTTAAAGTCGTTTGAAAAGGATGTGCTGTCTCATCTAACCGTCCAGCTTCAAAATCAAATCCCATCTGCTGAAGAATATAATGACTAAACGCTTGCTGTTGTGGCTTAGGAAAATGACAAAATAAAAAATCAAATGGAGGTCGACTCCCCGTTGCACTTATCTCCCTAACCAAAGGAACAATGGACTCTCTTAATTGCCCAAACACTTTATCTATAATATCAACGGTAACGCCGGGTTCATATAAGTCCAACAGTGCATTATATTTATTTTCTGTAATTCCCCAATAGCCCACCATCCGCTTTTTAAAAGCGATCAATTTTTCTAAATAGGGTTGAAGGCGAGCAAAATCGGAGGTTGCTTTTGCTTCTTCCCATATAGATTCCGATTGGGACTGCAAAATCACATAGTCTTTATATTCATTCGCTGGAATATTGATATTTTGATTATATTGCTTCTCACATTCTTCAACCGATCGTTTCGTCACATCTGTCAAATATATTTGAACTGAAGGATCCGTTAATGCCTCTATGTAATCTTTCATTTCAGTTGATATTGACATATTAAAAACATCTTCTGATAAAGTCCCTATCACTTCAGAGCGTTGCTTTATACCCTTTTTGGGAGCTCCTGTTCTCAAATCCCAACCTATAAGGGCTAAAGCTTCTTCATAATTTTTCATTTTAGCAATGTAATTAAAAAATTTTTTCTCGATCGCTTGAACAGCTTGTTTCATCGGTCTGTATCACTACCCTTTCTTAGTTTACACTAATATTAATTAATAATGGGACAAAACGTAAAGATTTTTTCTAAATAACTATACGACATAACGAAATGAAAATCCTCTAAACTTAGTCTCAATCCTTTTTTTCTTACGTGAATTCCCTTTTTTTAACGCTGAAAATAAAAATAAAATTTTTAAGTATAATTGGCTCAAAATGACGCAATCTATAAGTACACAACGATAAAGGAGTGATTAAATATGGCAAGTAATAACAGCAATCAAATTTTAGTACCAGGAGTAGAACAAGCAATTGATCAAATGAAGCAGGAAATCGCTCAAGAATTCGGTGTTCAATTAGGTGCAGACACAACATCTCGCGCTAACGGTTCCGTTGGTGGAGAAATTACCAAACGTCTTGTAGCAACTGCTCAACAACAAATGGCTGGAAGATTCCAGTAATTGAATAAAAATGGCTTTAAAGACACTCGCCTTGCGAGTGTCTTTATTTTAATTTCAGAATTTATAAGTTTAACGATTATAGTGTTGATCGCCACTCCAGGTCGCTCACTTACCTCATGCCCACACGATGTGAGTAGGGTCGGCGTTCGACGCACCATCGGGGTCCCCGAAAAGTGTTCTTTACTTTTTGGGGTAGTTGAGGTGCTAGCTTTGACGTTGTCACACGGATGACGGTTTTAGTCGAAGTTCCTTAATGACGTGACGTTTTTAGCCGATCGACCTTAGTGGCCTCAGCTAACTTGGGAATGGTTTATCTGTGTGTTCCAAAGTATTTATGATTAAAAGTCAAAATCACCTGTTCCTGCGTCTGCTCGTATTGCTTCGTCGCCAGCTTTCTCGGAACAACTCGAAGTTTACTCGTGAAGTCACGCTGGTTGCTGTCCCCGAAGAAGCCAGAGCGCCTTCCGTTCCGATCAACGTTGCTGCCGGTGCCTTTTGGGATTAAAATCTTATTCCGTGTTTTAATAAGGACCGGGCATGCTTTTTCGCCCAGTTTTTCTTATATAGAAGACGCGCACGAAACAAGAGTGAAACTAACAAATCAGCATTGCGCCTGCACAAAACAGGCAGTTAGCTACAAAAAGGATCACCGGGTATCCAATTGATCGAAGCACAAGGTGCCCTCGCTTTTTCATATACCACCACTTTGATTCCGAAAATATTTTTATTAGTGGTCTAGCTTCAGGATCGCTCCAAGACTGGGGCGATTTTAATCAAAGTCCTTTAATTTTTTTATATCTGTTTTTAACCTTGGGACCCATGCTCATCCCCATTATCCCGCCCTCTTCCACCTCATTCACTTGATGATTAACTATAACTTTTGGTATGATAAATTTTTGCAGCACTGAGACAGAGACCACGCGTTTAGTCTAGTTTTTCTTATTTTGCGAGATTAAAATTGTGTTTTAAACGCAGGGACTGGCAAGAGATGGCTCCTCGCTTTTCTTATCAAGGTATTTATTCCCAAACCAAAAAGGTTGTATTCATTGTTATTTCTTTATATACTTTACTACGTTAAATAATTAATAAACTAAACTCACCTGAGAACAACAACGAGAAAAGGAGTATTAAATAGATGTCATCAAAAGCAAAACTTAGTGTATGGGTCCTCACCGCCTTGGTTGTCGGGAATATGGTAGGATCAGGGATTTTTATGCTTCCCAGTAATCTGGCACAGGTTGCCCGTCCAGGCGGCGTATTATTAGCGTGGATCTTCACAGGCGTTGGGGTCCTTTTTATCGCCCTTATTTTTGGAAATCTTGCCGTTAAACGACCGGAAATGACAGGCGGGCCACAAATTTATGCGAAGGGTTTATTTTCACAAGGCAGCCGTCTTTCTTCTTTAGCCGGCTACTTCGTCTCTTGGGGATATTGGGTGGCGAATTTTGCAGGAAACGTTGCCGTTATTACCTCCTTCGCCGGATACCTTTCTACATTTTTTCCGGTTCTTAATAGTTCATCCATAGTTCTATCTATAGGGCATTTTAATTTAACCGTTGGGCACTTATTGACTTTTATTATTTGCTCTGTTTTATTATGGGGGCTTCACTTTTTAATTCTTAGAGGTATTGAAGGCGCAGGAAAAGTGAACTTAATCGCAACGGCGGCTAAACTTATTGGATTCTTACTTTTTATCATTGCAACACTTTTTATTTTTCAATCGAGCAATCTGGTTCCCTTTGCAAGTCCTAAAGTGGTTGATGGGCAATCCATTGGTTTGTTAGGACAGTTAAATCATGCTGCTGTGGCAACGCTTTGGGCTTTTGTTGGTGTAGAATCTGCGGTTGTCTTCTCATCAAGAGCTAAAAAGGTTCAGGATGTCAAGAAAGCCACAATCTTTGGATTACTTATTGCTACAGGCGTATATATTGCGATTACATTATTGGTGATGGGATCATTAAACCAATCTGCATTGAGTCATTCCTCTAAACCGCTTGTTGATGCCTTAACGGTAGCGATTGGCAGTGGTGGCGGCTATCTCTTAGCAGGACTTGCTGTTGTTTGTCTCTTTGGATCTACCATTGGCTGGATTCTTCTCAGTGCTGAAGTCCCATACCAATCTGCAAAACAGGGTCTGTTTTTAAAAGTTTTTGGCCATGAAAATAAGAAAGGAACGCCCACCAAATCTCTCGTTATCACGAATATCGCAACGCAAATATTGATATTTTCAACGATTTCGAGTTCAATTGCAGATGCATTTAATTTTGTTACTACAATTGCCACCCTATCATACCTTTTACCTTATTTGGTTTCGGCGTTGTTTCAAGTCAAATTAAGTTTTACGGACTCTTTACAAAAGAAAACTCCAGTGTATAGTCAGTTTATCATTGGTTTTTTAGGAACGGCTTATGCCCTGTATGTCGTTGTTGCTGGGACTTCTGATATGGAGACCTTTTTATGGGGCATTTTCTTTGTTGGCGTTGGGATTGTCTTCTATCCCTTTATTCTTTTTCAAGAACGCCAAAATAAGGTGATGCTCTCATCCAAAAATAAATAAAGTAAAATAAGAGCCTCTTCGTTCTAGGTAATCACCCTAGAGCAAAGAGGCTCTTTTTAAAAGACTAGGAATTATTAAATTCTGGTCATCAGGCCAGTGCTGATCTCCGTTCAAAAACGTTCGCTTTCCGCAGGCACGGTCTTAGTTAATTTGCTATTTATTTGGTTCCCAAGTGGATCTTCGAACACGTCCTTTTCCCGTCGGAGTCTCGCGTCTTCTACTTCAATCAGTGGGATTGCTGACAGTGCCTTTTGGTATAAAGCGACTTAAATACAAAGGCGATCCATCTATCGTTTTAGCGGAGGAACTATTTCCTAATGCCTAAAAATTACCGTTATAACTTAAAGCGTCTGACGAGTTCATTAAGGGTTTCAGCTTGTTTAGCAAGATCTTCTGAGTTCGCCGAAATCTCTTCCATTGCTGCACTTGTCTGTTGGACAGAAGCAGAGGTTTCCTCGATGCCTGCTGCGGCTTGCTCTGAAATGGAGGAAACATTTTCTACCGATTGACTAATGGTATGACTATTATCGGCAATTTGCTGTAATACTAGTGAGATTTCACTCACTTGTTTATTCATACCTTTAACAGCTTCATTGATGGCATTAAACTTTTCGCCTGATAAATTAACCTGATCGGTACCTTCTTTCACTTGATCATACCCTTGCTCGAGTGTCGTTGTTACATTGCTGGATTCGACTTGAATATTATTGACAATCGTAGTAATTTCATCAATCGAAGCCGAAACTTGTTCAGAAAGTTGACGGACTTCATCAGCGACAACGGCAAAACCTTTACCATGTTCTCCTGCTCTTGCAGCTTCTATCGCCGCATTTAAAGCTAAAAGATTCGTTTGATTGGCAATAGAATGAATCACATCGACAAGTTTCGTGATGGCTTGAGAATGCTTAGCGAGTCCACTCACCTTCTCAACAGAGGTTTTTACAATCTCATGAATGGCCTGCATCTTATCGACTGAGGTTTGCATCATTCTATTACCTTCTTCAGTCATATCTAGGACTTCAAGGGACGTTTGTTCTATGTACTCCCCATTAGTTCTTGCCTTATAAATCGTTTCATTTTGTCCAGAAACAACTTCAAATACAGTGGTGACAGACGATGCTTGATTTTCTGCCCCTGAAGCCAATTCCTCCATCGTAGCAGCAACTTGCTCACTGCCTTCTTTCACCTCACGGGAGGATTGGGACAATTCCTCACTTTGACTGCTGACACGATCGGATACCTGTACCATTTCAACAACCATCGCGTGTAAGCTGTCTTTCATCTTATTCACAGCTCCACTGAGTTGGCCAATTTCATCATTGCTTTTATCATTCAGTTTTTCAATATTTAAATGCCCCTGGGAGACCTGAGAGGTTAGAACCACGACGCTCTCTAGTCTTCTTCTAATGATCCGAGTGATGAAATATATAGCCAGACCTCCAAGCAGCATCGAAATAATGACACAGGTGATGAGCAATATAACCGCTTGATTGAGGGATGATTTAGCATTATTGATCGCTGTTGTTCTTTCGTTATCGACAATTTGGCCTAACTGGTCCAGACTGACTGTCGTCTGCTCACGCAGTGTCTGCGTTTCTTTTCTCAGTTTCGCAATGCCTTGGTCATCTTTTCTTCCCACAGAAGACACGATCCCGTTTAAAAACAAATAATCAATCTGATCACTATTGCGTTTCACCGTGTTGAAAAGTTGCTTTTGTTCTGGGGTATCCATTTTAGGTTCTAGCGCTTTTTCATGCGTCGCAATTTGATCGACGCGTTGTTTGAACTGTGTGATAAACTGACGATCGTTAGAATAAATATAATCCGCAATCCGAATGTCCTTTTCTCGAAATATTGAGGCCATTTCTTTCAGCTCGATAGAACGATCGCCTCTCCTATGGACTTGATCAATATTTTTACTTACCGTATTTAATTGAATTGCCACAATGATGACGGATAGAGCAAATAAAAGGAGTGTAACAATGAATGCGCTACTATACTTCCAACCAATGCTAATATTCCTCCATTTTATTCTCTCTAAGTTTAACTTTTTCACATCGCATCTTCCCCTGTCTTTTGTATGATTCTAGATGCACCCCGTTTGAAAATATGGACTCTTATTTTTTATCGGTGATTTTTGGTATTTTTTCAAGTTAAAATACTTAAAAAAGTATTTTGCATTTTAGTGATCTACCAAATGGTCGTTTAAGATCTTTAGGATCTAAAAAGAACATCAATGACTCATCTATTAGAAAGCCGGGCGAAATCATGCCCAATCCTTATTAAAGTGCTGAAAAAAGTTTTTAATACCAAAATGCATTGTTGCCAACACCAAGTGGTTTGGAGCGGAAGAAGCGAGACTCCTTCGGGAACAGCGCGAGTCCGAAGATCCACTTGGGAACCCTAATATTTCATTCCCAAGTTAGCTGAGGCCGTGCCCGAGGAAAGCGAGCGTTCTGTAGCGGAAATCCACACTGTCCTGATGACTAGAACTTTATACATTCAAATTCTTAAAAAAAGAGGAGCAGCTGGCCCCTCTTTGATTCCCGTTCCCATTTACTTTTGCAATCGTTCTATAAAGGTATTTAATTTATCCAACGTCGTAAGATTACGATTACAATTTAAACTATCCTGACAAATATAGTTGCCTCTTTTAATGGACATATCTCTTCTTATTCCTTTTACCTTAGCGACAAATAAACCAACCTCTCCATGCTTACCGCATAATGTACAAATGCCCTTTTGTTGAAGGGGGTCAAAACTCCCATAAATCCCTGTCAGCTTATTTTGATAGTAAGCGATGATATATTTTCGGTGATTCGCTCGGATATCAATCCAGCTTATATAAGAATGTTCTTTGAGATCAAAGTCATCAAAAGAAGGGCTTTTAAGTTTCTTTGCTTTAGGAAATAATCCCTTTATCATTGGTTCTGTGAGGCGTGTAAAGGGGATGACATAGGGTTTTAATGTGGCAACATAATGTTCTCTCTTTCCCTAATTGCAGCAATAGGTTTCAGCAATTCTCTTTGTTCTCCATTGAGTTGATGGAAGAGATTAAAGACTCTTTCCTGACTTAGCGATTTTTGAGCATTCAATACGTTGATATCATTCACAGTCGAATAGGCTTTAATAGGCATTTCCGTTTGATACTTGATGTAATTGAATTGATCACTTTGAATAAAAGGTTCCATGTGACACACTCCTTGCAATAACCTTAACCTGGGGCTTCTTTTATTTTAGAAAATAACCCCTGACAATACTATGTAAAATTTGATTTCAAAATAAAATAGCCCTAAATATGGGGAAGTAATTCCTCTTTTAACGGTGGTTATAATTATGTATAGTTATAATGAGTTTAAAATAAACATAAGAAAAGAGGTAACTTATGACAAACTATAAAAACACAACTATAAATCACGATTTGATAAACGAAGTCAAGGAAAAAGAGAAAGAAGGATCTAAGGCATTATTAAATTTTTTATCACACCAGGATATAAATACGCTTCATCAGCTCTCTTTGGTATTTAAGGGTGGCTCAACAAGATACCCCGGTTTTAGAATAATGACCCTTGTGCAATTCCCTGTTTTTTTTGCCACAGGTTTAATCATTGTTTTTAGTATGGTAACATCAAACTCAACATTTGAATTTGTACAATATATTAAATTTGCTTTTGCAGTGTTTTTAGCAGTACATGGTTCTATTATGATGTTTAAGATTCATGGTTATAAAAAGGAATCCGCACTCATAAAGAGCTCTAAAGATCTTTTATCCAAAGAGAAAATCATCTACATGATTGACTTTACATTAAATGAAAAATATAAAAATCTCTCATAATTAATTATGAGAGATTTTTATATTTCTTTCTTAAGAGATTAAATCTTTTGCTGCTGACACTAGCGAACCAATGGCTACAACTGCGGCAGTCACTCCAACAGCTACCTCACCAGCTCCTGAAACAAAGGCAAGTACTGTTCCTATAATAACAAATCCTAATACAAGGTCAGCTACAGCCAGTTGTTTAGTAGTTTCCCATGTGAAAATAGGCTTGCTGACAGGTACTGGTTCAAAATCGGGGTCGTCTGGATCTTGTGTGTTATCAATAGTGTAAGATACGGATATCTTAAGGTGAACCGGCTCGCGTGTATTAAGTGGAAGAGTCTGCTGAGATATTAACTCTACTTGGACAACTGGCCTAGTAAAGGTGTAATCTGGATTATACCCTCCATCTTCATAGATAGGAAAGACCTTTAATCCTGCATTAACAATATTGCCTAGTTCCTCTCTTGTGAGTGCTTTTGACCTAACTCCGCCATCACCATCACCCACATTACCTGTTAAATAACGGCCTACATAATCGAATTCTGCGCGTTTGACAGCTTGAGCTAGTGAACTTGTTAAAATTGTTGCGGTATCACAAGCTAAAGCATCACGACCCGTATCACCCGCACTTGATAAAAGTTGCTTGATTGTTGTCATGTTCGCTACACCAGTAATAGGAAGAACCATAAACTCTTGGTACTTTCTAACAGCAGATTTCCACTGCCTCATCATATATACCGTCAAAAGGGCCCGTGTAGTAACGCCCATTAACATATAGTGCATATTGTAAGATTTTCACGAAGTTGTGGCGAGAATCATTTAGGGACAAAGTCGGGCAACTAGATGTTGTACCATTCCCGAAATAACCATTTGCCACATACGGCTAAATGCGGTGTCGGGTTGGTTCCGTTTGTCTAAATTTGGATCAGGGGCAATGTCGGCATTGTCCAGCTCTCGCGTATGTCGTTGGACAACTTTCTGTTGATCGAAAGGCCCTCTTATTCAAGACAGTCACGTCAAGGCGTTACAGAGTATTTCACATTCTATAACTATGAACGTCCCCACTGTCTTAGGGTTACCTCTGACAAAACCTGCTACTGTAAGGATAGACAATTAGACTGGATCCTTCCAAAATGTTAGGGGTTATTTCCATTTATGGAGATAGAAGTGCCTCCCACTCTTATTCCAAGTAAGCTTTAAGCAAAAAAGACCCACTTTATTTTATAATAAGTGTCTTAATAATGGGGTCTTACCTTATTTTCTTTATTACAGAAAAATAAGCACTGAGGATCCACTTAAGGATCGCCAGTGCTTTGTCATTTATTTATTTTCGTGAATAAACGATTTTTTTGATGGATTCGATCGAGAGGAAATGTTCTTGTGCTAATTGTTCAATCGATTGCCCTTCTTTAAAGGCACTTTTAATTGTCGCATTTCGCTTATCTATAGCCCTACGACCTCCTGAATAAGTCCCCCATTTGTGGTAACTCGTCACTGGCTTTGGGATATATATCGTTTCACCTTGCACATATTTTTGAATTTCTTCAATCAATGCCTCTGGTAACTTCGTCGCTGCTTTAACTGGTCTCATTGTATCAGCCCCTTATTTTTAATGCATGAAATAAGGTGCAAAACCAATGATTGAAGGCGATGCAGCTTGGCGATGTTTAATTAAAATGCCACCCCATGCAAAGTATCGCCGTTTCAATCCTAGGCTTTGCATGAGACGCTTTTGACTTTGGCATATCACTCGTATATACCATGCGATTCACCTCCTAAACTATACAGTATCATACTAAAATTAATTTTACATATGTTCATTTACTTGCTTTAATAATAAATGTCGTCGGGAATTTTCTCGCTTTATACAAAGAATAATAGCGGTCGGAAACATCTGCATCTCCATCGCAAGCCGCCGGGACATCACTTTCTATTAGGGCTTCAATAGTAAATCCCACTTGAATGAGTGTGTTAATATATGTCGCTAATTTTCGCTTATGAACGACCATCGGTACACCTTCACCTTTAAAATTTTCAAAGGTCATTAGGTCTTCTTGTTGATAAGAACCTTCAAGATATACCTTGCCTTCTTCCATTTTTAAATGAGCGTATAAAGGATGATCCCAACTAAAGATAAATTGCCCACCCGGTTTGAGATAGTTATAAATCAGTGTGAAGGTTTGCTGTAATTGAGTCGTCCATCCAATTGCATAAATAGAAAAGACAACATCAAAGTAGTTTGTCGGTAAACCAATATCCTTTTCCATAGGGGCACAATAGAGATGAGTGTCCAAACCCTTTAAGGTCATCTCAGCCGCCTTTTTCTGTGATTCTGATAAGTCCACACCCCATAACTCACTTACCCCCTGGTCTGCCATATAGCGTAAAGAGTGTCCGCTTCCATAGCCAATCTCTAGCACTTTCTTATTTTTGAGGTCTCCAAATAAGCCGAGTTCCTCTTCTGTCTGCGTAAAAGGACCGTAGCTCGGCAAGGCGTCTTTCCCATTAAAGTGATGGGCGACTTTATTCCACCCTTGTTTATTTTGATCGATAATCTTAGAATTCATTTTTCCCTCCTTTATTCAATAGAAGACAAATTTTTTGGAATATCAGCGCCTTAAAGGATAACGGGACTGTTTTCTTTCCATCTATTTGTAAAGGCCTTTTTAAGAAACTCATCCTGATTAGCATACATGCGAATCACTTCACGGATTTCTTCAGGTCGATAAGTTTCGTTCCTATTGTTTGCAAGGCATTCATAACCCGACCCGCGCTGCAAATAATCAGACGTTGCAACGCTATACCACTTCTCTTCATCCAAGGGGGTACTACCGATCAAAATTTCAGAGAGGGTCTTCCCGTCATGCACAATGGTGGCACCAGAAACATGCAAGCGACCAACATATTTCCCTCTAAAACCTGCACCTCGTCCTTCAGAAAGACATAATTGAACATCAAGCGATTCTTCTAATGCTTGTTTAATATATTTGCCTTGAATTTCAAACGCCGTTGGATTTAAAGGTGACGGACATATCTCGATTAATTTCTTTTGTGTCAGATAATCAGAAACGCCAGCATTGACAATACCACTATTGATAAGACCAATATCACAATTGAGCATATCCTTAAGTCCATCAGCAATTAAATTCGTGAGTGGATTTTCGTTTATTACATCATGCCACAATGGCTCTTGGATGGAATAAAGGGGCTGACTTAATACCTCAATGGCCTTCTCTTTATTCTTCTTCACAATAGACGTTACTTGTTCACTTATTGGAATATCAGCGGTCGCTATTGTTTTAGAATCTAGCAACTTCACGTGACCGTTCTCAATCTCAAGTTCAAGTAATCCAATATATTCGCCATAACAGCCCGCACTATTTAAAATAGTTTCTCCAATAACTTTAGCTTCTGGATAAAGCTGATGATCATGGGCAGAGATAATCACATCGATACCTGTGAGTGCTTCTGCAAGTTCGTTATCAGCGAATGTTCCCACGTGATTGAGAATAATGCAAAGATCATACTGCCCTTTGCAACGCTCCAATTCATGAACAAGGGCTTTCTTATAGTCAGTGATTTGAATACCCAAGCCTTCATTAAATTCGCCAAGATCAGGAGAAGAACCCGTAATAAAGATTCGAAGCCCACTTTTCTCAATAATCGTGCTGGAGAATACCCCATTGATCTTTGTTTGATCCTTTTTGAACAAATTATTACTCATAAATGGCATTGGACTCTGGCTTGCCATTAGCTCAAGCGTGTCCACACCATTGAACATCTCGTTATTTCCAATGGTTAAAGCATCATAGCCGACTGCCTCTAAGAGTTCAATGGCTGCCATCCCTCTTGTCCCTTGCAATTCAATGCTTTTAAAATCAGCAAAGTCTCCACCATCAAGAACAAGCGTATGTTCATCTTTAAGGTCTTGAATAAGCGTGGCTACTCTTGCAAAATTTTCAAAATGGCTATGGAGGTCATTTGTATGTATGATAGTGAGTTTCATCTTTTTCTCCTCTATTATTACGATTATTATTTTGTCAATGCCTTAACTCATCTATAACTAAAAACATTTGAAGCTTTAAATCTATTATTTGCTAGCTGAGTACACATTAACTTCCGAAAATGGATAGTAACGAAGGCTGACTTTTCCGACAACTTGGTCTATATCGATAAACCCAAACTCTCGGCTATCCGAACTATTGCGGCGGTTATCGCCCATAACCCATAGTTTACCTTTGGGGACGCGTTGTTTTCCAGTTAACTCTTCTAGACTAAAATCATAATCTAATTGGCCATTTGATAGCTTCTTTTTATATTTATCGAGATAAGGTTCATCCACCTTCTTTCCATTGCGATATAGTTGATCATTTTGATAAACAATAGTATCTCCAGGAAGTCCAATCACCCGTTTTACATAGTCTTTAGTCGAGGTCGCATGGAAAATAATGATCTCTCCATGTTTTGGCATAGAAAAATCATAATTGACTTTATTCACAATTAATCGGTTACCATTGTGTAACGTAGGATTCATAGATTCTCCTTTAACCAAATAATTTGCAAAAATGAAATTTTTCACGACTACAGCAAGGATGATCGAAATCCCAATGGCTTTGATCCAACTGAATATCTCGCTCCTATTCTTTTTAACCACGAATCCTCCTCCTTTTACCAGAAAACAATAATGAAGGATTTCGCCACCAACCACAATTTCCCTTCTATAGAAATAAAAAACTCTCCATCTTTATGTTTACTCTGTCACTTATAGACCCTCTAATATTTCGGTAAGTTCTTGGTAGTGTTCGGCTAACCAAGCCATTTCTTCTGAAAATCGAAGTGGCGGACCGCTCTCCTGATCCATTTTAGAATGGATCCACCATGTACTCTCCATGTACCACAGTAAGCGCAATGACGTGTTAAATAGTCTTGTGTTACCTGTTTTTCTTCACGATAACCTTCAATAAAGGCATGTGCAGCTGAAAGATTTAGTGCCCCTTGATCTAATGCTCCCGAAATCACCGCTCGAGCGACATCTAATTGTGGGTAATCAAATTTCATTCGATCAAAATCGATGATGGCCTGTAGATTATTGCCGTTAAATAATAAATTATCCACCCAAAGATCTCGATGCGCCCAACCCCATTCATGAAGATTAAAATCATTAAACGTTATATATTCAGTCGTTCTTAATTGGCTTTCTACAATAGAAAGGAGGTGAGTTTTCCCTTCATCATTAACCTCATCCAAAGTGTTTCGCCAATACATTAAACGTTCTTTAGGACTCGGAGGTTTAAATTCTGGATATGCTTTCGCCTCTAAACGGCCATCATTTAATAACTGATGCATTTTCCCTGTGGTTTTACCTAATTGATACATCTGGTTGGAGGTGAGTTGGCCTGGAGGTACTACATCCCCTTCACAGAATTCCATGACCAAATAACGCTCCCCATTGTCTGATTCAAGCAAAAACTCCTCGCCATATGGCATCAGTCTTGGACAGGCTATTCCTTCTGCATTTAGTCTATTTTGCTGAACAAAAGCAATGAGCAATTCTTCATTGCTATATAGTTTGAAGCGCCCTTTATTATACTGCTTGATGAGAAATTGCCCTGAATCTGTGGTCACTTTCCATTTTAAGTTGAGCCAGCCACGATTGATGGCTTCAGTCTCTCTTATCGTCACCCTAAAAAGTCGCTGAAAGCACTCAAGAATATCCTGTTTAATTTTTTCATTTGTCATGACTTCCATGGTTTAGCACCTATGTCCATTCCTTTTTAACGAGATAGTGCAGTTCTGCAAACTGATTAAACGACCTTATCCCTTTTAACGTCAGTTTGATTTCGTTATCCCTTTCTTTGAACAACGGAATCCCCTTGCCTATTAATGTGGGGGCGACGATCATGATGAGTTCATCAACCAATTCTGCTTTTAAGAAATGATGTAATAAATCGCCTCCTCCAGCGATCCAAATATTCTGCCCCTCTTGATTTTTTAATGTTTGTGTAAAAGCAACGATATCCTCCTTAATAAATATTACATCATCGGTATTTTCGTTCTCATCCCTTGAAAAAACAAAGCAATTCTTATTTTTATAGGGGAAATTCCCTGATTCATGTTCCATAATCCAATCATACGTTCTTCTTCCAAGTAAAATAGTATCGACAGTTTCATAGAATTCTAAATATCCGTTATCGCCTTCACCTTCTACTGCAAATAGCCACTCTAATCCATCACTTTCTGTAGCGATATAACCATCTAAACTGGTTGCAATATAGACAACGACCTTTCGCTTATGATTCACGAGCTACACTCCTCCTGACAAGGAATATATGTTCTTCTTACATTTTAACTTAATACTCTGTCATTTACAACTCTTCTTTTACATGAATGCATAACTCTTATTTAACGTTGGATCAAACCCTCACCTGCCATAATAAGAAGCAATTGCGGGACAACCGCTTGATGAAATCCAATGATGCCGTTCTCTTCTAAGTACATACACCCAATATGCGACGGGCTTTCTGTTTGAATAATACGCGACATAATAAAATTCGAATCAAAATTTGATACTCTTTCCCCATCTTCTTTACGAAACTAGTAAAATTTCATTGCTCCACCCTTTTTCTAACCTGTTATTTAATATTTTCTTTCATACATTTTGCAATCCATTGGTCCCTGTAAGTACATCAATGAGCATCGATTCAACAATGAGTTCGATTCATCCTAACCAATCTCCTTCCTTTAAAGACAAAATGTCTATGTAAGCTATCTGTACATAAAAAAACACCCCCATATCATGGGGGCCACTGAAAAACATGAATTTGATATTTAAATGCAGAAATATACTCGCTTTCCGCGGGCGATCCGCGAGCCTCCTCAAGTCTGATGTGATGTGCTTTGCGGGGTCTCGCTTGGCTCGCTGTTCCCGCAGGAGTCTCGCATATTTCTGCAATTCTATTCTTGAATTTGACTTTTTCAGTGACTTCATATCATGGAAGTGTTTGATGTAAACGTTTATCACTCTATTGTTATATCTCACGCCATCACATCTTCAAAATCATACCACCGACTTCGGGGAAAATATGACATCCTTTTGCCGATAAACACTAAGCACGATCCCTATAAGAATAGAGTTCATTAAGGTCGGCATCAAGCCATAACTGATAAAGGGCAATGACATCCCTACTAAAGGTAATAATCCTAGATTCATCCCAATATTATAAATAAACTGTAAGGCAAAAAGATAAATAGCGCCGACCATGAGAATTTTTCCAAAGGGATCCTTTATTTTTTTCACGACATACATCATTCTGTATAAAAGTAACCCTAAAATGAGAACAAGGAAGATCGCAAACACCCATCCATATTGATAGGTTATTGCAGCAAAGATATAATCAGTCTGTTCACCATGTAAGAGCATGGAAAAATCCTTTGTATTGATATGGCCCAACCATCCAGAATTTAAAAGGACTTCTCTTATTCGTAAATAGAGATATCCGGTACTGTTTGCATGTTGTGCAGGGTGTAAAAACCCTGACAGTCTTTCTAATAGCATGAATGTCCTGTTTAGAAATATCCCCCCTAAAAGAAGCATCGCTAAAAAGAAAACAAAATACATTTTTACCATTTTCCTTTTATCTAGCTGACTCCAGCCACTCATCACACACACCATTGTGGTATAAATAATCACAGTCGGTAGATTACTGGTTGAAATGAAGAGTAGGAATGGAACAAAAAACAAAATACCTATCTTAATAGCAGAGGCATGGTTCTCTCTAAAGAAAGCGGCCCAACTCATATAGAATAAAGGAATAGCCATTAAACTTTTGATCGTCAGTGGACCTATAATGAAATAAGGATTCCCATTTATATACGCATTATGGAAGAACTGTAGAACGAATAAGATCAACATTCCCCCTATATAAAATCCCCACTTGAATTTTTTTAGTTTGCGATAATCAAAAAACATGAGACTGATGATTAGAGCCAATCCCCATAGCGTATAAACAACCTTCTGCGTTGTGAATTGAATAAATGAACCTATAGGCAACAACCCAACGGAAAGAATAATAAGGAGTAATATGCCTATCCACCAATCGATACGTGGCCGATGAATTTTATTCAATTGTTGCCCCAATTGAAGCGGGCTCCCCATCTGTTTAATGGCTTTTTCTTCTGCGTCAGCTTCTGACAAGCCTTTTTTGATCCAATGAGCCTTCTCATGATTGATATGATCATCGAGCTCACGTTGGATCGCAGCTTTTACCTCTTTCACTTTAATTTGACGGGTTACTGTTTGAAGAAATTGATGTCTGAGCCCGCTCATGGAAAACTCACTTCCGTTAACAAATAACTTAAGGATTCGCGGTCCACATTTCTGTTCTTTTCTAATTGGACTAAAAGTTTCTTCCCCTTGTGATCTAGGACATAGTGCTTGGTTGTCTCATCTTGCCAAAAAGAGTGTATGTATCCTCTTGTCTCTAGTCGATGCAAGACGATGTATAAAAACCCCTCATTCTCTTCAAATGTCTTTACCCCTCGACTTCGCAATTGTTGCATTAACTCAAATCCCGATTTTTGTTGGACAAGGAGCTGTAAAACGGCTTGTATAATAGCCTCCGAAGGCTTCTCATCTTGATGAATCCTCTGCTTTATTTTAGCCATGTGCTGATCAGTAAACGTCAACTGTTCAAAGGTGGTTCGCTTCATGGCCTGCCGAAGCTTATTTAGACGCTCTTCCACTTCACTCGCCTCCTAAACTTTCTTTTAATAATGTTTTCGCACGTCTTAATCGTGTCTTTACAGTATTAGGATTCACTCCTATCACGTGTGCCAGTTCATTTATCGGCATTTCTTCAAAATAAAACAAATAAATAACCTCTCTATATTTCACAGGTAGCTTCATAACTGCAGAGGTTAATTGCGCATCCTCATCCTGCTGAATAATGACTGATTCAACACTCTTATCCTTGGTTTCATATTGAGTAAAATCAATATCTGAAGGGTAGACATTTTTGCTATACCACTTTTTCAAATAATCTTTACACTGGTTAATGGCGATTCTCCATAACCATGTTTTTATTTTTGATTTTCTATTGAACGTATGGAGTTTCCTATAGCATTTGATAAAAATTTCTTGGGTGACATCTTCCGCAATCGCCTTATTATTCACATAAGAGTAAACCAGTTGTAAAATGTCCTGGCCATAATTCATCATCAATTCATCTATTAATCTATCTTCATTATCGATAACGTTATTTTCTGATAATATCTCCTCCACTTTCTCACCTCCCAAGTATTGGACGAGTCTCACTCATCCAAAGTTTTATTTATCAAGAAAAGTTTTTATATACCATTAAAAAGAGGTGCCTCCTCTTACATAGGACAGCACCTTGTGAGCTTGCTTTTATATCATTAAAATTTCTCTAAGCTCTTCTTCACTAAGAACCACTGAAGCATTGTCCCCAGAGTCAATGATTTCTTTTATCAAGTGTCGTTTTTGCTCTTGGAGTTCGTTCATTTTCTCTTCAATGGTGCCACGCGCAATCAGTTTGATCACATTGACGACCTTTTTTTGCCCGATGCGATGGGCGCGGTCTGCGGCCTGGGCTTCTACCGCTGGATTCCACCAAGTATCATATAATATTACCGTGTCCGCACTCGTTAAATTGAGCCCTGTTCCGCCTGCTTTTAAAGAGATAAGAAATAAATCACGTTCGCCCGCATTAAATCGATCGCAAATGTTGAGCCTCTGTTCAGATGGCGTCTGCCCATCTAAATAAAAATACGTGTGACCTTTAGCTACAAGGGCTCTTCCTATGAGCGCGAGCATTTTTGTAAATTGAGAAAAAATGAGTACTCTTTTTCCCGATTGTCTTGCTTCCTCTAGAATTTCGAGCAACTGCTCAAATTTCGCTGAGCTTCCTTCATAGCCTTCAACAAATAAACCCGGATGACAACAGATTTGTCTGAGTCGAGTTAACCCCGCCAGAATCTTAATACGATTTTTTCGGATCGTCTCCTTATCCAGATGCTTTAAGGTTTGCTCGCGTAACTTCGCTAAATAGGCGGAGTAGATGCGCTTTTGGTCCGGTAATAACTCTACAGATTCTACAGCCACCATTTTTTCTGGAAGTTCACTAAGGACCTCTTCTTTCACTCGGCGTAATAAAAACGGACGGATCCTACGCGCAATCGCTTTAGTTGTCAGCTGACTATACTCTTTTAACCCAAGAAAGAGTTCAGGAAAAACAACATGAAAAATTGACCACAATTCTTCTGAAGCATTTTCCACAGGAGTCCCTGTCAGTGCAAAGCGATTATCGGCTTTTATTTTCTTTACAGCACGTGCCGTTTGCGTGATCGGGTTTTTAAACGCCTGGGCTTCATCAAAAAACGCCGTATGAAAAGCTTGCTGCTCATACCATTTAATATCAGCCCGTAAGAGGGGGTACGACGTAATCATGACATCAACATTTTGGAGGGTCTGTTGTGTGTTCGCTCGCTCCTTTTTATGACCATCAATGATCTGAGTCTTTATTTCAGGGACGAATTTTTTTATTTCACTAAACCAGTTATAGGTCAAAGAAGAGGGACAAACAATCAGTGCTGCCCGCTTGCTGTTCCGGATAGTCTTAAGTTCAGATAGAATAAAGGTAATTGCTTGGAGCGTTTTCCCCAGTCCCATATCATCTGCAAGAATCCCGCCAAATCCATAGTGAGCGAGGGTCTTCATCCACTGGAACCCTTGATTTTGATATTCTCGTAAGGTGGATTTAAGTTGAGTGGGCACTTCGAATTCGAGACGCCCAGGATGACGAAGAGTATCCATAAATTCCCGAAAGGATTTCTCTAAAGTAAAAATATCCCCTACTTCAACGGTATCAAGAAGCTGAAGACTCTGCTCTACAGTTAAATCTAAGCCATCCGCTAATGCCTTGCTTTCAATATAAGGCGAATAGAGAAAGCGTCTGATTTCTTCATATTCTTTAGCCTCAAGGGACAATAATGAGCCATTTGGCAACCGATAATATTTACGTTTCTCCTCTAGAGCAGCTAAAATATCTCGGATCTGTTGTTCTGGAATACCCTCCATCTCAAACTTGAAAGCAAGCCAATTGATGCGATCTTTTTTTACTTTAACCCGAATGCGTGGCCTGAAACCCCCACGTGTGACTCGATTTCTCACCGCTGTTGTCGCATAGACTTGTACTTTTTTTTGAAGTTTCGGGAGCTTTTCCATTAAAAACTCATACTCCAGCTCCTCATTATGCATAAAATAGCCGCCGTCCGTTTTAGTGAAAGCACTGTCGTCCATTAATTGCAAAATTTCTTCTTCCCTCTCGACATCCCTAACTACCAGAGAGCCTAAAGGAAGTTCTCGATCTTCTAATGGGTGTATTACATAGTGATCATAATGAAACTCCAGTCCTGCCAGAAGCCTATTTTTCACGCGATCTAAATAAAGCTTAGCGATCAGTGGTGTTCTCATTAAACGCTCCGTGATAGTTTTAGAAATGTTCACTTCACCTAAACTTTTTAAAGCAGGTGCCGCTTTTTCCAGAAAAAAACCGATCTGTTCTTTAGGGATGGGAATATGTTCAGTACCTGACGCTTCTAGCATCTGTTTGAGTTCCGCAAGTCGTACGCTCTCCTCGGCCCCGACACGAAAGAGTTTATCCTTATATAAAACCGTCTGGTAAGGAGTCAGAACAGTCACGTGTGGTAAGCCATTAACCATGAGTTGATAGTCCTCTCCGTCCGCTTCGGAAAAATCAAAGGTAAGAGGGAGGTTACTTCTCGCGACCTGTAAACCAATTGAAGTCTGGCCATCATACTCCAGTTTTAAAAACGGCGTCACCATCAAAAGCGGAAGCAAACGGTCCCATATCGAAGGAGGAATGAGCAGCATTTCCTTATTAAAGTTTTCTGGAACATGATCAACATAAAGCTTTTCATCATACACGATGTGAATGAGCCTTTGAAAAACGGCGTCAACCTCTCTCTCAAAACAATGATAACGTTGATCATATAGCAATGAATCCGAGAGACGGTAAGACAGCCCCTCTTTCACATGCTTCAAAAAGTCACGAATTTGTCCGATCTGAATCGAGCCAACGTTAAGTTCAATTCCGAACATTGTTCGCTTTGGACCCATGGTCATTGTTTTGAGTGTAAATGCGACCTCCAGTACTTCTCTATCCTCAAAATGGCGCTGAACACCACTTGAGCGTATCGGGCGATTTGTAAAAAGCGTTCGCAACCCTTCTGTTAAATGCTGTTGAATTCCATCGGTTCCCTGCTTCTGCCGCTCAGAAATGGCGATTAAAACCGCGGCTATATGCTGACAGTCTTTACTAAAGGAAGCAAGCTTTGGGCATGTACATGTCGTTTGTAATTTACCGTCCTTCTCCGTTTTTACCGTGACATGGAATGCCTCCATTCCCTTGACTACACCTTCGCAATAGTCCGGTTCATAGTGTTCTATCGTCACCTTTTTGGATCGATAAAAATCCTCTCCTCTTTTGAAGGAGACGTTCCCGCATCGGTCTATGATCATGGTTTGACTTATATTCCTGTTCAAGTGTCTTGCTCCCTTATTGTAACGCTACTTTTGTCATCATTGTATCATAGAGAGAATGGGATATAGAATGGATAAGATTGCTTTAACTTCAAAATACTCTTTTCCACAGGTGGGATTTTATAGTAAAATCAGCTTATGAAAGGAAGGTGACTGATATGAAAGCCATCCAATGGCTTAAAAAAATAGCTGTGTTTATTCCCTATTTATTACTTTTAATCAATATAATATGGGCGAAATTTAGCGACTTCCTTTTTTCCTCCTTGAGTTTGAATGACCTTTTAAACCTTTTTATAAACACTCTTCCTCTCACTATTTTAGTTTTAATAGATCTCGTTAAACGTAAGCCATCAAGCCTATTTCAATTGTTGATCCAAGCCAGCTTCTATGTTTATTTATTAGCCGTTTGGTATATCACCCTTTCACGCGAATCCGTTCAATTCGTTTTTACAAATCCATTTTGGATGCACCATATTAACCTTATTCCGTTTGTGATTTTTAGAGATTTTAGTCTCTTTAATGAACAAATTATTGGCAATGTGATCATGCTCATGCCTTTGGGCATGTACATTCACTTACTGTTTAAACCATTGGCTTCGCCTTTAAGGGCATTCGTTACTATTTTCTTAGTTTCTTTTTCAATAGAGTTGTTGCAACTTTTATTTTCCGTAGGCAGTAGTGATATTGACGATCTCATTCTCAATACCTCTGGTGGATACCTTGCTTATCTCATTTTCGGCGTTCTTATTTTTTTATATAAGAAATCTCCTATTAAATTTAATCAACAAAAAAGGACATCCGTAAAGCGTTCAACTTATAAATTTTGAGGTTATAACAAAAACCAATGGATTCTTCCACTGGTTTTGTCATTCATATCCCGTTTTTATTCCTACTATCCCTTTTCCAAAAGATCGTCAAGTCCATTCTCAGAGACTACCTGAATGCCATTACGTTTAAGCAAAGCAGCTGTCACACCATTTCCGGAAACCTTTTTACCAGAAAAGTCCCCATTGTAAATCATCGTACTTCCACAGGATGGACTATTTTCCTTAAGGACAACGGCAGTAACCCCCAGCTTTCGTACTCTCTCTAAAGTTGCATAAGCCCCCTTTATGTATAAGTCCGTGACATCAGTCCCTGATTTTTCTATGACTCTGGCCTTCCCATCCAATACGTCTTCCCCACTGCCGCCCTTAATCTCAGCGGGTTCTCTTGGAGTTGAAAAACCACCAAGCAATTCAGGACAAATAGGCAAAGCCCTTTTCTCCTCGATGAGTTGTTGAATACGTTCATTAAGGCTATTTGATCCATTATATCTTACATTTAATCCTGCTAAACACGAGCTGACTAATATCATAAAAGTTCCCCCCACCCAGCCTTTCATACTATAGCTACTATATAAAATTTAATCGTTTGGTGAATAAGAAGTCAATAGAGGCTAAACGATAATTGAATCTCTGTATTATGCGTTTACAAACAAGGCAATACTAACTGTTAAAATGAAAGAGAGGAATGGAGTTATGGAAGACAAGACAAAATACATTTTCGCTGATCTACAGGAAGATGACATCAGTAAAATTCAAGCCTTAGAGGATCGCTTAGGTGTAACACTTATTGCCTATGAAGATCCTGAAGAGGCGATGAAAAAAGGAGAGGATTTCTCATGAAAAATCATCTCCTTTTTTCGTGCAGTTTTATTTATCGATTGAATTTAAGACATCATCAATAATTTCTGTGTTGGCAATTGTACCGGTATAGAGCCAGCTTGAGCTTGCTGGAAGTTCAGTGACATGATTGTTTTTAACCGCAGGGATGTTTTTCCATAGTGGCTGTTGCAATACACTCGCATCCTTCTTATCACTATTGATGAAGAAGAGATAATCGGCATCAAGTTCTGTTAACTTTTCTAATGAAATCGGATTCCAGTTACTTGTTGCTTTAGCTGAAATTTCGTCCACTACTTTGGGTACTTTTAATCCCAAATCGTTGTATAAAACATCTCCACTTGAGAGATTTTTAGAAACCATGAAGAATTTACCACCAGTGAGCCACACCGCCGCTACTGACGGAGACTTCCCATCTTGCTGTAATTTTTCCTTCGCTGCTTTTGCTTTCTTTTCATAGTCAGCTAAGACTTTTTTGGCTTGATCCTCTTTATTCAATACCTTACCCACTGCGAGAAGTTCTTTGCGCCAATCATTATTTTTTTCTTTCCCAACCACATATGTAGGGGCAATCTTATTATATTGGTCATATTTCCCACCTTCTACCATATCTGCAGAATCCATGATAATCAGATCAGGTTTGACTTTTTGAACTGCTTCAAAGGGAAGATCATAGGAAATAGTAGGAACACCCTTAAGGCCGTCATCTTGCAGGTAATCCTGAATGCCGTTGGCCACACTCCATTGAGCCACTGGTTTAACATCAAGTGCTACAAGGTAGTCCTCTAGATAAGAAGCAAGAACACGTTTCGGCTTCGTTGGTACTTTTAATTTATGTCCCATGGCGTCTGTGACTTCTCGGGTTGTCGACGACTGTTCGGCAGAAGATTTGCTCTCTTTACTCTTGCTTGATTGATCCTGACTTCCACACGCCACCAAACCTATTGACAACAGGGCAATGCCACATAATTGCATGATCTTTATTGTTTTTTTCCTGTAAGTCATTTTCATCCCCCTAAAGTTATGTTAAAATATGATTACAACAAATGATAATGATTCTCAACATCAATTAAAACGGAATTCTTTCATTCTGTCAATGCTTTTTTAATTTTTTTACACCAATAAACTCTACATACTTAAGATGGACTTACTGAATACAGGGAAAGAAGGAAGGACATAGTGAAGAAAGCGGAAACAAGCGAGGTCATTCAGAGCATACATAATGAAAAACCTTATAAAAGAAAACTTGCTTATCTCATTCTTATCTTCGGTTGGATGGCTGTTATTCTAGCTATCGTGAGTTCAATCTATATCGGAGCTTCTCACGTTCATTATGCTGCGGTTTGGCGTGGTGTCTTTTTTTATGACCCAACGAATTCAGCCGATGTGATTATCCACGATCTGCGCTTACCTCGTGCACTTGCAGCAGTTTTTGTTGGGGCTGGTTTGGCCGTTTCTGGTTCGATTATGCAAGGCATGACTCGAAACCCTCTTGCTTCTCCTTCTATCTTAGGGGTAACATCGGGTGCGCTTTTTTTTATGGCGATCGCCTTCGCGTTTTTCCCTCATCTCACCTATAGTCAAACGCTCCTATTTTCTTTTGTTGGGGCTGGCATGGGAGCGGCTCTTGTTTTTTCTATTGTCGCGGCCTCTAGGGGAGGAAATACAACGGTTAAACTTGCGCTTGCCGGAGCAGCGATTACCTCCTTGCTTAGCGCCTTATCTACAGCCATCGGACTGCGTTTTAACGTCTCAAAAGATATGAGCTATTGGTATGCAGGGGGTGTCTCTGGAATTCAATTCCAACAATTAAAATATGCCATCCCTATTATTATTATTGGAATTTTGATTGGGATTATGCTCTCCCGCTCCATTACGGTTTTAAGTCTAGGAGAAGAAGTGGCAACAGGATTAGGGCAAAAAACAAAGGTTGTACGGTTTGTGGGCATTATTGTTGTCCTGTTACTTACAGGCGCAGCCGTCTCGATTGCGGGAATGATCGGCTTCATCGGATTGGTCATCCCTCATATTACGCGTTTTCTCGTAGGATCTGATTATCGCTTTATCATTCCTTGCTCGGCCATTATTGGAGCACTAGCATTACTAGGGGCAGATATGCTCTCCAGAATGGTGAACGCCCCTTTTGAAACTCCTGTTGGCGCAGTGACCGCTATTATTGGAGTGCCATTCTTCTTATATTTAGCACGTAAAGAAGGAGGCGCACTATAAATGATCGATAAATATGCTAAAAATACTAGAAAATACATTCTTTTAATGATCGGACTCTTTATTTTATTACTTGTCATGTTTGTCGTCAGTATCAATACTGGCTTTATGAAAATACCACTGACAGAAGTGTGGTCGGCCTTTTTTGGCCATGATGTGGGGGATCAGCGTTTAACCTTATTTGAATTTCGCTTACCGCGTATTATCCTAGCAATGTTAATTGGCGCTGGAATTGCGGTAGCAGGTGGTATTTTACAAGGCATTACTAAGAATCCACTTGCCGACCCTGGAATCATCGGCATTAATGCAGGCGCTAGTTTTGCCGTCGTTCTATACACCTTTTTATCAGGAAGTACCACTTTTTTAACGGGGACTCTTTCTATTTTTGTAATGCCTTTTACGGCTTTAGTCGGTGCTTTTATTGCTGCCATTTTAATTTATACCATTGCAAGAAGAAAAGGTGCGATCACTCCTATCCGGCTCATTCTCGTGGGTATTGGGATAAATGCTGCCTTTGCTTCTGGAACATTGGTTCTCCAAATGAAAATGGATCCACAAGATTTCACAAAAACGTTGACGTGGATCTCAGGGAGTATATGGGCAACCAACTGGGATTTCGTGCTTTCTACCCTGATCTGGCTCGTGATCCTCATTCCTTTAGCGATATATAAATCTCGTTTTTTAAATGTTTTCAGTCTAGGTGATTCTATATCCATAGGATTAGGGGTTCCCCTTGAGAAAGAACGCCTAAAACTTTTAATTATCGCCGTAGGCTTAGCGGGTTCTTGTGTGGCAGTTGGCGGAGGCATTACCTTTTTAGGTCTTATCGCTCCACATATTGCAAGAAGACTGATAGGGTCAAACCATGGAAAAATTTTACCTTTAACTGCCCTCCTTGGCGCTTGCATTCTACTCATTGCAGATACCCTTGCACGTGTCGTCATGTCACCAATGGAACTCCCTGTTGGGATCGTTATAGCAATACTTGGTGCCCCGTATTTTATTTACTTACTCATGAAAGTGTAATAGCTTATAAGAAAAACTTGGATTACACTAAGTCCTTATCCATGAAGATTAGTTTTTCTACCGATCTCTTTATCGCTTCAATTGGCTATTACTTTCTTATTCTTTGAAAAAGGGGAGGAATTCGATTTAACTCTCCTCCCGTTTTACTTTAATCTTAATTTATTTTATGAGATTTTCCTCCATTAAACGAGCAATCTCCTGAGAATCATCGTCTTTTCTTGTTTTTAATCCGGCAATGACCCTCTGCTGTCTTTCTCGTGAGTGATTTTGATTTAGTTTCCACTTTCCTTCTAACTTTTTGATTTCTATTTCTATACCCACAACTCCATTGGTTAATGCCTCCATAACAGGATCATTAAAGTCGACTTTCCAAGGGGAAGTTTGAGAGGCTTCATAAAAATCAGTTGTCCTTTCTAGAATTTCTTTTTTTTCACAACTCTCTTGCTTGATATGTACTCTTCCATAAACAGATACAGCGGTATAGTTCCAAGTCGGTACCGTGTTTTCCTCCTGATACCAAGTAGGAGTAATATAGGCATGCGGACCTGTAAACACCACAAGCACGTCCTGATCATTAATATTTTTCCAATGAGGATTCGCCTTGGCCATATGACTCAGCAAAATGGCCTTTTCAGGTCGCGTTTCATCCACTATAAATGGTAAATGCGTGGAAAAAGGACCCTCCTCACTTTGCGAAAAAAGTAAGCCAAAACTATACTTTTTTATAAACTGGATTAAACGATTTACATCCTCTTCTTTATAAGCCCTTGGTAAATACATGGAAATTCTCCCTTCATTCTGTTATGTGTTAGATTACAACTGTTTTAAAAAGACATGGCTGACTCTATCAAACTTCATTTTCTCCTCGTAAAACCGATGCGCGTCGTGACGTTGAACGCCTGAGGAAAGCGAGACTATTCCATAGCCTCTCTCCTTGGACCACGCTTCGACAAAGCCTAAGAGTTTTTGCCCATAGCCCTTTGAGCGCACTTCAGAATCAGTCACTAAATCACAGACCCAAATATATTTGCCATTACTTAATGTCATCATTGGCATAAAACCGGTCACAGCAACAATCTTACTCTGGTCATATAAAGCAAACAATTTGTAGCCTTCAAATTCAGAAGCTTCTCTTACCATCCTAAGGTAGTTCTCCAAGTCAAGTTGAGTGCGAAGTTGATGCATCACGGGGTAAGCGTCCTTCCACTCTTCTTCATGCCTCAATTCTTTTATATCCATTGGGTTCACTCCCTTTTATTGCTATTAAAGCACAAACTGGTATGATGAAAAGGTCCAGATTTCAATCAATTATCAGTACCAGTTTAGAAGGAGTCGGTTAATATGTACGAAATCACCCCTAACCTTGACCCAACAGCCAAAACACCTCTGTATGTGCAACTTTCAGATTACCTTAAACAAGAGATTATTACAGGGAAGATTGCTTCCACTGAAAAATTACCTTCGAAACGCAAACTCGCTCAGCATTTAGGTATAAGCCTTAATACGATCCAAGCAGCTTATGATCAATTAGTGGCAGAAGGCTACATAGAAAGCATGCCACGTAAAGGTTTATTTGTCACAGAAATGGAGCAAAACACCTTTTTTAAACCGAGAACATTGCTCATAGACGAAAAGAAACAAGAGGGTCCTGCTGATAAACTAAAGATCAATTTTAATTCAGGTCACGTCGATCTCGAAGCGTTCCCCCATACGATTTGGAGAAAATTATCCGTACAGTCATTAGTTCAAGATCAAAATACGCTCTATTACAATCATCACCCTCAAGGTGAACCTGAGCTTCGCGAAGCCATTGCCCAATCCCTTTATGAATCACGAGGGGTGGCATGCACCGCAGAGCAAATCATCATCGGTGCTGGGACACAATCTCTCATCAGTCTGCTGTATTTAATGATTGGAAATGAATCTCCTTATGCTTTAGAAGATCCGGGCTATCATAGAGTAAGAAAGGTCCTGTATCATCATGGCGCAACCCTTGTCCCCATCCCCTTGGATGAAGAAGGGATTGACATTGAAAAATTGGCTCAATCTAAGGCTAAAACCGTTTATGTGACCCCCTCCCACCAATTTCCTTATGGCATGATTATGCCTATTAAACGCAGGACGGCTTTATTAAAATGGGCGGAAATGACTGAAGGGTATATTATTGAAGATGATTATGATGGGGAATATCGCTATAAAGGAAAACCGATTCCTTCTTTACAAGGACTCGATAGGAATGAGAGAGTCATCTATTTAGGAACATTTTCAAAGGCTTTAATTCCCTCTATTCGCATCAGCTATATGGTATTGCCACCCACCTTATTATCGACTTATCATCAGCACTTTACGTTATTTAAACAAACGACTTCACGCCTTCATCAAGAGACCCTGCTCCATTTTATTCAAGAAGGCCATTGGGAAAGACACTTGAATAAGATGCGAACTCTCTATCGCAAAAAGCATGATGTCCTCCTTTCGACAATTAAGCAATGGATGGGAGAAAGGGTTAGGGTCATTGGTGATCAATCGGGGCTTCATATTGTTTTAGAAGTAAAAAATGGCATGAAAGAGGAAGAACTAATCGCTTCAGCAAGGCAAAAAGGGGTGAAAATTTATCCCCTTTCCATCTATTTTAACAACCCTAAAGCGACTAGATGTTCGAAAGTCTTATTAGGTTTCGGGGGTTTATCAGAAAAACAAATAAAAGAAGGCATTGTATTATTAAGCAAGGCTTGGAAGTTATAGTTTCACTTATCTTTAGAATAGAAAACCTGCGAAGAGCACCCGTGCGTCGGCGGCGCTGAGGAACACACTTTTCTTAAGTGTTCCGAATCTCGTGTCTTTCATTCCAATCAACTGGATAGTTGACGCTACCTTTGGTAAAAATGTCAAAAGCCAAAGTTGCACTTACAAGGTCTTCCACAAATGTATAATTTCTGACGTTATTAAATAAACATCCGAACTATTCATATGATTTGAATGCGTTCGGATGTTTCTTTGAGGAAAACCTTCTGTTTCAACTTCTTTTGAAATTGACTTGTCATTTACCCTTGATCTACAAATTGCCATTCAGCTTTGGCTCCAGAACCGTACCCAAGTGTTGCCCCACCGTCAACCGTCATGGCCTCCCCAGTCACAAAGCTCGAAGCTTCGCTAGCCAAAAATAAGGCTACACGAGCAATTTCCATTGTAGAAGCCGTATAGCCGAGTAAATGAGAACGATCTTGTTCAAGACGCGCTTGTTCCGGGTTCCTTTGCTCGCTTAACCACCGTTCCATCAATGGTGTATTCACCCCTGCAGGACATAGTGCATTCACTCTCACACCCTCTGGAGCCATATCAATAGCCAAGGCCTTGGTTAAGGCGATGACAGCCCCCTTTGTAGCTGAATAAGCGGGATTATGCTGTTGTCCCATAACGCCTGTCATCGAAGCCATATTGATGATCCGCCCCTTCGTTGCTTTTAAATGGGGTAAGGCATGCTTAATTGTTAAGAACATACTCTTAACATTAATTTGAAAAAGACGATCCCACTCTGTTTCTTCAATGGTTTCAATGGCTTTTGGTAAAATCGTTCCCGCATTGTTAAAGAGAATATCGAGATGTCCAAAGGTTTCAATGGTTTGATCCACTAACGCCATAACTTGGTGCTTATCCGTCACATCACAAGTGATACCGATGGCTTTATGCCCCTGAGAGTGTATGTTTTGAACAACCTCTGCAATCGCAAGCTCGTTAATATCAGTAACGACCACTTTTGCGCCTTCAGCAGCAAAGAGCTCAGCCGAAGCAGCACCTATCCCGCCAGCTCCTCCTGTAATAATTGCCACTTGATCTTTTAATGTCATGTCCATTTTCTCCTCATTTAAAATTTATTTGCCGTTCACTACCCCACCATCGATCATAAAAGGAGCACCCATCATGAATTTTGATTCATCTGAGGCTAGGAATAAAGCTGCATAGGCGACATCAATAGGCTTACCGAGTTCATTGCTTAATTGTCGCTTCTTAATTCCTGCGACTGCGGCTTCAGGATCAGGATCCTTAGAGAGATAATCTTCTACAAAAGGTGTATAGATGGTACCAGGCATTAAAGCATTCACACGAATATTATAAGGCGCATAATCCACTTGCATCGACTTCGTGAGCGAAAGCACCGCTCCCTTACTACTTGCATATACTGCCCGGTTCGCCAATCCCATTTCCGCAATACATGAGGACATGTTAATAATGGAGCCGCTTTTTTGCTTCATCATCTGAGGTAAAAACGCTCTTGAAACGAGAAAGACACCGTTAACATTTACATTCATGACCCGAAGCCATGTTTCGAGGTCTAATTCATGTAATTGACCTACCCCACTAATTCCCGCATTATTAAAAAGTACATCAATATGGTTTCGTTCAGCTATAACTTGCTTTGTCATAGCTTGAACATCCTTTTCATCAGTAACATTACAATGTATATAGGTCGCTTCTCCACCGGCTCTTTCAATCTCTTCTATAGTTCCCTGACTTCCCGTCTCATTAATATCAACAATAGTCACATGAGCGCCTTCCTGTGCAAATAATAAGGCAGTCTCTTTGCCAATGCCTGATCCTGCTCCAGTTATTATGGCATTTTTCCCTTCAAGTCTCATAAATTCACCTCAATAAAGTGTTTTAGACACATTGGTTTTAATAGATTTATAATGAAGAAGATTCACTGACGCAACGATTGCTTAATGAACCGAGTCCTGCGATAGAAATAGAAACTTCATCCCCATCCTTAAGGAATATAGGGGGCTTTCGAAACACCCCTACACCATGAGGGGTCCCTGTCGCAAGAATATCTCCTGGCTTAAATGTAAAACCTTTGGAAAGGTAGGTGATTTGGTCAGTGATATCAAAAATCATTTCCTTTGTATTAGAATCCTGAAGCGCTTCACCATTTACTGTTAATCGAATGGAGAGATCATGTGGATTGTCAATCTCATCGGCAGTCACGATATAAGGACCAGTTGGTAAAAAGGTATCGAATGATTTCCCACGAACCCATTGACCATCAGAAAACTGTACATCTCTCGCACTAATATCATTCACGATCATGTAACCAAAAATATGATCAAATACCTCATCTTCTAAAATATTTTTCCCTTCTTTTCCAAAGACAACCGCTAACTCTGCTTCAAAATCAACTTGCTCCGATTCATTAGGGAGAATGATTTCGTCATCAGGTCCGACAATACAAGACGGCCATTTTGAAAAAATCAGAGGCTTTTCTGGAGGTGTCACGTTTTGCTCACGACAATGATCCATATAGTTATTGCCTACACAAACGACTTTTCCTGGATCACTTAAGGGAGCCTTAATAGTAACTTCACCAACAGGATAACCGCTTACATTAATATCTGCACGTTCCACTTTGTCTTTAGCGGACTGTAAAAGCGCTTTTCCCCCTTGAATTAAACCTAACATCGTTAATTCAGGAGAATCCATGACCTGATTAAGATTAATGACATAATTGTCGACGAGCGCACCTACAAATGATTGATCTTGATATACAACTGTTACCAACTTCATTACAAATCCTCCTCTTTTGTATTTGATTTTTTATCTATTCTTTACACACGGTACAAATATTGAGTGACATATTTTGATTATATGCTTTGTATTTGTTTTTTTCTCCAAAACCACAAAAATTTTCAGATTAGGATGAATAATGGTTTAATGATGGTCTTATATGGATAGAGCCCTCTATTTGATACCGATAACAAAAGTATAAATTTAATAGTTTCATTATGTCAATCGATAACGATCGAACTATACCGATTGAAAAGTTCTCTATCTTTGGGCTTGTGGACAAAATAAGTGTTATTGATATCATTTTTATATTATAATAAGAATCACCTTACTCCTCCTATATACCTTAAAAATACAAGATTATAAATAAAATACTTCATTGCAACTTTATTCAAGTGTTGAATCGAAGCAGAAACTCAACTTATACTTACAAAAAACGATAGGATGATTTTTTATGGTTACAATATATGACATCGCAAAAAAAGCTAATGTCTCTCCTATGACAGTATCCCGTGTTATAAATAATTCATCAAATATCAAAGATACCACACGCCAAAAAGTTGAAGCTATCATTAAAGAACTGGGTTATATTCCTAATTCAGCTGCTCGTAGCTTAATTTCTAAAAGAACCCATATTATTTCACTCCTAATCACAGATATCACGAATCCATTTTTTACACGGGTTGCCCGAGGCGCCGAGGATAAAGCAAAGCAATCGGGTTACCAGCTATTATTGAGTAATAGCGATGAAAACATAGATAAAGAAACTGAATACATTAATATGCTTTTATCAACTGGTGTCGATGGGGTTCTATATGCACCTATGGGTGATGAATCCAAAAAAAATTTAAGGACTCTCGTCAAAAGTAACATTCCATTTGTTCTCATCGATCGAGATATTCAAGGAATCCAAAGCGATATTGTTCTTGGTGATAGTTATGAGGGTGCGCGCCGTCTTGTCGAGCATTTGCGGGATCAAGGACATAAGAATATCGCTTTAATAAATGGACCCTCAAATACCTCTACTGCTCGCGAACGGCAAAGAGGTTACGAAGAGACTCTACGCTTATCCAATCTCCCTTATAAAAAAAAATTAATGTGGGAAATCCAATATAAAGAAGATACCGCTGATGACGTCATTGAGCAACTCCTATCGCTCCCTAAAAACCAGCGTCCCACCGCGATTTTTGCAGGGAATAATTTTATTGCAGTCAATGTGATCAAAGCCCTCAACAAAAAAGGGATCCAAGTTCCAGATGACATGGCTATTGTATGTTTTGATGACTTCGAACCCATTTCCGGATTCAACCCTTTTCTCACGGTTGCCGCACAATCCGCCTATAGTTACGGTTACATGGGAGCTCAATTTCTCATAGAGCGCATAGAAGGAACTGGACCAAAAGAAAATCGGCGCATTGTCCTTCCCCCAGAAATCATTGTTCGAAAATCTTCATTAGGATACACCTTCAAAGGGCGCAAATAACCTTTATTAATATCTTAAAAAAGCACTCCTACATTTCCCCCTATCAAAATAAATCTTTTGATAGGGTTGTAAAATTAGCCGATAGGAGCTATCCTTCGGCTAATTCAAATGCTAAGTTTTTATTAGAAAATCAGTAATGGATTAAGTTATCAGTGACCAACTTGATTATTGATATCAAAACATGCAAGTTGCTTAATAATTGGTGTATCAATTGCTTCGGTCACCATTAAACGTAATTGATTTGTGACGATAGGATCAAAAGAATCAATCTTCTTGTGACCAACGGCAGTTCCAACGAACACTTCTTTCCAATCGCCATCCTGTAGATATTCTAGTCTGTATTTTCTCACCCTTTCTCCATATGTAATATCTTCCTTTAATATAACATGGTTGATTAGTATAGGTTTGTCCATTTGAAGGGTGATGACATTTCCTTTTCCCGAAGTCTCAGAAAGAGGTTGTGCAAACTTTGACTTGATTTCTTGACCAAATGCAATGACTCTTTCTGCATCTATTTCAGGGATTAGCCCATACTTATCAGGAGCTACATTTAATAAGAGATTTGCACCATGGCCAACTGACCGATAATAAATATCCATTAATTCTTCAAGAGATTTTAAATTATGCTCGTCATCCGTGCGCCAAAACCAATGACGATTCCGAATCGGCACATCACATTCTGAAGGAAGCCATTCCGGTGTATCCGGTAACCAGGTTGGCGCTGAATCAGTGAAAAGGCTAAGTCGAGCTGTCTTACTTGAATTCCAATTTGGATAAGGCGCCACTCCATCTTCATTTCCTGCCCATCTTATTGTCGGCCGCCCCATATTAAAGACCATAGCTTCTGGCTGGTAACGCTCAACCAAATCAATGATTCTCCGCCAATCATATTGACGACCTTCTGATCCCGCTCCATCAAACCATACTTCAACCAATGGACCATATTGAGTCAACAATTCTGTCAACTGCTGACAATAAAAGTCATCATAGGCATTTTTATCTTTATAACACGGCTCATGTCGATCCCACGGAGAAAGATATAATCCAAATAATAACCCTTCCTCCTGGCAAGCGGTCGCAACCTCACCAACAACATCCCCTTTTCCCTGTTTCCATGGACTGGATTTAACAGAATGTTCCGTAGTCGTTGTTGGCCATAAGCAAAAGCCATCGTGATGTTTTGCTGTTAAAATAATATATTTAAACCCTGCTTGTTTTGCAATCCTTACCCATTGTCTCGCATCTAAATCGCTAGGGTTGAACTTTTTAGGATCCTCTTCTCCAGTTCCCCACTCTTGATCATAAAAAGTGTTGATTCCAAAATGAAAAAACATCCCGAGCTCAAGATCCTGCCATCTGCTTTGTTGCTGCGTAGGTACAGCTTGTTCGGTCATTTTAAGCACCTCCAATAAATAGCCCTCATTCATTTTTATGAGAAGAAAGAGAGGAGAAGTAGAAATCTCCCCCTCTTACATTGAATAAATTCTCCTAATTTTTATACTTAGCATCGTATGCCTCTTGATAAATTTTCACATAGTCCTTAATGCCCATACTGTCTAATGTTTTGATGTATTTATCCCAATCCTTATCGATATTGGCTTTCCCCGTGATAAATTTCGCCTTCATTTCATCAACATAATCTGTAACTGTTTTTTCTAACGTTGCCATTTCATTAGATTGTTCCTCTGTGAAAAACAGATCAGGCACTGGTTCTATATCTTTTGGAAGATAGGGCTCGTATTGTTCTGTTGCTTTCCAAAGGACCTCCTCCTGTGTTCCCTTGGGGACTGCATGACTAGAACGAAATTCTCTTGTCCTTAAAGATGGCCCCGTTTGCATCCAAGCATGATTTGTAAGGGCTTCTGATTGTTTAAGTTCAACCCACGACGCTTGTTTTCCATTTAATCCTGTTTCACCCTCTTTAGCATTGCGCCATTCTTTATCTGGACGTCCAATGACAGAGCGTAAGGTGATATCCCGCTTATACATAGCATCCGCCCAACGCATGGCAACATCAGGATGCTTACAATTTTTAGTAATGATAAATTCTGCTGGTTGTGTCACAGGTGCAGGCTCATAAAGAGTCACGCGGTTTCCATCAGGTCCTTTTAGTGGAGGAACAACAACGTAATCGTTTCCTCTTCCTTTATCACTAATATCTGCAAATGTAGAACGTGTCGCCGCTACCGCCACCCCTAAAATAGGGGTACCAGGATTCTCACCCAATTTCATAAATTGTTCTGAGTCTTGAGTGAATGACCCCGAATAAATAAGACCATCAGCATACAATTGATGAAGATACTTTAATCCCTCTTGCCACTCTGGTGTATTATACGGCACCTGTATTTTCCCGTCTTTTACAAACATATCACTGTAAATAAAGGGATTCATTAAGAAACCAGCAATATCTTCATGCCAAGAATTCTTCATCCCTGATAGTGGGATTTCATCTGCTTTGCCATTTCCATTCGGATCCTGTGTTTTAAAGGCTTTTAACATAGCCGTAAATTCATCGGTTGTTGTTGGTATTTTCAAACCTAACTTATCGAGCCATGGTTTGTATACCCACATTTTTTCAGACATTGAACAGTGGTAACAGTCATTGACTTGCGGAAGGGAGTATATATCACCATCAGGTGTTGTTATTGCATCTTTAACGCCAGGGACATCATTAAGCATTTTCTTGGTCTCAGTCCATACTTATCAATTAAGTTATTAAGAGATTGAAAGACGCCCTTTTTCCCGTACACCATCAATTGTGATTTTGTCACAGGCATATGCATAATGACATCAGGCAAATCGCCACTTGCTAACATAAGATTAAGTTTTTCCGCAGCACCATCTTCAGGTATAATTTCCCACTTAACATGAACGCCCGTTTTTTTCTCATACCATTTAGTAAAATCATTAGTATTAAAGTCTTTCACCAGTGAATTAGAAGGGATAAGAACAGTGAGTGTTACTTTATCCTTCACAATCGGGAAAGTATCGGGATCTGTTACAATAGGTTTAACATCGGCGGTTGTTTTCTTTGAAGTTTCTTTACTCGAGCATCCAGCCATTAGTAATGAACACAACAACAAAAAGGTTAAAATGACTATAAACTTATGTTTCATCAAATTCCTCCTCAACCCAATCAATAGAATTTTCTCCACTCTAAACCCAAAAGGTTGGCTACCACCTCCTTTTAGCAGGGCATAGATTTACTCTTTTAAAGATCCAATCATAACCCCTTTTACAAAATGCCTTTGTACAAAGGGGTAGATAATTAAAACAGGCAAGGATGAGACTACAATTAATGCGTATTTCAGGAGTTCTGTAAGACCAATCCTGGATTGAAGCATCGCAATATCTCCAATCATAGAAGGATCAATTTCACTTTGCGCAAGAATATTTTTCAAAATCAATTGTAACGGAAAGAGATTCTGATCTCGCAGATAGATAAGAGCGTCAAAATATTCGTTCCAATGCCCTACAGCATAAAACAATGCAATGACAGCAATAATCGGTCCAGACAGAGGCAACACAATTCTTGTTAAAAATTTCATGTCAGTACATCCATCCAGTTGAGCTGATTCTAATAGTTCGTCTGGAATTGTCGTTTTGAAATAAGTTCGGGTTATAATGACATTAAACACAGACATCGCGTTGGGGATGATCAAGGCCCAGCGTGTATCTAGCATGCCAAGATCTTTGACAAGAAGGTAAGTTGGAATCAATCCACCATTAAAAATCATTGTAAAGACAAATAACAACATAAATAAGTTTTTGCCTTTAAAATCCTTTCTTGAGAGTGGATAAGCAGCCATAATAGTTAATGCAATATTAATGAGAGTCCCGACCACGGTATAAAAAATAGAGTTTGCGTACCCCTTCCAAATTAAAGCATAATTAAATACTTCCTTGTAAGCTGTTAAACTAAAATCTACCGGCCATAACCACACCCGTCCTGAAGTAACGGCTTTAGTTGAACTAAATGAAGCACTTAATACATAGATAAGCGGGTATAAAACAGCAATCAATAGAATACATAGAAAAACATAATTACATATAAGGAAAATTCGATCTCCTTTAGATTCTCTGATATTACTATTCATACTAAACCACCCCTATCTTCCAGAGTTACCAAAGACTTTCTTGTCCTACTTTTCTCGCAAGTCGATTAGCACCGATGATTAAAACAAAGGCAATCGCCGCCTTGAAAAATCCAATAGCGGCAGCATATGAATACTGCGGAATTGGGGCCACTAAACCAACCTTGTAAACAAACGTATCTATTACTTCTGATGATGATAGATTCAAGGAGTTTTGTAATAGCAATACCTTTTGAAACCCTGTATCCAAAATACTTCCCATATTTAAGATCAACAATATAATTGTTGTTGGTAGGATGCCTGGAATATCAATGTGCCAAATTCGTTTTAAAATACTTGCACCATCAATGATCGCTGCTTCATGAAGACTCGGACTTACACCAGTTAAAGCAGCCAAGTAGATGATGCAACCAAAACCTACATTTTGCCAAATATCAGACCAAACATAAATAGATTTAAATAATGAGGGCTCTCCCATAATGTCAACATTATGCACTCCGAATAAAGAAAGGACTTGGCTAAAAGGACCTCTAGGAGAAAGAAACAATAAGATGATGCCCACAATAACAACAACTGAAATGAAGTGAGGAGCATAGGTAATCATTTGAGCAAATTTTTTAAACCGTTTCCTGTAAACGTAATTTAAGCTTAAAGCTAATATTATCGGGAATGGAAATCCCGCAATCAAGTGATAAAGGCTTAGCAACAACGTATTTTTAAGGACCCTTCCAAATTCATATGAGTGTATAAATTTTATAAAATTATCTAGCCCCACCCACGGACTTCCCCAAATCCCTAAGGTTGGATCAAAATTTTTAAAAGCAATGATTGCTCCATACATAGGGACATATTTAAAAACAATGACATACAAAAGCGGTAAACAAAAGAGCAAATAAAGTTGCCAGTGATTCTTAAGCGCTTTCATGAATGTGAACCTTTTTTTAACTGAAACCTTCGTTTGACTTGTAAGTTTAGATGTTTGCAATTTAGTTGTGCCCAACGCTTTCCCCCCTAATAGAATTTTTATATCTGAAAAATATGTAAACAAATGATTAAACGAAATCTAATATTTCACTCATCTTAAAGCTATCTTTTTAAACTTAAGTCATTCTGTATTTTAGTTATCGGTAACATAATAGTAACATCGCAAAAATAGACTGTCAATTTAAATTTTCTTTCTTTATAAAATATTTTTAATCGTAGGTAATTTCCGGTCATCCTGTTGAAAAGTCTATAAATAAGCATAGCAAACTAAGGGAAAATGGAGTCGAATGACTCTCATCTCTCCCTTTGATGCAGCAGGTTAATTTGGGTATTTTTATTCAAAGTGAGTTGTTGGTTGACTTATTCTATCTTAAATACATGCGCAATTGGGGCTTGTTCCTCAATATGTGGGAGCCTAATGCGTACTCCCTCATTGATTTGCTGGTAAGATACCTCAATCTCTTCTTTCCCCAACATAAGAATATGTTCAACTTCACCCGTAAAAGGAAGGAGTATATATTCTTTTACAACGTCTTCCTTTTGATAGAGATAGAAACAGTACACGGTCTCACCTTTGCACGTAAATCCACAATTCTCTTTAAAATACGGCGCGCATATTCGAGTCCCATAGACGGCTTCTCCATAAATATTCAACCACGCGCCTAATTCTTTCATTCGCGAAATTGCTCCACTTGGCAACCGTCCATCTGGCTGTGGCCCAACGTTCAAAGCTAAATTTCCACCCTTAGCAATTACTTCAACAAGCGTATGGATAATCTCGCGTGCTGTTTTATAGTCATCCTCATATTTAAACGAAAAAGATGTCCCCATTGTAATACAGCTTTCCCACGGTACAGACAATGGATGTTCAGGGATAGTTTGTTCTGGTGTGATGTAATTTTCATAGGGACCACCCATAGTTCGATCAGCTGTAATGAGCCATGGTTGTAACTTCCGAGCTTTTTGAATGACCTCTCCTAGACAAATATCTTGGCGTTTATGGCCGACCCATCCCGCATCAAGCCACAACACATCAATTCGTCCATACCGGGACATGAGTTCCATAATCTGTTCATGTGTAAATTGAACAAATGACTCCCATAGCCACGGATACTCTTCTGGGTCATAAGAGGGTCCGCGCCACATGGATCTTCCTCTCTCCATTCCCTGTGCCCAATAATATTCTGAATGCCAATCCGCCTTAGAAAAGTAAGTGGCAATCGATAGCCCTCTGGCACGAAAGGCATCAAAAAGGTGTTTGCAAATATCAGCATATTTATGTTTATGGAAAGGAGTATCTTGACCTGTAATCCGATAATCTGTCATATGAGTATCCCACATGCTAAATCCGTCATGATGTTTCGTTGTAAAAATTAAATATTTGAATCCCCCTTCATAAGCCAAATCAGCCCAAACCTCTGGTTGAAACCGAATAGGATTAAATGTCTTATTCAAGTCAAAATATTGACGCTTTAATTCTTCCGAATCTCTCTCCCAATCAATACCTTCCCTTGACCAATCACCGTCTTTATCACTTAATGCCCATGATTCAACTATACCTAGTTGTGAATATGGCCCCCAGTGCATCATAATTCCCAGCTTTTGGTCTTTAAACCATTCAAGACGTTCAAGAAGCAATGGATCCTCTGGCTTTACCCATTCTTTTTCAGCGCTATAATTGTGCACACCCTGTTCAATGATTTGTTCTTCATTTTGACCAGCCATCGTCTCACCTTTCTCTATTTTTCTCGTAAAAGAGTATAAAATAATAGATTGATTTCTACCTATTTTATGGTTGTTTTCCACCGATAATTGTTATCGATAACAATTATCGGTGGAAAATGGGTCCTTATTTTTTCATGACCTGGACAGGGTTCAATTCTATAGTTCTTATCCAATCCGACATTCTTGCAAAACACGGTCAGTCAATTTACATCCCAATCCTGGCTCTTCAGGAAGATTATAATAACCTTCTTTGACTTGGATCGGGTTTTCCCAAATGTCTGCGATAGATTCATAACAATACTCTACCATTGGTGCATTCGGAGTAACGGCTGCCAATTGGACATGGAGTTTCTGTTGCACATTAGTATGAGGGATACATTCAAGATTATAACTGCGGGCAAGTGCAGCAACATCAAGCCATTCATCAATGCCTGAGAGCTTTGTACAGTCTGCCTGAACAATATCAACAGCGCCCATTTCAATATAATCCCGAAAATCATATTTAGTGTAAATTGTCTCACCAACAGCAATGGGGACATCGAGTCTGTGAGCCAACTCTGCGTGGGCCTTTTTATCAAAAGGATGCATAGGTTCTTCTAACCATTCAATATTAAATTCTTCTAGACGTCTCCCCCATACAATCGCCGTTTTTAAATCCCAAACCGTGTTAACATCTACCATTAATTTTACTTTATCTCCAAGTGCTTGTCGGACTGCCTTTACGCGTGCGTAATCCTCACTTGGATCGGGACGCCCTAACTTCATTTTAACGGCATCAAAACCACGATCCACAATTTTAGACATATCTTGTATAAGTTCATCGGTGGACCATGACAACCAACCACCATCCGTGTTATAAGCTTTGACTTTATCTTTACAAGCACCAAGATATTTCCATAAAGGTTGACCCGCTATCTTCAGGCGAATATCCCAAAGGGCAAGATCGATCGCGCATAATCCAACTTGAGTTATCCCCACTCGACCAATAAAATGATTAGAATAGTGGAGTTCACGTACAATTTGTTTATGTTGAAGAGGATCTTTACCTTTTAATAAGGGTGCATAATTATCGTCTATAACAACCTGTACTGCTCGCGTTCCCTTAGTATAGTTCCAATTGAAGCCCCAACCACTAATCCCCTCATCGGTGTCCAGCCGGACAGCAATAAATTCTACTGATTCCAATCGGGTTTGAGAGTCCGTAATCGCTCTCTGTTTCAAAGGAACATCAAGTAAATAAGTCTCAACATTTGTGATTTTCATTTAGAAGTCTCCTCATATTATTCTATTCTCTTTTTTTAAAAGAACTCTTTTTCGGCTCATTCAGCATTGTATTGATCCTTTCTATTCCTTTAAGAAAATTTCCACCACGGGCACGGTAACGTTTGGTTTTTGTACAGGGAGCTCAAGCGTCACACTATCGGGCGCTATTTCCCATTCAGTACTCGTAATCACTTCATTTGGATCATGCTCTTTATAATGAATTTCTGAAGCGTCATGAAGGAATTGAGCATATTCGATTTTACCTGATAAACCTTTTAAATGAACATGCTTAAACGGCCATGAGAAGAGATGTAAATATAAGCGGTTTCCTCTCTGCGTATATCGACAGTCAACAGGAGCCTGGAAGTTGCTCGCCGCCGCGCCGTAAATTGACCGTGAGTGAAGCCTCATCCACTGCCCAATCCCTTGTAAAGTCTCTAGCGAACGCTCATCAAATTCCCCACGTCCATTTGGTCCGACATTTAATAATAGATTTCCATTTTTCGACACTGTATCAATCAACATTTTTACAAGCATATCAACCGATTTCCAGTCAAGATTATCTCTGTCATATCCCCAGCTCCCATTTAACGTTTGACAGGCTTCCCAAAGGACCGGCAAGTCATTTATTTCTATCGGAGCATTCGGCTGATACTGTTCAGGTGTCACTACTCCTCGCCCTAAGTCTAGGCGATCATTTAAAATGATATCAGGCTGTAATTCGAAGATCATTTTCTCTAATTCTTCTGAGTGCCAATCCTCAGCCCCTTTACCTTTGGACCAGCCCCAATCTTGGTGTGGATAAGAGAAATCAAACCATAAATAATCGATCTTTCCATAGTTTGTGAGTAATTCGCGCACTTGTCCATGCAAATATTCACGGTATTTTTGAATCTCCCTCCCAGAGGCTTTGGCTTTAAAAGCTTCATCCTCCCGTTGAGGATGCAGACCATCAATGGGAAAATCAGGATGATGCCAATCAATTAAAGAATGATAGAAACCTACTTTTAACCCTTCTTCACGAAAGGCTTCCACCATTTCCTTCAACAAATCCTTATTGGCAGGTGTGTTTGTAGCCTTGTAATCTGTTAATTGAGAATCCCAAAGAGCAAAGCCCTCGTGATGTTTTGTGGTTATTACAAAATACTTCATTCCAGCCTCTTTGGCCGCTTTTGCCCATTTTTGAGGTTGATATAAATCAGGCTCAAAGTGTTTAAAATACTTTCTATACGTATCAGGATGAATCTTTTCACGATTCATCACCCATTCATGACGTGCAGCTGCGGCATATAGCCCCCAATGAATAAACAATCCAAACCGATCATGAATTAGCCATGTGGGATCCCCATAATAATTTGGGATATTTGCATAGTTTGTTTCTTCTGTTCTGACACTCATCTAAAGACCTCCTTCAATAAATTTAATCACTTATCATTTTTTTGCATCATGCATTTTCCCTCATTATACTATCAATAGGAGTGAGGTAAATTGCGAAAAACGGCATTATTGTACTCTTTATTGATATCATGAAACCCTTTTCATTTATTGTTTTAAAATGAATAACGTGCATCCTAATTTTCTCGCAAACAACCTATAATTCTACCATGGCTTTAATCACCTTAGACTCCGGTTGAAGCCACTTATCGAAATGATCGATGAGATCATCAAACCGACAACGGTGAGAAAGATAACCTTTAATGTCGATATTCCCTAATCTTAAATTCTCAATCACAAAATGAAAGTCTTCACGTGTTGCATTTCGACTGGCCATCAATGTTAATTCTTTGCCATGGAAGTCAGGGTCAGAGAATGTGATCTCATGTTTCATTAATCCGACAAAGACAAGGGTCCCACCATGCGCAACATATTGAAAGGATTGGTTCATAGAGTGTTGGTTCCCTGTCGCATCAAAAACAACGGTCGGAAAGTCGCCATTGGTGATCCTCGCTAATTCTTCCATTGATTGTCCTGTGGTCGGATTAACAGTAGCATCTACCTTAGCCCATTCCTTACTAAATTGAAGTCGCTCTTCATTAACATCCATCGCTATGACTTTTGCTTGCTTCTGCTTAGCCAGGGCCATAACCCCCAAACCAATTGGACCTGCTCCAATAACCATGATGTATTGTCCAGCTCGTAGTCCTGACCTTCTGACGGCGTGGGCACCGATGGAAAAAGGTTCTATAAGTGCGGCTTGTTCCGCCGATAATCCTTTAGTTTCAATCAAATGATCTGCGGGTACGCTGATATATTCAGCCATTCCTCCATCCTTATGCACACCAATTACTTTGAGGCCAGTACAACAGTTTGGTTTACCGTTACGACAGGCAATACACTTTCCACATTCCATATAAGGGAGAATGGTCACTTCATCACCATTTTCGAAGGCATCAATCTCTTCACTCGTCTTCACGACAATACCTGATAATTCATGACCTAACACACGGGGATAGGTAAAATAGGGCTGATTCCCTTGATAAGCATGCAAATCGGTCCCACATATGCCAATCCTTTGCACCTTAATCAATGCTTCACCTGCACGAAGCGTTGGCCTTTTAATCTCACGGATTGAAAATTTATGAGGTTGATCGCAAATCATGACTTTCATCTTCCATTCACTCCTTTCTTTAAGCCTTCATCCTTTTAATTTATAGAAATTTTGTGCATTCCCTCCAAAAAAGGCTGCTTGCTGAGTCGGTGTCACGTTTGTTGGCAAACAATGGCTAACCAAATTGTAGACCTCTGCATAACTTGCTGCTTGAAGACAGACAGGCCAATCACTCCCATACATGATCCGAGAGAATCCAAAGGTTGCAATAATATGACGGACATATGGAACAAAATTATTGATCTCCCAATTCTCTCTATCAGCCTCAGTCACCATTCCTGATAACTTACAATAGATATTCGAGTGAGTTGCTATGGCTTCGATTTGTTCTTGCCAAGGCTGCAATGCCCCAGAGGCGATCGGTGGTTTGGCCAAATGATCAACAACCCCTCGTAAACCTGGAACCCTGTCTAACAGCTGAATTAAAATAGGCAACTGATCTGAGGTCACAAGTAAATCAACCGGAACGTCCTTTTCCACAAAAAAAGATAAAGCTTTAATATAATCCGGTTGAAGGACACGTTTGGGATCTGGCATATCTTGTATCATCAATCGGAAACCCACAAACTTAGGATACTGACTAAAGTTTTCCAAGTGATGCATATATTCAGGATCTGTGAGGTCTAACCATCCAACCACCCCTAGGATCGAATCATTCCTTTCGCTTAAAGAAAGGAGAAATGATGTTTCCTCTAGAGTAGGGGCTGCTTGCACAAGAATCGTTCCATCGATATGTTGTTTCTGTAGATCTGGTACCAAATCTCCTGGTAAGTAATCCCGATATAACAAGTAATTATCTGGGGTGATCCAACCATAATCGCCCCGAGAAATCCTCCAATAATGCTGATGTGCATCAATTTTCATATTTTCCCCTCATTCTTTAAGTGGTGGTGAGATGATGCCTTTTCTTAGAATAATATTCGCATAAAGGGCATTTTCGCCTGTTGCAACGATTGCATATGCCTTTTTTGCTCGCTCATAAAAAGCAAAGCGTTCCACGTAATCAAAAGGTTCAACTACTTCCGTATATTTCTGGAGCAAATTTTGATAGTGATTCCAAATCGGTGTTCTTACAGTGTCACCTTCAACAACCTTCATCAGCGTAGCAGGATGTGATACATATTCATCTAATGGGAATAAAGGCAAGATCGCTTCAAGGAGGTCTGAAATTTGATGACCGTCACATGATACGAGACGCTCTGCATGGCTAGCTGCGGGAAAATTCCCATCAGCAAATACGATTTCATCTCCATGTCCCATTTCCATTAACACTTTTATCAATGACGGACTAATGAGTCTTGAAATCCCGCGTAACATTGAGTCACCTCCTCTTTCAAAGTTCATAATCATTATAATAATCAGTTCTATAAATAGAAATGGCTTTTTATATCATAAATATATCTTTTATTGATGTTTTCAGAACAATCGTTAACTCTTGGTCATAGCAATTTTTAGATGGAGATCACAAAGAAAATTAAAGCTTCGTTTGTTTGTAGTGCTACTGTTTTCTCTAAATACATGCACTCTCTTTTTCGCTTTGCTGATAAAAAGAACCCCCATTTAGAGTCTGCTAAATGGGGAATTGACTGCAATTTCAAGTATAGTTATAACAGTTTTAGACACATATAACGCAATCCCAAAAAATCTTACAGAGAGATATGAGCACTATTCATGGCCTCCAATTGATAACGTCCTTCTCTTATGGTTACAAATTCTAAACAGCCATTATCCGTTGTATAGGTAGGGATAATGCCTTCACTGTTAAACTCTTTGATTACCAGTGGAATTTCAGATTTTATGCGACAGCGTTCCCCAGCATGGGAAAGAATCTCGGCTTGAATCAGCTTTCCATTTTTCCATTCTATATTAACCTCAAATCCACCTCTAGCTCTCAATCCTTTTACATAACCTTCCGGCCAGGCATCTGGAAGTGCTGGCAGGAGGTGCAAATAGCCATCGTGTGACTGCACTAACAGTTCTGCAATCCCGGCAGTTACTCCAAAATTACCGTCAATTTGAAACGGGGGATGGGCATCAAACAAATTCGCATAAACTCCTCCTTTATGATAATTCTCTTTATCATCTTGTATGAGTTGTAGGAGATTAGATAGTAGCTTCAGCGAGCGATTTCCATCTCCGAAGCGTGCCCATAAAGCGACTTTCCAGCCAAGGCTCCATCCTGTTCCACCATCTCCACGTCGTTCAAGTGATTTTTTCGCAGCATTAAAGAATTTTTGATTCTTATACTTAGTAAGCTGTCTCCCAGGATAAACGCCAAAAAGATGAGACACATGACGATGATGACGATCTTCTTCTTGAAAGTCTTGGAACCATTCTTGTAGCTGACCTTGTTGGCCGATTTGCATGGGGAAGAGTTGTTCTCGAGTGTCACTAAGCTTTTGGCTCCATGCTTCATCGATCTGTAAAATAGTCGCAGCCTCAATACAATTGGTGAATATATCCCAAATCAAAGATAGATCCATTGTGCTTGCAACACTAACTCCCGTCGTCCCTTGTTCAATGATGAATTTATTTTCTGGTGACGTCGAAGGCATTGTTACCTTATACCCCTCATGGTCTTCCACTAACCAGTCCAAACAAAAAAGTGCTGCTTGCTTCATAATGGGGTAGGCTGTTTCTCGTAAGAAATGAGTATCTTGAGCAAACGTATAATGCTCCCATAAATGCTGGGAAAGCCATGCCCCTCCCATTGGCCAAATAGCCCAAACAGGATCACCTTTACCGTAATCACCTACTGGTGCCGTTTGTGCCCAAAGGTCCGAATTATGATGTGCTGTCCAACCACGGACACCGTAATTGACCTTGGCAGTGACTGCACCATTTACTGCTAAATGTTCAATAAAGTTTAAAAGCGGCTCATGACATTCTGCTAAGTTACATGTTTCCGCAGGCCAATAATTCATTTCAGCATTAATATTCAATGTCCAGTTACTACTCCATGGCGGTTGCAGTTCCATATTCCATATGCCCTGAAGATTCGCGGGCTGTGTATTTGACCGAGAACTCGCGATCATCAAATAGCGACCATATTGAAACAAGAGTTCAATAAGACTTGGATCAGCCCCGCCAAACTTGACAATATGCCGGTCTGTAGACAAGTCTTCAGGTGCTTGACGGTCTCCTAAATGAAGTTTTACCCGATTAAAAAGTGCCTGGTAATCTTCTATATGACTGTTTCGGAGTTCCTCATAAGTATAGTGCATCACTTTCTCAAGAGGCTGTGAAGCGAGTAAGCTAACCTCATCCTCTGTTTTACTCGGTAAACAATCAAATCCCTTAAAACCTGTCGCCGCATTAAAATATAACGTTATTAAACTCGCATCACGGATAGACAGCTCTTCTGGAGAAAGCCATTCAAGTTGCCCACCTTCAAGCTGAACGGCCAGGCGCCCTTCGAATCGCATCGCCTTTGTTGTTTCCCACTCTCCATAAATAATAGGCTGATCTGAGCTATGATACTGTGGATCAACATGCTCTGGCGCTATCCCTTTCAAAATGAGCTGACCTTTATCTCTAGTCTTTTTATGTTGAAGTAGGCTGTCAAAAGCTACACGAACATTCAACTGTTTGGGACGATCGCACTCGAGGCGAATAACGATGACTTGATTAGGGTAAGAAGCAAACACTTCTCGCTTATACTTTACTCCAGCCATCTCATATTCTGTTCCCACGATGCCATTTTCTAAATCAAGATACCTTAAATAAGTATCGACCGTTCCTCCCCCATGTTCAAAAGATAAAAATAAATCTCCGAGCGGTAGATAGGATTGGGTATATGGTCCCATCATTTCTCGACAAAGGTGATCGGCCTCCATATACTTGCCTTCTTGCAACAGATGACGAATTTTCGGTAAAACTTCTTTCGTCTGTGGATTATTCCAGTCTTTTGGATATCCTGACCATAAAGTATCTTCATTCAGTTGGAGATGTTCCTGATTGACGTCACCAAAAACCATTGCCCCGAGACGACCATTCCCTATGGGAAGCGCCTCAGTCCATTGAGATGCTGGTCTACTGTATTGAAGTTTCAAGACTCCCATCCTTTCTATTACTCTTGTAATTACTGATCATTATACTAGCAACTTGCACAAGTAAAATTGCGAATCATTGCAAAATTGTACTGTTTATTGATATAATGAAAGCGATAACAATAAAATAAGGGGGGGAACCACATGAAAGCTTATAAACGCCCATTCGATGAGGATGCACCCTTTCCTTTGGAGCTCACCTATCGTAGCACAAAGGGACCTCAAAATGAACTCCCTGACCATTTCCATGAATGGTATGAAATTGTCTATGTCTACGACGGATACGGCACTTTTTTTATCAATAATCTGTTTTATGACATGTATCCCGGTGATATTTTTATCATTCCAAGTGGCACGATCCATCATACGTTGCCGGATCACTCGCGTCCGTTAACTTCTACTGCTCTCTTTTTTGATGATACCATGATTTATCGAGAATTGATGGGTAAATCCTTTTCATATATGCATGTTTTTGATAAAGGTAAGCAATTAAATGACTACAAGCTCTCTCTCGGAAACGAACAGCAGCATCATATCGAATCACTGTTTGACAGGCTTTACCATGAACTTTCTCACCAATCCATTGCGTATCAGTCAGCCTGCATCCATTTGCTTCATCTCTTTTTATTGAGTCTCAACCGCATGGTTGCAGAAATACATAAAGAACCCCTACCAACTGTTGATAAGGGACCAAAGTGGATGAGAGATATCTTAAAATATATTGAAATACATCTCATTGAAAACTTGACACTGTCTGAACTCGCTAAAGAAGCCTGTGTCAGTCCAGAACATTTTAGTCGAGTATTTAAACAAACGACCGGGATGAACGTCACGGACTATATGACCACTAAAAAAGTAATCAAAGCCAAGGAGCTACTTCTTTCAACAGATGACAATGTGGCGGTTATTGCTGAAGAAAGTGGCTTTTATAGTACCCCTCATTTCTACCGCGTCTTCAAAAAATATGTCGGTGAAACGCCTTCCTCCTATCGAATGAAATCATACACATCTTGATGCACCAATAAAAAATGTTACGCGAAACTTCCCTCGTTAGAGTTAACGGCTTACCTCTATATGAGCGAATGATCAAGTATCCATGTCTTTCTTGTTTCAGTATCTAGAATCCTTGTACGCGTATCATTTTTAGCACTAAAGACTTCTTCACCTTTTTCATCAAAACAATAGGCAATCGGTATTGAATAGCCACAATTTCGATAGGAGCCATCGGCGTGACTGACGCCAATCACCAAGGCTTTTTGAGTTATCGCGATTTGTTTCGCCTCATTCGTCCAATCTGAAAACTGCTCCTCACTAAACATACCAACACCAATAGGATTAAAAATCAAATCAACCGATTGGGCTTGATCCAATCCTTCTAATCCAAGGAAAACCTCACGACAGAGTAGATAAGCAATTTTCACATCACGATCAACAACTTTAGAAGGAGAATAGAGTCGCTCCTTTTCGGGTGTTTTGGCCCTCTCTAAAATCAATTCACCGGCTCTATTAACAATAAAAGCTCGATCCTTATCGTTATGATCCTTGTAACCCGCGACCACATAAAGATTATACTGATGCGCCAGACTGCAGATTCTTTCTCGCTTTTCTTCTTTAAAATAGCCTTCTGGAAATACGATGATATCCGTGTCGGGATGGTGGAGTATTTCATGTTCTAACTGTTCTAATTCTTGTTCACGTTTCGGTTGGGCGATGAGAATTCTCATGGTCATAGCCTCCCCTTTATTATGAGATTTATTGATGACTTAGCGGCTAAAGGATGTTCAAGCTTCTGCGTTCATTTCCTTCCAAACTATTCCTCTTTTGGTGATCATTTTTCACAAGATCAGAAAAGAACTAAGATAGCTTGTTTCTGCTTAGTGGTTCATTGACACTTCGTAATCACTTTCCATCAATTTTATCCGATCGTAAAGTTCATGATTAATAGGTGTCGGGAGACCATACTTCTCCCCCAAGGTTATGACAGTTCCAGAAAATAAATCAACTTCACTATAGCGCCTCGCTTCAACATCTTGAGCCATTGAGGGTTTCCCTTCTGGACTCAGTGTGTTTAAAACGCTAAGCCAGTATGTTAGATCTTCCTCTGTCAAATTCACACCTTCTTGCTCCGATAACGCGATGACATCTCGCATCGCAGCAATCATCATTTCTCTAGCAGGACCTTCTTTCTGAATGTCACCATAATTTCCTCTATGTACAGCAACCGTCTGATTCACACCAACATTGAGCATGAATTTCCCCCATTGCCTTTTAAACATGTCAGATTCGATTTCATAAGGAAGCTCTACTTCATCAAAAAAAGCGGCCAATCGCTTCATCTTTTTAGAGATCACACCAGGTTGTCGTTCACCAAAACAAAGCAAACCCATATGATCATAGGAAAGCTTGTTTCCCACTTTCACAGCGTCCATACCTTGGGCAACACAATATAATACCTTATCAAGGCCATATGTTTCTCCGATAATGCCTTCACTAGAAATCCCGTTCAAGGCTGATATTAGGATGGTCTGCTCACCAACATGATGACGGACAGCTTCTATCGCTTCTCTCAAACCATTGAATTTCACAGTGAAAATAACCAGATCGGCCGGTCTTACAACTTCTTCAGGTGTGACATAGTGAAACTCACAACGCTCCCCATTACAATAAATGCCCTGGTTTTGATAGTTTTCAATCCGCTGTTGATCTGCAATGATGCTTAAGTTCTGTTTTGGAAGTTTCTTCGATAAATATTGTCCGTACATGACACCCAAGGCGCCGAGCCCAATGATGGAAACGTTTTTTATTGTCACGTTGTCGCTTTCCCTTCCTCGTTTTTATTTCAATTTTATCATAAAATTCAAAATCAATTAAGTGACTTCATTAAGTGACTTCCTTGAGAGAAGAAGCTGATGAATCGGCTCTACTTTATTAAGAAATCTATTGTGTTAACCAAGTATTGATTAACAGATCGCCCTTTAACAGCTTTTGTTTCTGTTAAGGCGTTCACTCTTGACTCCCCCCTTAAGCACGGTATAATTTTTTAAAATTAAGTTGCGAACAATTTTATTAAAGGAAGATGAACCTTGGAACAAGAGCAAAATTTTTTAACATTAAATGATCACTTGTGTTTTTCCATTTATGCCTGTTCAAGAGCTATACTACGCTTATATCGCCCCTATTTAGATGAACTAAAATTAACCTACCCGCAATACTTGGTTCTTGTCGTTCTATGGGAATATGAACAAAGTACGGTAAAACAACTCGGGGAGTTGTTGGAGCTTGATTCAGGGACCCTCACGCCGATGCTTAAACGAATGGAAGCTGCTGGACTTCTTAAACGAAGTCGTGATACAAAAGATGAGCGAGTTATTATCGTCAAGATCACGGACGAAGGGAAATCCTTACAAGAAAAAGCACTCTGCATTCCCCAATCCTTAATGGATTCAACCGGAATGACAACTGAAGAAGTGAATGCTCTCAACTCAGCAGTTAAGAAACTTTCCAAATTGGTCAATGAATGAATATAATAGAAAACTCGGCTTATGCTTCACCACTGCGCTAAGCACAGCCTGTTGTTCTTACTTTCACACTCACTCACTAAGGTTATTGCCAAGCCTTAATGGCTTAGCCCAAGTTGCACTTATAAGGGTTTCAAAAAATTGTAATTCTGGTTACAAAAAAGGCCTCTCAAAATCGTCCTGATCCTGAGTAGGCCGTTTGTTTGGCCTGAAAGTCCCGATCGTCCAGCATTTCTGTTCTTCGGATGGTTAACCTTCATTTTCTTCCAATAAAAGCTTTTTATGTTTCTTAGCCAAGCTTAACAATTCAAATTTATCGGCTTTGATGAGTTGTTGAAGGCGAAAAGCTTCTTGCCTGGCTAAATCAAATAGTGCAAAATCAATGCTTCCCTCATGATAAGCTTCTTCAAGTTCATCCTCATCAAGCAAGTAACTCTCTCCAGATGGCAAAACAACAATATCTAAATACAAATCATCCATCCACGGGATCTGATTTTCGACACCATTCTCATAACAAATATCGATATACCATTGCACGATATCTCCACATGCATCAAACATTGTTGTCATTGAATAATGTTTTCCAAAAGGAAAGTGTTGGAGCCAAAGATAACCGTCATCCACAATACAGACCCTCTTATGGCCATACATTACAAATAACGGTTCTGTTACCTTAACGACTTTGATGAGTGTTATATGGCCTTGAAATTCTTGTGTATGAAGAAAAGTCTGTGCATAATCTCTTTTCACAATCCGCGTCCAATCAGGTCGATCACCATATTTACGTTTGAACATATTGACTCCTTTGTGAACATTCAGTTATTTGTTTTAAAAAAAGAGCTTCTTAACAAGACTTCTTTCACTTTCGGGAATCTTTTCTTCCCATTAAATGTAACACACTTTTTTCATAGCGTCAGATGTATAGCTTAGTGGAAGACCTTACAAGCGCAACTTTAGCTTTCGCAAATTCAACATCTTCTAAAACCATACAGAAAACGTAAATAATTGACAGGGATAGAGACATACTAAAGCAGTGAAATGGAGGTGAGATCGCCATGGCAAAGGATAAAAACGATATCGTTCAACATGGTGTCAACGCGGCTAAAGCCCAAGCAAAAGATAGCCAAGAAAAACAATACGTTGAAGAATTAGCATCTGAGCTTTCTGGCTCTTCTAAGAATGCAACAAGATCAGCAAAAAAATAAAAGTGTTTTAAATAAAGCAATTAGGGTTTGACACCTTCGTCAAGCCCTATTGTGACATTTTCAATATAAAAACAAAGCCGAGAGCAACATCTGTCATCTTTGTTAAGTCCATACTGTCTCTGTAAAGCTTATCAGTCAAAAGTAGATCTGTACTCCACAAGGTACAAGTAAGAGTCAATAGGTTTCGACCTATACTATTTTTTGAAATTAGAGAAGTGCGTTCCATAGCCTTTTAATAATAATGCTTGCTTAACAAAAACTTCTGATTGAAGAGGATAGCATGGAAACCAAGGAGTTTTTTAGTCTAAGAACACCATTCTCCCCATTGGTTTAAATGACCGTACATGAAAAGACCTCACCAACATTGATGAGGCCATTTCTTTCATCGAACTATATCTTTATGTCTACCTTACCGCTCTTTTTCAATTTATCTACAATTTTTGATAAGTCTTCATTTTGCTTTTGTTGCTCTAATTGCTCTTTGATTTGTGATTTTATATCTTTGAGCTCAGGAGCGTCTTTTTGCGTTTTACTATATTGGTCGTAAAACTGTTGGATTTCTTTATCCGAGACAGCCTCTGAACCGACTTCTTTATCCACATATTTGTCAAACACGAGCTGTTGTGAAATATTCTCCTTCATTTCATCAAGTGTTAAATTTTCTTTTTTTAACGCAGCCTTAAATTTATCTTCACTGCCGTATTGGTCAACCATTTTATCATATTGACTTTTTATCTGATCAGCAGTGGCTTTATAACCTTTTGCTTTGGCATCTTGTAAAATTAACGTTTGCCCGACAATGGTGTTAAGTGTTTGTTGTTTCACTTGTTCAGAGACCTGATCGCCGGTGGTACTTTGCCCTTGTTGCAAAAGGGAGGCATACAATTGCGCTGCTAAAGATTGATAAGTAATATTATAATCCTTGCCTTTAATTGTTGTCCCATTGATGATGGCCACCGTTTTCCCTTCATCTAACAAACCTTTTTGGATTTGTTCTTGCATTTGTTTCTGAGATTCATCTTGATTTTCTGTATTAGTGTCACTTTCCGTTTGTGATGCTTGTTTTTCTTGATCAGATGATTGCGAGGCATTATCACCACTACTCTCGCATGCTGTTAGGCTTAAAGATAGCAGTAAGGCTGCTAATGTGAGCGTCCATTTTTTCAAATTGCTTCATCTCCTTTAAAGGATGCTTGACTAACCGTAACATGGACATCTATCATAATTCAAGTCCCAATGGTCTTAAAAACAAAAAGATGGGAAAACTCCCATCTTTCATAGGTTACCCTCTAAACATTAATTGTCGTAATATATAGGAAAAATCTATGAACTCCTGACGAGGACTTACGCAGAGTTGTTGGTATTCATGAATCCAGATGCCTTCAGGATGCATGTAATTGACGGGAAGAAAACTTGCTTCTAGGGTGAGTTTTACACTCTCTAGCTGAAGAGCCATACACACACCTCTTTCCATCAAAGCTTACTCTTCAAAGTTAACGTTCAATTTCAAGCGTGCTGGAGATGTCAATGTCCTTTAAAGCTTGCGAGGCTAAATGATCAGCTTCTTGATTGTTTTTCCTTGGCACAAGCTCATATTCAGACGTGATTCCAAGATGTTCGAGTTTCTCCTCAATCCTATCTGCCCATTTATTCAACTCTACTTCAAAACAGGGCCATTCGCCAGTGAGTTGATTAATAACCACCTGAGAATCCCCCATTATTTTTACTGGGAGATGGTGAACCCCTAAATTTTCAATCTCTTGTAAGGCAAGATAAAGGGCCGCGTATTCAGCCTCATTATTTGTATCGAGGTTATTCACTAACCTGTTTTTACGCCTACGATAGAATTTCCCGTTCTGTTCATAATAAATTGCACAACCAAGGCCTGATGTTTTGGTATCTACATCAAATCCACCATCAAAATAGACCGTGACATTATGCGGTTCTGTCTGAATCCCCTGCATAAATTTCTTTAATTCCTTCATATTCCAAGTACTGTCACGATGATCAGTAAAAACGATTGTTTTGACCCGACCGGTTTTTTCAAGATCTTCGGCAAACAAAAGTGCCTTCTCAGCTGGCATTTCTTCAGAATGAAATACTGCTTCCAAACCTTTTTTCGTTTTATAGGTGATTTCAATACTCACATTCATCGTAAAGCCCCTTAGTATGTTGTTAAAATGACAATGTTCTCTTCCTATGTATTTCCAAGTATGGCCATTGTTCCATGCAGAAAAACAAGGGAATTTGTGAATTATCTTATTAAAAATTCATGACACACATTTTGTTATTGTATCTATACTTCTGCACCCTAACTTAGATAATCATTTACCTCTTCAATCTCAAATAATCCAACACCTTCTAATAAATACTTTAAAGTCCAGAGATGGTCACTGCCTATAAGGAATAAAATTCTATCCTCCTTACGATTGGATATCTGAAGGAGATTGGCGAAAATGCCCAGCTCTCTTTCTTGCCATTTCGTTAAGAAGTCTATTCCAAGCCGTTTGTCTCCTCGCTTCACGGTTGTAAAAGAGAGATAAAGCTGACGAAGCCTTTTGATCTGCTCACCATCATTGATCTGTTTATACACATCCATGATGGAAATCGCTTCACTAGGTTCAAGTTGTTGTTTTATAAAATCGAGTAATAACTGATAAGAGTCGGGATCATTTTTTTCAGCTTCACTAAAAAGAGTGGTGACATCTGCTTCTGTTAATTTCCCCTCATCATTAACCGGATAAAGTGTGCTATGATTGAGTGCCTTTGCTAACCGAAAGGCGATTTGCTGAATTTCATCATTGGTCAAGTTTCCATGCTCTAAATAGTGATTAAAATCATTAATGAGTGTCTCTCTATCTTCTTTTAACCATTCAACGGCAATTTTAGTCGGCTTGAATTGAGATAAGCAATGAACAACCTGTTTAATTTCAGCCTGTTTCTTTTGAATGATATCTCCATACTGATTCATATGAAGCGTTCCAACGAGCAATATTTTTATTTTCTCTCCCAAAAGCCATCCTCCTAGTGTGAGTCATTCATAAAACACAGTTTCACAACAGAACAACCTTACATATTAAGTGCATCAACATTACTGTGTAGCATTAAAGGCGACAAAATCTTGAAGCCCTCGGCAAATTGACATGGGGACGGAGCCTTCGCTGCCATTTGTATTGCCTTCTGAGTGAAATATGCCTTCAAAAAATCGAGATGATCTCCAGAAAACTGGCTATTATGGGCTTGGATTGCACTAAGTTTCAATTCCCAAAAATCATCGACATTAATATATGTATTAGGGCGATGCGTCGTATAGTAGGCAATCGCCTTGAGTTCTGGCCGCTCTCCTTCGGTTAACTGTTCAGGATAAAAATGTGGATTGCCACATGTTCGAGCAACAAATGATGCTACTCTCCCTGTGACACTATGATCGATATGGGCTTCATAAGGAAGCCATGGGTCGACGGTAAAAATAATATCAGGATTCACTTGACGAACGACTTTCATCATTTGCGCACGCAAATCTTCTGTATCAAATAAGTGACCGTCAAGAAAATTCAGCCAATGAAACTGTTTTACTCCAAGAAGATGGCCAGCTTTTAACTGTTCCTTACGTCTAATTTCTATAATTTCCTGTGTCGATAATGTAACATTGTAGCTACCAGACTCTCCATTTGTGACTGTAAGATAATGCACCTCTATACCATCAGCTATAAGCTTTGCGATGGTTGCACCGGCGCCTATTTCATTATCATCAGGATGAGGTTGGATAAATAATGCTCGTTTCATATTAAATGAACTTGGAATACTATAGGAAATCACTGTCTCACCTCTTAAATTCAAATAGATGCTTACCAACAATATTATCAGAGCAATATTAATTTTTTCATAGATTCATTTAATAAACTCTATATTTCTATAGATCTATAATATCTCCGTATCCTCATGGCTGATCAAAGTCCCTCGATGCTCTCCCTTACAGATCCTGCCCATGGTCCCACTCTCATCAAAATTGAACAGATGTACAGGCATTTGATAATCTCGTGCAAGCAAGAGGGCCGATTGATCCATGACTTTTATGTTATTGGTAATAACGTCATTGTAATAAAGCCGACGATACATTTTTGCCTCTGGATCATGCTTAGGATCACTGGTGTAGACCCCATCGACCCCTTGTTTAGCCACTAAAATGGCGTCACTCATGGTTTCGACTGCTCTTTGGACACTCGGATAATCTGTAGTGACGAAAGGCTGGCCATTGCCACCTCCAAAAATAACAATGTACCCCTTCTCCAAATGATGAACCGCTCGTAAACGGATATAGGGCTCTGCAACAGCCGGAATGGGAATGGATGACATGACCCTAACATCGTGATCGGTCTTACTTTTGAGTACCCCTCTTAACATCAAACTATTGATAATGGTTCCTAATGTTCCAATATTATCAGCTTCCACTCTATCAATGCCCCAAGCCTCCGCTAAACTTCCTCTGAAAATATTTCCTCCTCCGACAACAATAGCGACCTCTACTCCGTCATTGACAAGGGTTAAGATTTCATTCGCGATATGCTCTAAATTCAAGGTACCAAAGCTATTCCCGTTGTTATCCGCCAGTGCGCCACCACTTAGCTTCACTAATACCCGCTTATACTTATTCATATCCTGTATCCCTCCAGAAAAATGTCATTAGAAAACTTGGCTTTTCGCCAAGTCTAAGTTGCACTTATAAGGTCTTCCGCCAAGTTATGCATTTTGACGTTATAAAAAAAGAACTAAAGATAAATAAAATATCTTCAGTCCTTTATGATGAACGTATGGGAGAAAATCAAATGATCTTGGTCCAGCTGCTATTTGTCGTTTGCTTATCATCAAAATCCCCCGCATTCATTAATTTATTGATTATTTTTACTCAGTTTATAGAAAACCCATCAAGCGGTCAAGGGGGATGAGTCAAAAAATCATTATCTTGAATGTGAAATTCATTCTGTTCTTTCATTCTCCCCTAAACATACCGGACCATGAGCTCTTCATCATAGTAAGTTCCATTCACTTTTAACGCTTTTTTATCCATGCCATAGGTGTTAAAACCAAAGGCATTATAAAGTGTTTTTGCTGGCGTATTGGTGGCCATTACAGATAAATAGATCTGTTCTACACCTTCTATGTCTTTCACCTGTTCCAACACTGTCATCATTAATTTTTTGGCGATGGTCTTCCCACGTTTTTCTGGTGTGACATACATGGCATAAATCGTCGCCCTATGTTTCATTTTATTTTTTTGCTCCCTGACCAAACTCACACTACCAATAAGACTTCCATTGTCGAAAGCACCAAAAGTATAGGAATAGAGGCTATTTAATCTGTTTTCAAATATGTCAATTGAATATTCCTTTTCTTCTTCATAGCTGGAAGCAAAAGCTTCAGGATTCGTTTGTAAGGCTTCAAGTCGTAACTTTAGGTACATCTCTGCATCTAGTCCATTTAATCGTCTGATTTCCATCTGTTTTCACCTTTTACTCGTGTTTTTTATTTTATAACCCTTAATCTGGCTAACTATAATCCTAGTGTCTACATTAGCCAATATCTAGTGAGAAATATCATAATAATTTTGCCATATAATATTCATCGTAAAAGGTGCCATCGATGACAAGTGACTGTCTTTTTGTCCCCTCTATGTCGAAACCCCTTTTCTTATACAAAGCAATACCTGCTACATTTTGAGTCACTACGCTCAGCTCTAATCGGGAGAGATGATGCGCCTTACCCCACTTATCAAGTGTTTGAAATAATGCTGTACCGATGCCTTGCCCTCTATAATTTTGTAAAATTCCAATGACCAAATAAGCAGAGTGCTTCTTTCTTTTGACGTTTCCACCAATAACGATTAAATAACCTACTAACTGGCCATCATCGTCTTCTGCGACAAAGATTGTGGAGTTCTCTTGCTGGCTCAAGCGTTCTAACTGTTGCCTTTGCTTTTCAAAGGAGGTTTTTCTTTCGCCTGCTTCCATAAGCATAAATTCACTTTCAGCTTCAACTTGTTGAACCAAATTCGTGAAACAAGCCGCATCTTCTGGTTGTATTTCTCTTATTAGCATGTTATTCCCTCAATTTTAAAATTATTTTATAGGTATACTTTCTCCATCATTTGCAAATATTCCTTTAATCTATTAGAAAAACCAGGCGTAAAACATGCCTGGTTCTCATTCAGTTGGGCATTAAAAAGTTATTACCAAAATGCTTCGTCAGTATCAAGTGGATTGGAGCGGAAGACGCTCTGGCTCCTTCGGGAACAGCAACGAGCGTTACTTCACGAATAAACGTCGAGTTGTTCCGAGGAAGCTTACTCCGAAGTCTATCTAGTAGACGCAGGAACAGGGGATTTGTGGTTTAAATATTTTGGAACACACAGATTAACCATTCCAAAATTAGCTGAGGCCACTAAGGACGATCGGCTAAAAACGTCACGTCATTAAGGAACTTCGCCTAAGACCGTCACGTCCGTGTGACACCGCCGAAGCTAGCACTTCCTGTGCGTCGAACGCCGACCCTACCCACATCGTGTGGGCATGAGGAAAGCGAGCGTTCTGAAGCAGAAGAGGCTAGGGCTCCTTCCAGAACAAGGCAAGTGTGACTTCACGAATAAACGTATACATTTTATATTTTAAAAAGGGAAACACCTGATTAATCGGCGTTCCCCTTTTAAAGTTCTCATTATGAAGGTCACACATTTTAAAAAGCATGAAATACGCTCGATTATTGATTTAAGTCTTCCAGTCTAGCCCCTTTCGTCTCAAGTGCAAGTGAAACAGAGATCAGTAAGCCACACAAACCAATGGCTGTAAAAAACCAAAGAGCGGCACTATTCCCCCACCAGGCTACGAAATTGGGAAATACTAATGTCCCTAAGATGGAACCAATGCGGCTAATCGAAGTCGCAAACCCTGCAGCACCTGCTCTAATACTTGTTGGAAATAATTCTGTTGGATACACAAAATTAAGAATACCTCCCCCCATATTTGCGAATAAAACAGCGGCACTAAATAGGATGACGAGAAAGGCTACCGTAGGGTGTGGCATGATGGCTAGGATGAGTAAGCCCAAGGTTAACCCCGCAAATGAAGTGATAATTAAAGGTCTTCGTCCCCAGATATCAACCAGTTGAGTGCCAATAAGCGCTCCAATCAATCCCAGTACACTCACAATGGCTGAAGCCACATACGTTTGATTGAGTGAACCTTCTGTAAAGGCTGAAAGTAATGTCGGCGTATACATTGAAATGCCATAATAGGCAATGGCATAACAAAACCAGAAACCACAAACAAAGAAGGTCCGTTTAAGAAGTTGGTGGGAAAAGAGCATGCGCAATCGCACTTTCTTTTCAGTTTGAGCCGTTAAAACCGTCTTGCGTCCAGTCAAGGAAAGCATAATGGCTTCTGCTTCTTTTTCCCGGCCCTTTGAAACGAGCCACCTTGGAGATTCTGGAAGACCAAGCCTGAAAATGAAAATAATAATAGCAAAAATCGCGCCGACCAATATCATGTATCGCCAAGCATTGTCACCCAATTGTAATAACACGATGCCTGTGATATAGGCAACAACCGCGCCGACAAACCACATCATGCCCAGAAAAGTCCCTGATTTACCCCTAGTCTTTGTTGAACTAAATTCGGATACGAGCGTCGCAGAAATAGGATAATCTGCACCTATCCCTACACCCAATAGAAAACGAAAAAGGATCAGTTCGACTACATTCTGTGAAAAGGCGGAAAGTGCAGCAAAAAGAACAAACGCCACTAAATCAATGATATACATCGCTTTTCTTCCAAATGTGTCCGTAAGGTTTCCTAACCACGATGCTCCAATTAGTGAACCAATGATAGCGGCTGCCACAATCACACTCTGTTCACCCGCACTGACATGCCATTGCTTTAAGATCAGTGGCATAGCTACTGCAATAATCGTCAAATCAAACCCATCAAGGAATGTTCCACCAGCAGAAACAAACGACACTTTACGCTGAAATTGCTTTAGCTTTTTCGCATCTACTGGCGCATCAAAGGACTCAAAACTCATGCTTCACCCTCCCTTTTTATCCTATCAATACAATCAAACATGAGTGTATTCATCCCTATGGCGTTTATGATGGTTTTTCTTATAACGTCAGAATTTATAACTTAACGGAAGACCTTATAAGTGCAACTTAGGCTTATCGCATTAAGGCTTGGCCAAAAGCCCAGTTTTCTAATAACGTCAGAATTTATAACTTAATGGAAGACCTTATAAGTGCAACTTTGGCTTATCGCATTAAGGCTTGGCGAAAAGCCCAGTTTTCTAAAGTGACCTTTAAATGACATGATGAGTAAAGAAGTTGTAAAAGAATTTGTACAAGCCTGCAATCGCGGTGTTACATTCGCGTGTTAAAGTGATATTAACTTCAGAAGAAAAGGAGCCACTAATTTGAAAAAGTTTATCCTATCTATGAGTACAGTGATTTGCTTAAGTATTGGCATTTCAAGTGCCGCCTCAGCAAGCTCAACTACATATACGGTTAAGAGCGGCGACACGCTTTGGGACATTGCCCAACAGCATCACCTCTCCGTCAACCAACTCAAAAATTGGAATCACCTACATTCAGATATTATTTTTCCAAAACAAAAATTAGCTGTTGCGGAAGCGAAAGCTGCCGCAAAAGTTACGAGCACAAAAGAACTCACAGTCACAGCAACAGCGTATACCGCCAACTGTGAAGGCTGTAGCGGGATTACCGCCACAGGCATCAACCTGAAAAAGAATCCTGATTTGAAAGTCATTTCGGTTGATCCCAAAGTCATTCCTTTAGGATCCAAGGTTGATGTTGAAGGTTATGGCACAGCGGTTGCTGGAGATACCGGTGGTGCTATGAAGGGTAAAAAGATTGATGTCTTTGTTCCCTCTCAGAAAAAAGCTGAAGACTGGGGCCGTAAAAAAGTAAAAGTGAAAATTTTAAAGTAAATGATGAAAACCAAGTGCGACTTCAGCACTTGGTTTTTTTAATAAGTCCTTTTAAAATGAAAAGATATACAATAAAGACGCCTATAAACAAGCTTTCAGCGCATACATTATTTACTCCCACGATATATATGTAGAGTGGAGGTGACGCGAAATGAAGACGATTCATGTGGTTCTACTCGATTATAATAACAGGGTTTCTCTTGAAAAGGCGATTGTTAGCGTGCAACACATTCCCTATGTCTCAAAAATAACGGCTTTAAGCAACAAACCTCTACTTTCATCCTTTAAGCTCTCTTCCCTCCCTTTACAAGAAAAGCTTATTGTACACAATGATATTGGAATGACATTAAATCAATTGATCACAAACATAAACACAGATTTTGTTTTATTTTTATATAATGAGGATTACATTAATGATCCTCAGACATTAACTGCCGCAATAAAGCGAGATGCTGATGTGTTAACCGCACCCTATACTATACAAAATATAACCAACCAAAGACCTTGCCTGATTAAAAGCTCTCTTTTAAAGAAACACCCTTTTTTAAACGCTACACAAGTGCCGTTTTCCGAAGCAATCTATTCGATTTGGCTCAACACACTCAAGAAGGAAAAAATGTTACAGCTTGACGATGGCTGCATCCGTCAATATAGAAAGACCAAAAATGCTGATGCCTATCAAAAACAACTCTATCTCAACAAGCTCGACTTCACTGAACAAGGGGTTCACACACCCCCCAACCTAACGATCCTCATGCCCACTTATAATATGGCAGCTTATATTGAAACAGCCTTATTTTCTTGCTTGCACCAAACAAGGCGGGCTGCAAACATTTTAGTGATTGATGATGGATCGACGGATACGACGGCTTCTAAGTTAAAAAAATGGGAGCAGGCAGGCCACATACACTATTTTCAAACTAAAAATGGAGGAAAAGCGAGGGCACTAAATCAACTCTTACCGCATGTGACAACTGACTTTATTTTAGAATTAGACGCTGATGATTGGCTTGATCCAAATGCGATCGCCTCCATAAGTCAACGACTTCAGCGATTCCCTAAAAATTGCGCTGTCCTGTATGGGGATCTTAGATATTGGCGAGAGACATCAGATAAAAAGATCCAATATAAAGGCATAAAAAAAGGCCAACATGTTGGCAATGAAAAAGCCTTAATGACTTATCGCTTTCCTTTGGGGCCTCGCATATACCGGACATCTGCCTTAAAAGCAATCCAAGGCTTTCCCGTTATTGACTTTCAGGACGGACGCTTATTTGAGGATGTGAGTGTTTTAAAGGCATTAATAGCTTACGCTTCTTTAAAATATGAACCTTTTACTGTTTATAATGTCAGAGAACATAAAGAGAGTATTACAAAAAGTAATCACTCCAAATGGAGTGATTACTTAAAGAGCCTTAATTAAGCAAGAAATCTAACAAAGTTGATGGCATCTACACCAATAAACACTCGATCATTGGTGCCGTAACCAGATGTTTCTACCACTAATGCTAAGCTATTGGTAACATTAACTAAAATGCCTTGAACTAAGTTATTGTCTGTAGCAACCTCTGCCCTTTCACCGATTCGGCTTTGAAGTTCTTCAATAAACGTAGTACTAAACATGTGACAAGTGACCTCCTTTATTGAGTCTCTGTAACAAGTTCGATTTTATCTAATTTCACAAGGACTTGATCCCCAGAATTTTCCACAACTACAACATAATCACTTCTAACGGCAATTAAGGTTCCAGTAATTGTATCGAATGGCGTTGTCAGCTGAACCTGTTGACCTACTAAACTTTCTAATAGCTCACTTATAGAAGTTGGTGTTGTAGGTGTCGGTGTCGGCGTTGTAGAACCCGACCTTGATAGATTTAAACTGCCATCTAAAAGAAAACTCAAATCTAGGTTTAGCCCTGATTGTTGTTGTTGATTTAACTGATTGAGTAGGTTCATTAACAAAGCTCTACGCAATGTTTGATCAGCCATTTATGTCATCCTTTCTTAATCAAAAATTGTTCTACCAGTATTAATATATGAATGTCTACACTGATGGTATCAGCGATCAACCATTTTAATAGAAGTTCCACTATTAACCATGCTTAATGAGCCCCTTTTTTGCACTGATAGACTCCTGACGTGTATTTTTAAAAAAGGGTTGGCTCAGTGGAAGTCACTGAAAAAGTCAAATCAAGAATAGAATTGCAGAAATATGCGAGACTCCTGCGGGAACAAAGAGCCAGGAGAGACCCGACCAAACACACCCTATCTGGCCCCGAGGAGACTCGCGGATCGCCCGCGGAAAGCGAGTATATTTCTGCATTTAAATATCACATTCATGTTTTTCAGTGGCCCCGCTAAGTGATACCCTTTTCTAAAAGCATTATCACGGTTAGAGACAACGCTGATTTAGTGCTTCCCAGCAATAACGTCAGGAAGAACATAATCCGATGGCAGTCCCTTAATAACGGCATTCCACACAGGATGACCCTGAGGGGCATGTTTTGATAATTCCTGTTTTGATAGCAGCCCTTTTCCTTCCGTTCCGGCACGACCCTTTTTCTCTGAATGCATGAGCTGTGAATAAAGACTTTCTAATTTAGAGATCATGGTGTCTATTGACCACGTTTCTTTAGCCTTTCTTTTGCCGTTATTTCCAATTCTTCTAGACAAATGAGGATCTTCTAACAGCTGATTCATTAGCTTATATAATGCCAATGCCTTCTGTCTTCTAAATACGAACCCGGTTTTTCTGTGCTCAACCATGCTAGGTAAACCACCTGCATCACTCACAATTACTGGTACACCTAAAACCTGGGCCTCCATCACTCCATAGGGTAAATTTTCTTGTAGACTTGGAAGCACAAATATATCACTTTGTTTCAGAAGTGTTGGAATGTCATTTCGTTGCCCTAAAAGTGTCACATAAGGCTCGAGACCTAATTGAGTAATTTGGCTACGTAGGTCTCCCTTTAAGTTACCATCTCCTACGATCCAACACTGCCAATCCGTCCGTTTGTCTTTAAGTTGTCTTAGAGCGTCAAGTAATGTGTGATGCCCTTTTAGTGCCGTTAATCTCGCGATGCAGATGATGAGCTTTTTACCCGGTGGCTTTGTGATAAGTGGAGGGTTTCGTGCTGCTTTTTCAAAGGCCCTTATGTCCATGCCATTGGGAACAACGATCAATTGATCCTCTGGCACAGAAAATTCCCTTTTCATCACATCTTGAAGCCAGACTGAAGGGACAATCGTCTTATCACTTGAACATGCTCCAACAGATTCTAAGTCATGACAATATTTCTGAACTTCGGGTTCATGACTCAATCTTTCAATAAAATCCAATTCTTTGGTCAGACTGCTGTGTAATGTTGCTATAAGAGGGACATGCGTAGGTTTTACTCGAGCAAGTGAACGTGTTGAAATCACATCTTGTGTGTGGATAATATCGTATTGATTTAAATTTAAAGAGGCGGCTGCAAGTTCCAAACTATATCGACACAACTCCGTTTCTATAATCCAGCTATTCATTGACATACCTAAATGCTGATTAATCCAGGGCTTGATTTGAGACCTAAGCCCTTTTATTCTTATTAACGGCTTTCCTAGTATATAAAATTGGGGCCGATACCCTGGATACCGTGCTAAAACATCGACCTCGTGCCCCTTATTTTCTAAGTTTTTTTTCGTTTGTTCCACATATCTCCAGAGGCCTCCTGTATGGGGTAACGTCCAAAATGTAGCCATTAAGATCTTCAACTTTCCCCCACCTCCTAACACTCTAATTCCATAAAATCATATCGATGCTCATATAATATGAAAATCAAGCTCCTATTTTAGTCTGAAAAATAAAAAAGGTCCTTACTTAAATCTTTTTTATTTATATAGTATGTTCATTTATTAAGAAAGATTGGATATTTAGATTAGAAGACTATAAATATACGCTTATCCACTAGGTTAACCCCCTCTTTCTAACAAGATGAATAGAGTAAGGGTGACGAGTTAGCTTTAGGACCTCAAAAGTTCATGGCTATCTCTGGACCATTGCTCCATATAGTATCGGATCGTTTCATTCTATATTCTGACTATAGATGATTTTTGCTTTTGTAATAATTGATTGTTTCTTTGATCCCCTCATCAAATGAAACTGACGGAGCCCACCCCATAACCTGCCTAGCTTTTTCATTATCCAAACAACTGTCTCTTATGTCTCCTGGTCTGGCCGATTCGTAACAGATAGCAATGTTGTTAGGGATATAGTGAGATAACATGTCAACAACTTCACTAATCTTTTTCTGTGTCTTAGTCCCGATATTAATAATCTGGTTATCTCCTGTTTCTAACGCAAGGACATTTGCCCTTGCAACATCCTCCACAAAAACAAAGTCCCGCGTTTGGTGACCATCACCAAAGACCATTATCGTTTCTTTATTCAGTAACTTTCTTATAAAGATGGAAATAACGCCACCTTCTCCATTTGATGTCTGACGCGGTCCATACACATTCGCATAGCGTAATATCGTAAAGGGAAGACCAAAGAGTCGATGAAACACTTGGATATATTGTTCTGATGAGTATTTAGATACCCCATAAATAGAAAAGGGTCGAAAAGGTGCCTCCTCCTTAATGGGTAATTGATCATTGTTGCCATAGATCGCACACGATGAGGAAAAAATAAATTTCTTAATGTTATATTTTACGGCGAGGGTTAAGAGATTGATAGTCCCTAAGACGTTAATCATCGCATCATGGGTTGGATCCTGGATCGACTGAGAAACATTAATCTGTGCGGCAAGATGTATGATCGCCTCGGGTTTTTCTTTCTTAAATACTTCTTCTAACTCTGGTGAAGTAATGTCTTTTTTATAAAAAGAAACAGGAACAGAAGTATTTTCCTCTACCCCTGTCGTTAAGTTATCGACAACAACCACTTGATGTTGAGATTCGTGAAGCAAGTCAACAATATGAGATCCGATAAAACCGAATCCCCCTGTCACAAGTACTTTCATTTTAAAAACCCCTTCTTCTTCACTGCGCTCGTACTCTTTCACATTTGTATACCAAACAAAAATCATTTTTTAATTGATAAGCTTCAAGTTCAAGCCAGTACTATAATATATGAGCTCATACTGTTTTTCTTGTGGACGCGTGAATCAGGAGAGCCGTCTATTTTGGCTTCAAAATGAGGGATTCCCTTACAAAGAACCACCAGTTATGTAAAATAACAGAGTAACACAAGGCATAAAATATGAATTGGATCTATTTGACTTTGCTGTTTCAAGCGTCATGGATTCACTGACCAAACGGGTCCGTGCCAAGAAGAGACCATTTAAAAATGAGGACAACAACACCTATGAAAAACTTGTCTTGGCTTTATTCCTTCGATAGCCTCTACTTCCTAATTCTTCTCAAAAAGAAAGAACCCGGTGGTCTCTTTCCCACTGGATTCTTAGGCTGAATCATCACTCCATTTAGACATTTTTTGCAAGATTCACACTGGTTGTTTTAATATGCTCTACAAATTCCTTAATCCTTGGTATTTCCTCCTGTCCCCTTAGATAAGAAAGATAATAGGTCTGTTGAAAGGTGTTTACCGTTGGAATCAGCTGAACCCGGTCTGCTTTCACGGCCTGAACAGCAGCCCATTTTGAGACATAACTAATGCCGATCCCCACCTCAACAGCTGTAAGGATAGCCTCTGTGCTGCCAAACTGTGCTGCGATTTGAATATCTTGTAAATTCAGACCATGGTTGCTCATTTCTATTTCCATTCGCGAACGTGTCCCTGAGCCCTCTTCACGAAATACAAAAGGATACATGACAAGATCTGAGAGTTGGACTGGAGCGGTTAGTTTGCCCAACGGGTGATCTTTTGGCGCGATTAAAACAAGAGCATCAGCTGCGATGGCTTCTGATACGATGTTCTTAGAAACTATTGGAGCCCCGGTTACGGCAATGTCCACTTTCTTATTTAATAGCCGTGACTCGATCTCGCGTGAATCTGAAACCTCATTCAAGATATTCATTTGAGGAAACCGTTGATGAAAACCACCAATCCAATGAGGAAGGAGATAAGTTCCAGGAATGGTACTCGTCCCAATTCGTATAGTTCCTGTTAAAGTCTGGGGAAAGTGTTGAATTCCGGTCTCGAGCTCTTGCCACTTTTCAAGAAGCTGCTGTCCCATTTCGTAGACGTAACGTCCTGCTACCGTCGGTTCAACATATGTAGAATGACGTTCCAATAAACGTACACCTAACTCCTTTTCCAACCCCTTAACCTGGCTACTTACCGCCGGTTGAGTGACACCTAAAATTTCAGCCACTTCCGAGAAACTTGCCTTTTTAATGACTAACACGAAGGTTTGAATTTTTTTCAAGTTCATTTATGCCTCATTTCTAGAATCAAGCCCGTTGACTATGTCTATATGATACCAATATGATAGCATATCTTCCTTTAATTTGTAGGATCGTAGTGGTAGTCCGCAAATACACCTTGACCTTTCGCAGATAAAATATAATCTAAGAAAGCCTTCGCCCGTTTAGGGTGGGGGCCTTTCGTTGTGACAGCAATGTAATTGATTGACTCAACATTGTATTTTTCGGGGATTTCAATTATTTTAACTTTACTTTTATACTGAGCGGTGACATCGGTCAGGTAAACAACACCCGCATCTCCATTCCCCATTGAAATTTTCTCCAAAATTTGTTTGACATTCGTCTCCGTTGAAGCCACACGGCCCATGACATCCTTTTTAAAGTTTGGCCCATAGTCTCTTGAGGCCTTATTAATAATCTGCCTTGTGTATTGTCCTATAGGTACCGTATCAACTCCAATGATGAGCTTCGCCTGTTTCTTACCGAGATCTTGAAGATTGTGTATTTGCGCTGGGTTGTTTTTAGGAACAATAATCACCTCATGATTTTTAGAGACCTTATAAAAGTCTTTGACATAACCTTCTTTCTGTAATGTTTGAATATGACTAAGATTAGCTGAGAGAAATATATCTGCAGGAGCGCCTTGTTCTAATTGAGTTTGAATGATCTGTGTGCCTGCATAGCTGGCTTTAATTGCAATTGCAGGGTTGGCTCTCTCATAATTTTTAATAATGGTATTCATTGGATCTGTTGCATTGGCAGCAATTAAAGCCTCCATGGTCACCACTTTCCCTGTATGAGAGGTCCCAGCAAAGCCTTTAATGCCCGAAAATAAAATAAGAAATATGATGACAGCGACCATAGAAGTAATCGTGACGCTTATTTTCCAACGATTTTTCCGACGCCTTAATACCATGGATTTCTTTTGAAGTTGATGTTGTCTCTCTTTACTTAATGTTGAAGTCTGACTATCATATAACGTATGGGATGCATATACTCTTGCCTTGTCCTCTGACACACCTATGTAAACATGATCCCCTCGCTTAAACGTGGAGGCTTCAGTAGGAACATCAATTAAGAATGACTGATTCCCTTTGATGTGCAAACGATCAAAGGCCCCAAGGGTACTTATGTCCACAATATCCCCTTCCCAATGATAGTTTTTTCCAAGTGGGAATTGGGATACCTCAGCTTCCCAAGGATGAAAAGCAATCATTAAGCTCTGTTTACAATGACTTGAGTCTTCTGCTTGTTGAACAACCAAATTCGTACCAACAAATTCCGCAACAAATGGACTAGCGGGTTGCTTAATTATTTCTTCAGGGGTCCCCTTCTGAATCATGCTTCCCTGATCAATCACCGCAATCTCATCACCTAGTACTCTTGCATCCTCGTAATCATGAGTCACAACAACACAAGGAATAGAAAGGCTATCGAGCAACCCTTTGAGCTCAGTTCTCACATGACTGCGAGTCGAAATATCCAATGCTGACAGCGGTTCGTCTAATAGAAGTAAACTCGGACGGGTGACAAGAGCCCGCGCAAGAGCAACTCGTTGTTGCTGCCCACCAGAGAGTTGAGTTGGAAAAACATCCTCCAAGGCTTCAAGTTGTAATAAAGATAATACCTCTTCTAAACGTTTTTTCTTTTCAGGACGTTCTAAATGACGAATACCATATAAGATATTCTCCCTTACAGATAAATGAGGAAACAACGCATAATCTTGAAAAACAAAACCAATTTGTCGATCCTCCGTTGGGATAAATAGGTTCTCTTTGGTTGCTGTTAGTTTTGTGCCATTGATCTCAACAAAACCTTCATCTGGTGTCTGGAGCCCCGCGAGCAATTGAAGTGTTGTTGTTTTTCCGCAACCTGAGTGGCCAATAAGTGCCAATGTCTTATTGCCGACTTCTATCTCAATATTTAGTTCAAAATCCCTTAACTTCTTTTTAAAATGAAATGATAGCATCTGAATCCCCTTCTTTTTTCTTTGCATCCTGTCTGAGATGTGACATCCGCCCCACCAAAACAACCAATAAAAGGAGGACAAAGGATATAAAGAGTAATAGTGCTGACATTGCAATAGCCGTTTTTGAATCTGACTGCATAGCGGTATAAATAGCAAGAGGTAAGGTTTGTGTCTTACCCGGAAGATTGCCAGCGAACATCATCGTTGCACCAAATTCACCTAATGCCCGGCCCCAGCTCAGCGCTGCGCCTGTTAAGAGCCCCCCTGAAGCTAAAGGAATAGTGACACGCCAAAACGTTTGCCATCGAGAAACACCGAGTGTTCGTGAAACCGCCAAAAACTTATCATCGATGGTTTCGAATGCTTGCATCGCTGAACTTATGTAAAAGGGTGCCGAAATGAAGACTTGTGCCATAATAACCGCTTGTAAATTAAATGAAAAAGAAAGACCAGAAAAAGATAAAGTCGAACCTAACCAACCGACTCGTCCGAATACGAGAAGAAGCCCGACGCCAGCGACGGCTGGAGGGCTGACAATCGGCATTTGAATCAAAACTCTGACGAACCGATTCCCCCAAAAATGACTTTTAGCTAACCAATAAGCGACCGGCGTTCCACAGAGAATAATAATGGCTAAAGCTATTAAAGTGGTGCCTAAACTTAAATACAGTGCTTGATAGGAGACTTGTGTGTTGAGCTTTTTGAACAATTCTCCTGGAGTCATGGACACAAACACAGATAATAATGGAACGAATAGAAAGCCTAACATGATCGCTATGCCAAGGGCTAATATAAGCCGGATAAACGGTGTCCAAAAGTTTTTCATTTATTTTCTCCTCTCAAGGGTATAATATTTATTTATACATGATATAAAAAAATATTATCACAACCTTATAAATGAATAAACTCCCAAATCGCCTTAAACAATTAAACCCACAGTCTTTTAAAATAGCATAAAGAAAAAAGTACCACTACCTACAACCGTTTATGCATCAAAAAAAGGCTTGGAATCTCCAAACCTTTTTATCGTTTTCCGACAGAAGACGCCCACTTCAAGCCACTTATAAGCGTGCTAAGTGGTGGGTAGTTCAAACTTGTTTTTTTGTCATATAGGCTAGAGATATGTAAATAATCCCCACCAATGCCATCAAAATGGCACTTTTATAACCTTGGGAAGCTACAGAAAGGAATGAGAAGACAGCCCCTATGCCAACAAGGAGGCACAATAAGATATATAGAACTCTCCAAACTCTATATTTTAGGCCAAGAGACCCTATCCCCGTCACTAAACCTAAAATAAATATGGCCATGACAGGAATGATTTTCACAGTCAGATCTGCTGATGAAAGTGATTGTGTCTCCCACGCATTCGATAAACTTACACCGATGAAAACCAGGACACCCTGTCCTATCGCGATAATAAGTGTTAACAAACAAACACTTAAAGCGATACCTCTTGTAAGTCCAAACTTATTCATTTGATCTCCTTTGAACCCTTTTGATTCTTCTGAAATTTATATGATTATAACACATTTGATTTTTTCTTCAATCCCACCCTTTATCACGCCTCTCTGCAATCCATTGAATTATATAAATGTTGCATGATTTCTTAAAAAAGGTTATTTTCCTTACTTGACAAAATATTTTGATATGACTATGATAAAAGGAGCAGAACCCACCGCGCCTCTTCCTAAGGGCTTAGGTGGGTCATTTTTTTATCATAAAGACAAAAAGATTATCAATATTTAGAGAAAAAGATGGGAGCAGAGAGAGGACATTAAAATGAATACAAAAGTAAACCCTGTGGAAGTAAAGGACATCATGATTGCACATCAAGTTTTAAAAGATACCATCGTCAAGACCCCCTTACAAAAAGATCCAATTTTATCTGAGCGGTACAACTGTAACGTCTATTTAAAGCGTGAGGATTTACAAGTCGTCCGCTCCTTCAAATTAAGGGGCGCCTATAATCTGATGCAAAGTTTAACAAAAGCAGAACTTGAAAAAGGGGTTGTTTGTGCGAGTGCAGGCAACCATGCTCAAGGCGTCGCGTATTCTTGTAAGGCCTTAGGTGTCAAAGGGAAAATTTTCATGCCCACAACAACACCAAGGCAAAAAGTAAATCGTGTAACTTTTTTTGGTGAACCTTTTGTAGAAATCATACTTACAGGGGACACTTTTGATGATTCGTATGAACAAGCAAAGACCTACTGTGACGAGTATGATATGTCATTTATTCATCCTTTTGATGATATTCGCACCATCACAGGTCAAGGGACAATTGGGATAGAAATTCTGGACAGTATGGAAGAACCCATTTCCCATGTGTTTATGTCCATTGGTGGTGGCGGATTAATTTCTGGTGTCGGTGCCTATATGAAAGCGATTAGTCCTGATACCCAAATTGTTGGTGTCGAACCCGCTGGGGCTGCTTCGATGAAAGCCTCATTAGAACAAAATAAGGTCGTCAAACTTGAGCATGTCGATAAGTTTGTCGATGGTGCTAGCGTACAGCAAGTCGGGCACCTGACCTTTGAAATTGTGAAAAGCATTGTGGACGATATTGTTATTGTCCCTGAAGGCAAGGTCTGTACAACACTATTAGACTTATACACCGAAAATGCGATCGTTGCTGAACCCGCTGGAGCCTTACCTGTAGCGGCATTAGATTTTTATAAAGATCAAATCAAAGGGAAGAATATCGTCTGCCTCATTAGTGGTGGGAATAATGATATTGATAGAATGCAAGATTTTAAGGAGCGCTCTTTGATTTACGAAGGCTATAAGCATTATTTTATCGTCAACTTCCCACAACGTGCAGGAGCGCTTAGAGAATTTATGGATGAAGTTTTAGGTGAAACAGATGACATTACCCGTTTTGAGTACACTAAGAAAAATAATCGCGACAAAGGTCCTGTCCTTGTCGGTATTGAACTAAAACAAACCGAAGACTATCAACCTCTTATTGATCGAATGAATATAAAAGGGTTTAGCTATATCGAAATTAATAAAGACCCAGATTTATTTAATTTACTTATTTAAACCTCAATCATCAAAAATTTTATATTAGAAAACTTGGCCTGAACACATTAAAGTTGTCGCCAAGCCTTTATGGCACACTTATAAGGTCTTCCGCTAAGTTATACATTCTTACGTTTTAAAAAAACCCACCTGAGTGCTTTGAACTCAGGTGGGTTTTCATTAATATTATCTTCACATTGTAGCTTTATCGATCAATAAATAACAACTGGTTCATATTGGGTAAGGTTGTCATAAACTGATTTCATCACCTTAGGTGGCGTATTGACACAGCCACCAGATCCTTGTTTTAGATAGGCGGTACTTGACCAGTTTGTGCGCCAACTGGCATCATGAAACCCATCACCACTTAAAGTAAAAGGTGCCCAATAAGAAACCTTAATGGAATAATGGGGATTACCCGCTTCACTTCCTTTAAGTACAGAAGGTGATGCTTTATATTCGATATACCACACCCCTGTTGGTGTATCTTCATGGGTATCATGTCTACCAGTGACTACGGGTGTGGTTACTTTTAATTGACCATCTTTATAAATCCAAATCCGTTGTTCCTTGATGGACACCTCAGCATAAGTGTTTCCAATCCCATGATTCGTTGGATTATGATAGCCGACACCATTCACATTCCAACCCACGCCATAGACATTATACGCCAGAATCGACTTTTGTCCTTTTTCAAAGGCCTTGTCAAGCCGCTTTGATTCAGCCTTTTCATCAATGGCCCAACCGTAGGATTGCCCTTTTACTGAAATCACTTTACCCGCATGAGTCTTGAAGGTGTAATTTTTATTCAAAGTTGATTGGGCTTTATTAATGGCCTTTAGCTTTGCCTTAATCCCCTCGGTTTCAATGTGATACTTTAAGTCTTGCGAAATCGTGGCATTTTTAACGTAATCGCTTGCCTTCAATGTATACACCTTGTCCTGCACTTTATAATCAACCGTTCTCTTAATAAGGTCCTGTAGCTTTTCCTTTTCTGCTTTAACTATGGAGCTATCTGCCTTGATAGGTTGTAAGTAAACAGGCGTAAGATGGATGACACTACGAAACGCTTGTTTTTGATAGGCTTTTAATAAGCGTTTCACATCATACTGTTTTCCAGGCACACTTTTAGAAACAATGATTTTCCCCTTAACGAGCTGGGCTTTAGCATCCTGTGGTGCTGCTAAGTCTTTATTTAAGGATTGCAGTGCCTTTTCAATGTTCTTCTTCATCGCCTCCGATTGCTCTTGATCGGCATGAGTTGGAAAAAAGGAATAGTCTTTCGTTTTACCTGTTGGCCAAAAAGTTCGCTGCTTTCTTAATATATCTTGGACATCTTGCAGGCTGTCATTCGTGATCTCAAGCTTCGTATCTTTGCCATCCAAAATTTGCTTTTGACCGACATATACGATGTTTTTTAAGACCATTGATTTTAATTTCTTTGTCGCCTGCTCAGCAGTCAACCCACCCACCTTTGTGCCATTGATCGTTACATGTGCATTAAATCGCGTCATTTGATAATAAATTAGGCCTGCAAATGCGACAACGATGATGAAGAGAATACTAGATAGGATAATATAGATTTTACGCATGGACCTCACCTCACGAAACTGCTAAATCTAACATAGATTAAAAGGATTATAAATCTATTTTCTTCTCATGTCCATATCGATTGAACTCCTATATTATACCAGACCCCCGATCTTAGTACTCTCTCTTTTTTATCCAATTTTTGTGAATCCCTCACCACCATTATGTTTATTATGTGGCCTATCACAAATATGCCACTTTTTTATTAGATGATCATTCCTTAATCATCTGACTTTAGACCTTAATTTATGTAGTGACTTGCTTATGTTCCATGACCTTGAAAATCATTAAAATGAATATAACGGACGAAATTAGCATGATGATGCCAGCCATTATCGGGAGTAATACGGGATAGTCGTAGACATTAACCGTTTGAAAATCTACAAATAACGGCTTAACCTTCATCACATAAGGGAAAGAAAAACTCAAAAGCGTCTTCAACCATTGGACTTGAGTAAACTCCCTAATATAAGGGAACGCGAATATCCCTGCGCTTATAAAGAATGACATTAATGCATGTTTATTCACAGAAGAAATCAATAAAATAAGTAAGGCAAACCCGAAAGCTGCTAACAAATGGAGTCCGATCTGAATCAAGTGATACTCTAACAGGTTAAAAGCATATGGAGAACGATGATAGTCAAATAGAATCTGTATCGGTGCCTTCCAGCCTTCGTTGCCTATTCTGATTATGGTGATAAAAAAGTTATACAGTTCTAATGTAGACACCACACTTAATGTATAGAGCAGCGCTGCTCCTAATTTCGCCCATACTAAGGCTTTTCTGCCTTTTTTGGTACTCAGTATGTAGTGATCAACGCCAGAGCTATATTCTCTAGAAAAAATCGAAGAAAGACCGATTAAAAGCATGACTCCCGTTATAAGAAACGATAGGAAACTGATAAAATCAATCATTTGCTGGGGGCCTCTATAATTATACACATAGTTTAAATGATCGACCTTTTGTAGCATGTTTATTTGCAGTTCAGAGTTATAATGATGTTCGTTCTTAATATTGCTTATTTGTTTTTCATTCGCACTTTCAGTGGAATGTAAGACCGCTATCTCTTCGTACATTCCTAATTTTGATAAGTCTGTAAGCGTGAATGCCGTGTTCTCCAGATTAAATCCTTTACTGAGCACTTGATAGTTCTTTTCAGCCTGTTGAACTTTTTCCGTTGTTAAGGGGCCTTCCCATCGATGATACACGTCTTTTTTTAAAAGATCGACATTAGGAAAATCAGCAATAAGTGTCGCGAACACGAGTAAAAAAAGAAAGATAACGTAAAGGCTTTTTTGCTGAAAGATTTTCAAGAGCTCATACTTTAACAGCTGCATCTTGGGAGGCCCCCTCATCAAAATGATAGAGATAGAGATCTTCTAAGTGCGGAACCTCAGAGATTGCGTGAATATGGGGTCTCGTATCGCTCAAGATCCGCAATTCATATTTCTCCCGCACAAGCGCGATATTCACCACTTTATACTTGGATTGCAGCTCTAAAATCTCTCCTTCGCTGACTTGAACGGTCCACACTTTCCCTTCTATCTCATTTAATAACCTTTGCGGTGTATCTTTTTGAATCAATTGCCCCTCTTTGAGAATGAGAACTTCCTTTGCGATATATTCAATATCAGAGACAATATGGGTTGATAATAAAACAATACGATGAGATGATATTCTCGATAGCAAGTTTCGCAATCTTATCCTTTCCTTAGGATCAAGACCTGCGGTTGGTTCGTCGACAATTAATAGTTTAGGATCATTTAATAAGGCTTGAGCAATTCCGATACGCCGTTTCATACCGCCAGAGTACTTCCCCACTTTTTCCTTGCGCTGCTCTGATAAGCCAACAAGATCAAGAACCTCAGTAACCTTATCTTGTGTCTCTGCTTTTGTCAGTCCCTTTAAGTAAGCGATATAGCTCAAAAATTTTTCAGCGGTAAAGCTCTTATAAAGACCGACCTGCTGCGGTAAATATCCAATAAGCTCACGATAGCGATGCTCCATATCATTGATGTCTTGACCATTGAAAGATATGTGGCCAGAACTCGGATTCATCACAGTGGCAAGGATTCGCATCAACGTGGTTTTTCCTGAACCATTCGCTCCTAAGATGCCATAAACCCCCGGAGTCAACTCCAAACTAATGTCATCAAGTACAATTTTATCGCCAAAACACTTAGAGATCTTATCAAGGATTAAGTTCATATGTCATTCCCCTTTTATACATGTGTGTAATTCTACCAATAATGACAAGGCCGGCGCTGATGGTTATGAGAATATAAACCACAGGTGAAAGACTCTCAAGCTTTCCGATAAAATGAGACTGGCTTATTAAGCCACCAAAGGAAATCCAAATCATGAGCGAGGCTGTGATTGCATAAAAATGACGCAGTCGATTCACTATAATAAAGGCAATTGCTGTCATCACAGTAAACGGAGTTATCCAGAAAAGCAGCAATTTCCATAGCCAGATATGATGATAAAAAACAGTAAGTGAAACTGAAATAACAAGATTTATAAGGAGGTTAAAACCACCGATAATGACCATTTTCGATAAAATCATTTCTTGTAAACTATATTTAAATGACATCTCAAGCTCAGCCATGCCGGTATTCCGACTTTTTAAAGCTTCCATAAGACCGGTCAAAGTCGGAATAGGTGCTAAGATCATAATCATTCCATAAGGGTTCTGTTCACCTAAAAACACTGCAGCAAGAGCGACTAAGAAAAAGAGACTATTGGCTACCCAAAATAAAGGTGATATATAAAAGATCTCATGTAAGGCCCGCTTAAGGAGCACTGCCATATTTCTAAACATCAGCTCTCTTTTGTTGACTTTGACAGGAACAAAGGGCCTAAGCCTGTCGATTGTCATCATTATTTCTGCCTCACTTGGATATTCCACATCATACTCATCTAGCAGGGAACCGACGTCTTGTTCTAAATGCAGCAGCTCCTGGTCCCTCAATGCCACATCTACTAGCCCTTGATCATTTTTGCCTTCTCGCTTGGTCATCCTCTTCACCTCTTTTCAAACTTATTGACAGTTTAGTCAATCCTTGTTTTAATCGTGATTTTACCGTTGACACACTTGTCTCAGTCAGTGTAGCAATCTCTTTAATCTTCAAATGATGATAGTATTTCAAAATGACTGCCTCCCTCTGATATTCTGGGAGATTATGAATGGCATGCTTCACTTGTTCTCGCGTTTCTTTTTGTTCAAAAATATAGGAGACGCTCTTTTGCTTACTTTCCAGTGTCTCAGTAAGTTCAGATTGCTTATTGATCTGCCTATAACCTGCACTTTTCCAGTAGTCTCGACAGTGATTCACAGCAATTGAAAATAACCAACTTTTGAAAGCCCCTTTTTGCGAATAGGAATGAATGCTTTGCATCATTTTTATAAAAATGTCTTGCGTCAAATCATAAGCCGTTTCTTTGTTTCCAATTTTCCGATAGACAAAGGCATAAAGGGGTTTATAATATTTTCGAGTTAGTACTTCCATTGCGGCTTGACTTCCTGTGAGTATTTCTTTAATGAGTTCTTGATCCTCAGGCATTTTGACCACCTCATAAACTAAGACGAGATTTTATAAAAAAAGATTTAATTTTTTTGTCTTTTTATAGTTTTCATGACATAAAGAGAATCTGATAGCTACCTCTTCCACATCCAAACCTCTATACTGTAGTGAAAAGAATTTAATAGAAAATCATAAGCTTTATTGATAGTTTAGTTGTTGTGTAATAGTAAAACACTATCGAAAGCTCCATCTATACAGAAAGATCGGATTCGCAATTGAAGATCCCTTCATCACTTTAAGTCTTACTGAAGAACATAAAGCACCTCCCATATCGTATCACAAGAATCAGGAGGTGCTTTTTTCATTTATTAAGTTTGAACTCATTTTCAGAGGCTCTCTTTTATGCACTAAGGGTTTTCTTTTTCCAATAGAAAGATAACATTCCCAGCAATCAAGTAACCGTTATTCCAATTTTCAATGCAAATGAATCGAAAAAATACTGTTGAGCCCGTAATCCTCTAACGGTAATTGCCATAGTAGTCTTTTCTTTTTTAAATCATAACAGGCGACCCTTGTAGGTAAAACACCGTAGCCGGCCCTACTCCTGCCCTCTCCTTCATTACCAGCTGAGTTACTCGGTCGTAATCTAGAAAAACCAATAATCACTTTATTGTTATTAAGCACCTGGATTCCTCTACACCATCCAAGGGGCTTATTATAATTTGTAAATTTCGTTAAATCGCGTATCGCTCTAATTCTGTAGGTGCGAGCATCGACAATGACAACCGTGCCATCAACCCGAGTGAAGTAGATAAAATTACCAACGACAACGCCGTCATGAATTAAGGCCTTGCCAATATATATACGCTTAGATGGATCGGTTAAACAAATGACATCTTTTTGTAAGCAACGTGTCGCCCAAACATGACCATTTAATTCAAATACATAATTAGGATGCGCTTCATGTGGTTTAGTGGTTGGGACTTTTCTGTAATCTATATTTTTAGAAAATCTTACCCATGGATCTTTACCTAACACATTCCATTCCTCTAAAACGTCTCCTTCATAATTGATCTTCAAGACCAAATCCAATCCCGTGCTTACGACCAAAAGGTTTCCATCTTTTGATGGTCGAACATGGTGGAGGTCATTAAAGCAAGGTAATGAAATATAGTGTAATTGTTTGAAATCTGGAAGTGAGTAAACAATGACTTCAGTCTGTGTACACGTGTAAAGTCTATTACCTTCGACTGTCCCTGCTTTAAAAAGAATGGACGGGTCTGGCTCGGGACAAACGTTTTGAGGAGAAACATAGTCTAAGCAAGGTTGAACGTGCATATTCTCAAGATCGACCTTCAAAATTTTCCCCTTTTGAAATTGTCGCCACTCTTCTTGGATTTCCCCTTTTTGCTGACCTCCTAATATATATAAATAGCTCATTATACATCACCCTCTTTAAATCTATTCTAGCTAGACAAACAAAAATGGTTAAGAGTGGAGCTGTTCTTGAAAGACTGAAATCGTCTCATCAATCATGCGATTTAAATTCCATTTTTTCATAGCCCATTCTTGTCCGTTTGTTCCAAGGGAGTTTCTCAGTGCTTTATGATTCACTAATCTTTTTAAATTGGTATATAAACCTTCAGCACTTTTTGCAGGTGCCAGCAACCCTGTTTTTTTATCCTGTATCATTTCAGGAATTCCCCCTACGGCTGTAGCTACTATTGGCTTTCCTGCAAGCTGAGCTTCCATTACCGCAAAAGGTTGGTTTTCCTGCAAACTTGAGAGGACAACAATATCTGCTCTTTTTAATAGGGCAGGAACATTATTTTGATACCCAAGAAACACAACATGATCTTTCAAACCTAGAGTTTCGACTTGGGTTTTCAATTCTTTTTCTAAATGGCCATCACCGATCAGCCAACAAACCCAATGAGGGGTATCTTTTAATTTTGCGAGAGCTTCCAATAAATGTTCGTGTCCCTTAACTTTTGTCAGCCTTGCTGGACATACTATGACTGTCTTCTTAGGGTCGTGAGGAAAATGGACCGCTTCATCCATCTTTGCTTCAAATTGTTCAATATCCATCCCATGTGGTACAACCATGAGTTTATTAGCAGCAACTTTAAATGTTTCAACCATAAAATTTTTCATCCATTCAGATGGGACAATCCATAAGTCACAAGATCGGATAGCTTTCGATTCGTAATTGACTGAAAATTTATAAACTTGAGAGTCGCTGTTTATCTCACCTGCAAGTAATCTATTATAAATAGGCGTGCCGTGAATCATCCCAATAAGTGGGGTTTTTTTAGGTTTTACAAAGGACAACGCATAAGCCGTTTGAATATCTTGAGCGTAAATGACATCGTATTGTTCTAATCCAAAGGCTAAAGCCACATCACCATAAATATGCCGATCCGTTTCTACCTGTCTAAAATAGGGATCTAATCGGGCGAGTTGGCTAATTCTTTTTTGAATCTCAGGTTTAAGTTTATATTGTAATTTTCTTGAATCAAAACTATGATGATGCTCATTCAAGAAAAAACGAGAGATTGAGTGACGTGCAAGTAAATCAACTTTGTGTCCCTTGCGTTCAAGTCCATGCTTTAACTGACTAATATACGCCGAAACGCCTCCAATATTGGGATATTTAAATCGTGATGCAATAAGAATCTTCATCATTGAAAAATTCCCTTCTTAAAATAATCTATAGATGTTCATATAAATGTTTATTTTTTTTAAGGAACTCAATGTGTTTTTTCATATAGTTAGAAAAATTCATCGGCATATTATTGTAGGCTGTAAACTTATCTTCAGGCTTGGCAAAGGTTAAGTTCAATTGTTTCATAACACTAGGATAGATAGGCAAAATATGCCTCCTGAAATCCGTATGATGGACGATATAACCTATTTCTTTAGCTGGTAACCCAATTTTAGATAGAATTTTCATGGCTACATATCGAATCACATGGTAATTTGGATGATTCAGAGTGAAAAACAAATGAACGTCTTGATAATGCCGTTCGATAAAATTATCCAAAGTGACATCAAGTTCACTTGAACGTCTCTTTAATTCATTCAGGCTAGCCTGAACATTCGTTTTCAGTTCCTTTGCTGAATAAAAATTCTCATCAGAGATAATGGAGAGTATTTCTGAATCACTTTTTCCTTCCTTTAATAATTCAACGACATTTTTATCAACATAGGGTTTAATCCCTTTAGCAAACTGTGGATGATAACCCGTAAAATAAGAAACGGGAAAAGTAATGGTTGTACATTTATCAGGCAACTGTTTTAAAATGTAATCCGTTGAAAGGTAAGGACCAAAAGTGTTGCTCACTTTTTGGTATAAGAACAAATCACAATCTTTTATTTCTTTTAATTGACTCTCATTCAAGCCTGTTTTAGGATCACATAGATGAACAGGAGGGACTTCAATCATCGTGTAGGCTTCTCTAAAGGATTTTGATGACATTAAATATTGACGTATAGGATCTATTTGACAGTTCCCATAAACAAGACATTTTTTTTTCAAAAAAAATCCTCCTTAATGATTGATGTTCACTTATGTCAATAGCATATGAGTGGTTCAAAAGCATTGTGAAATAAATAGACTCATACGCTTAAAAATAGGTTAATGAAATGATAAAAGAGTGTATGAGTTAGTCACTTCCTAAAATGTGCGAGTTAAGGCGTTATTCTTGTAACAATGCAAGAATTGGTAGAGTTTTTCAAAACCCTTCAGGGTTGAGTCATTTAGTCTAGGAACTTAAGAGGATTAATGAGGAAGATAAGCTGAGATGTTGATGAGCTAAATAAAAAATGACACTCTAAGACGTTCAAGTGTCAAAATAAGCAATCAAACTATATATGGACCTACTCTATAAAGAACAGTATGTTTTAAAAATTGATTTACCGCATCGCCACTATCCGATCATGCATCACGATGAAATGTTTGGCAAGAGGCGCCGTGCTTCGTCGGCCAATTTCATTTGTACAGATATAACTTGAGTCAAATGATTGATTTCCTTTTTTAATGCGTGTGACGTTTCTGGATTGAATGTTATTAAAGCTTGCATTAACTTTGGAACTTCCCAAGCACTTCTTAAAGCAACAGAGATACAATGGGCATTACCTCATCAATTTATTTTTGATATTCATTTTTTAATTCCCGCAGTAATTGAAATATTTGACCTCTATGATGCGCTTCATGTTCGATTAAATGATACACGACCCACTCAGGAGTAATTTCATACTGCTCTATCACTCTTGGCTTCCGCCAGTCTACAAGATCCATAGAACGAAAATGAGAAAGGAATACTTCCCGTACTTTACTGAGCCGATCAAAGTGGTTCTCTAGGCTCTCGCCCTCAATATGGCTTAAAAAGCCATCTTCCGTTGCGAATGCTACTGGGAACAAAGCTTTAATTTCGGGGTCCCACTCACTACAAAGAACCTCCTCATATAACCAATCCGCCTCAACCAAGGCAATATGATACAGTAATGAACCTATCGATTGTCTTTCTCCTAGTGTTGAATCAAGAAGTGATTGACTGATCCCTGTTAATTTTGTGATGATATCACGGCGAACCTCTTCTAACCCCCAAAGCCAACGGCTGATTTCTTCTTCTTTACATCCTGGCAGCACGGAGACGCTTAGCCTCTTTTTTTCCATACGTTTCCCTCCACGGTTCATGACTTTTATTTTCTATATTCTTCTTTCTATATTCTTCAAGGATCAAACCATCTCCTACACAGGGTGAGCATTATTCACAAACGATGACCTGCCGCTTAAACTTTGCTTTTAAGACATCACAGCGATCCACAATGTTAAATCCGGCATTCTTAATGATATCATCGATGGGCTCGACCGTTACAATGACCATCCTTTCAGTTAATTTCCTGGCACTCTGAAGCATTTCAAGCTGTTCTTCTTTTGAGACTACAGAGCATAAATTATAAGGCATATCAATAATGGCTACATTAAAATGACCTGACATTTCGCGGATATCCTTTAAGATGACGTCACCTTTTAGACCGAAATAGGCAATGTTTTCACGCGCGCCCTTCATCACAAGCGGATTATTATCACTTCCGACAATATCGATGCCCATTGATAAAGCCTCAACTAAGACGGTCCCGATCCCACAACAAGGATCAATGACCCTCAGGCCATTAGGGTTGGGAACGGCAATGTTGACAATAGCTCGAGCCACGCGCGTGCTCAGTGCGGTTGAATACTGATGGGGCTTCTTTTGATGGTGATACCAAAGGCTTTTATTTTCGAGATACGTACCGAATATCCATTGTCCTTTGAATTTCGCAAGAGCAAACACGATGTCTGGCTGTTTTAAATCAGCCGTTCCACGGATGCTAAGACCGACCTGCCGTTCTATTTTACGTCTTTCTTCATAGCCTATCTTTTCATGCGAATCGCCATAGACGAGATTCATAACCCTTACTTTAAAAAACAATGTCACAGCGGGCAATGCCTTTATTTTTTCTATAAGTTGTTCTAATGTCGCAGCTTTCAAAATGACACCTAATCTTTCTTTTATAAAAGGACTCCTGCTCGGATCAATCTTTAATGGACTTTCTATTATTTTAGCTTCAGTATCGACTTTAAAAAGCATCCGTCTCTCTAAGTAACATAAGGCAAGTTCTTCCTCGGGTCCTGAAAAAGTATAGATGTATGTCGTCGGTTCAAATTTTCTCGTTGATGTCATCCTTTACCTCCAATGTCCTAAAACCTCTTCTGATGAAATCAATTCTTCTTAAAAAATGTACACGTTTAAACTTTATAGTTCTGATAAATCAATATAAGGAGATCCTATCTACGAGCTCATTTTAAATTCAAAAACGTAACGAGCTGCTGATTTAAATAGCTGACACTATAAGAGAAATCGTGCTGGTACCAATCAATAATCATACCAATGATGGCATTGGCTTGGTAGGCACTAAATAATTCAAGGTTTACGCCTTCTGTTTCTAGTGACTGATTGTCTTCAAGAAGCAATTGCTTCACTTTGTCAAATAACAAATAATAATAGGTTAAAGGAACCTTTTTTGAAAAGACAATTCTATAGAAAGGCTGATATTTATCAATATGGTGAAAAATGCGGATCGTTGATGGATTCAACTCACTTGTTTTAAGCACTGTAACATAGCGATACGGTTCCTGATAAGATTGTGTCAAATCCTCTGTAATCTCTTTAAAGTACTCTCCAAACACATCTTCAACTTGTCCATAGTGCAAATAAAAAGTGCCCCTATTAATTTTAGCCTTCCTACATAATTCTGAGATAGAGACCATTTGTAAATCTTTTTCATTGAGCAAATCTAAGAGCGCTGTGTGCAACGCTTCTTTTGTTTTTATGATACGTAAATCTGTCCGCAAATTCTTTCACCTCTTAATGAACACAATTTTATCTTTATGTTAATTAATGTACATTTTCTTGTTTTTTTGCTTATTGTAAACGGTATCTTATATGATTATAATTTTTATTGTACAGTTGTTCAATAAAAATATAGGGGGCATTCCAAATGAGATTAGAAGGAAAAGTAGCTATAGTGACGGGTGCTGCTTCAGGTATGGGAAAAGCCATTGCCAAAGGTTATGCAAAAGAAGGAGCAAGAGTCGTTGTTTCCGATCTCAACTTAGAAGGTGCGCAAAAAGTCGTTGAAGAAATTCAATCCACTGGTGCTGAAGCGATTGCCGTAAAAACAAACGTAGCTTCGGAAGAGGAGTTACAACAGCTTTTCAATGAAACAAAACAAACCTTTGGCACTTTAGATATTCTTGTCAATAATGCCGGTATTATGGACGGTATGGAGCCTGTGGGGGAAATTTCTGACGAACGCTGGGAAAAAGTCTTTGCTGTAAATACGACAGCTGTCATGAAATCAATGCGTCTCGCTGTCAATCTCTTTTTGGAACAAGGTTATGGAACTATCGTCAATAATATCTCAGCTGGTGGCCTATACGGTGCCCGTGCTGGTGCGGCGTATACTGCGTCTAAACATGCCGTCGTCGGGTTAACAAAAAATACAGCCTTCATGTATGCCAATAATAACATTCGCTGTAATGGCATCGCGCCTGGAGGCGTCGAAACGAATATTGCTTCGAGTATGACTAGTCTCAGTGAATTCGGTGCTAAGCGCCAAGCATTAGGAATGGCCATTAATCCTCGTACTGGCCAACCAGAAGAAATCGCACAGTTAGCCATTTTCTTAGGGTCCGATGAAGCCAGCTTTATCAATGGACAAGTTGTTACTGCTGATGGTGGCTGGACAGCTTATTAATGCCTATTGTGCTTATTGCATAGAAAAAGGATAGTGTGTAGGCTATCCTTTTTCTATCACTATTGAAACATCCCTCTCTACTTTCCGTTCCTACATCTCCTAAAATTGGACATGCTATCGATCAAGCTCCCGTTTCTAAAAAAGTCATTTTAAAAAGGCCTCCGTTTTAGACACGCGCACCTTATCACTAGAAAAATACTTTTTAAAATAGCTTTCGACCTTGAGATGTAAGTCTTTAAAATACCATTTCGATAAATCATTTTCACTAAATAATTGCGGCATGCCTAATCGTTCTGAGCGCTTCCCTCTTGCCCCATCCCCAATACTAAGTGTATCTATCCAAATATGGTCCGCAATATCTTCTAGTACTTTTGGAAAGTCTCTTGTAAAGGGTAAGACTGGTGAAAGTGAGGCTTGGGTAGTAATTCCTGCATCATGCACTGCTTTTAAGGCGTTGAGCCGGATCTTTATCCCCGGTGCTAGAGGCGCAAAGAGTTTCTTCATATCCTCTCGATCGGTTTCAATCGTCATCGATACAAGTACCTCGCATTTTTCTTTCAATTGCATTAATACATCAATATCTCTTGTGATGAGGGGAGAACGCGTTTGAATTTGAAGGAAATCAGGAGGATGTTGGACCATCTCCTCTAATATCCCTCTTGTGATAGTGACCTTCCGTTCAATGGGTTGATAAGGATCTGTAGCTGAAGACATAAAAATATTGACAGGCTTTTGCTTTTTACGAAGTTTCACAATTTCCTTTTGGTAATTATCAGCGGCATTGGTTTTTATCTCTAACCAATCACCCCAAGGAAGATCTTTAAACTTTTGAATTGGCATTTCTCTTACATAACAATATTTACAGGCAAAAGCACAGCCACTATAAGGGTTCAAAGAATGGGTAAAGCCAACATCTAAATACCCCTTTGCTTCAGTAAGAATTTTCCTAGCCTGAATTTCCTTTTTATTGATCTTCAAGACAAACCCTCCTTTGCGTTCATCCTACATTTAAATCAAATCAATGTTTATAATAGCTTGTTAATCTTTTTCGTTAGCGCATTGAATTTTTCATCGAGTTCAACATAGGTTTTATCCTTTGGGGTCATAAAACTTAACTTTCCTAGTATTGCCTGTCTCTCTGTTTCTAGTTTTAAGCGTAAGGCTTCTTGGTCTTCCTCTATTATTGAAGAACCCTCTCGTTGCTTCTTGATCAGATGGCAGCTGATCACCAGTTGATCATTTGTCGTCTTTTCAAGAAAATAACGGTCATGGGAAACAATCAATAGCGTCCCTTGATACTGAGCTAACGTGTCTTCGAGCTGTTCACGCGATGGCAAGTCAAGATGGTTAGTGGGCTCATCTAAAATAAGAACGTCTTTCTCTTCTAGAATGTATGCCATTAATTTGCATTTCACACGTTCACCCATACTCATATTTCTAATAGGTTCAGTCCATTGCGAAGCTAAAAAGCCTAAGTGTTTCATCAGGTTTCGGACCTTCCCTCGTGCTTCATAGGTTTCTTGATAAAAAAGCTGTTCGGGTGTTTTGTCGAGAGGTAAATCAAAGACCTCCTGTGTTAAGTAGCCGACATCAGCAGATGGTGAGACCCATACTTCACCTTCTGCCTTTTCCTGACCCAAAATGATTTTCAATAAAGTCGTTTTTCCGCTTCCATTTGGACCGATGATGGCAACCTTTTCTCCATGTTGAATAGTAAAATGAACATTTTTAAATAGTGTCTGGCTGTCGAAAGCCTTGGTTAAATTCTTCACTTCTAGAAAGTGTTTTCCCACCTTAGGATGAGCGCTGATTGAAAAGTTGACCTTATCCTCTTTATCAACACGTTCAATCTTAGCTGTCTCTAGCTCCTTTTCTAGCCGTCTCCGTTTGGATTTAACTTGAGCATCCATCCGTTTAGCCTTAACCCGATAATATTCTTTTGTTCCTTCTTGTTTAGTCGATTGAGCATGCGCTTTTTGCGACCAAGACGATAGGGCATTTAGTTGTCCTTCTATGCGTTCAACCTTCTTTTGCTGACTATCATATTCACGCTGTTGGGTCAATCTCGTGTGTTCACGCGCTTCTATATAACTTGTATAGTTGCCTTTATGTGCAAAAAGCCGCCCTCCCTCAATAGCCCAAATTTTTGTAGCAATCTTGTCCAAAAAATAGCGATCATGGGAGACCACAATCATAGTCTTTCTATTGTGCTTTATTTGTTGGATAAGTGTTTCTGTACTTTGCTCATCCAGGTGATTGGTGGGTTCATCTAGTAACAACACATCGGCGTTCGCTGCAAAGCCCTTAGCGAGACGCGCTTTCAATTTTTCCCCTCCGCTTAATTGTTTAAAATTATGTGTAGGGACATGCCATTTTTCAAGGAGCTTAACTTCCATTGTACTCATATCTTCAAAAGTAAAAGATTCCGCCTCCTGTTCAACTATGACTATGTTGAGATGCTTTTGCGGAGCCTCGATATGCCCCTCCGTCGGCATCCAATCCCGATGCAATAGTTGCAACAATGTTGATTTCCCTGCACCATTTTTTCCGATGAGACCAATGACATCCCCGTGTTGGACACTAGCGCTGATAGCTTCAAATACTGATACACCGCCGATTTCATAGCTCACATTAGATAACTTTAAAAGTTCTTTCACATTACCTAGCCCTTTCTTCAATGGGAGGAAAGCAAGCACAAGATAGCCACATTAGCAATGACATCTCGTGTTTTTATAAAAGGTTCAGATATACAATAGTGTGTTGCTTTTACTATAGATTCCGACGTAACTACCGCTACGGAAATACACTCCGCTTTCCGCGGGCGGCTGGTGAGCCTCCTCACGCT
>NZ_BMFV01000013.1 GCF_014639255.1 Pullulanibacillus pueri
CGTCATTTAAAAGATTTCTCTTTTTGCGCTTGGCTTTTGTTCAGTTTTAAAGGAACAATTTTTCTCTGAGTTGTTTTAACAGCAACTTTTATATTATATCAAGTTATCAACGTGTTGTCAATAACTTTTTTACTCAATATCGCATCCGTTTGAAGCGACTTAAATATAGTAACACATTCGCAATATAAAAACAACACTTTTTTTCGTATCGTTATAATATCGTGATGTTCATTAAGTTGTAGTTTTTAAAGCGATGTTTAATATCATATCATCTCTATCAAATAACGTCAATTGGTTATTAGTGGTAATGTCGAAAACTTTCAATGAATATTCCCTTTCTATAAAAAAGCTTTGACACAAAAGAGAATAAATAACTACCATATATATATAGAAAAACAAAGTTGGACTTTTCATCTTGCGTTTCGACAATTAGATCAGCAGTACAAATAAATCAACGAAAGACGTGAGAAAATGGAGGATTTTACGCTTAGAGTAATAGAAATCATAAAGAATATCCCTAAAGGCCAAGTGATGACTTATGGCCAAATTGCTCGGTTGGCTGGAAGTCCTAGGGGCGCACGACAGGTGGTTCGCATACTTCATTCCTCTAGTAAAAAGCACAATCTTCCATGGCACAGAGTCATTAATGTTAAAGGTAAAATAGCTATAAAAGAGGATGAACATCGCTTCATCCAAAAAATCACTCTTGAAAACGAAGGAATTCTTTTTAAAGATGATGACACATTAGAGCTTTCAAAATATCAATATCATCCTGAATCATCTTGTAATAGCAACACTTTATAAGCTATCTTCACTATTCTACTGATGGTAGAATGGTTCATTAACTTTTGCAACCTACCGTTGATCGTCACAACAACATACCTATGCTATGATCATTTTAAACAGTGGCCTCTGTAAAATATTAAGGAGGAATTTAACCATGCTTGATGCAAGAGTAACCGGATCTTATATTTCAGATTTAAGAAAAAAAGCGGATTTAACACAGGTGGAGCTGGCTGAGCGTTTAAATGTTAGTCACCAAGCAGTATCGAAATGGGAACGCGGTGAATCTCTCCCCGATATTGGTACGCTTTTAGAAATCGCTAAACAATTCAATACGACAGTAGATACCCTATTAAGCGGTAGGAAAAGCCATAAACTGTATCAAGGAGTCGATGCGCTTATTGAAAAAGTAGCGACAAAACAACCACAGGCGGCATCGGCAATGATTAATAATGGAGAAGCTGATGTAGAAGGTCTTATTGAAATTGCTCCAATAACCAAAACAAGCGCTTTACAAGAAGTGGCAGGTGGGATTCATCGAACAAGTTTTTCTGTGCAGCATTTGATTGATTTAGCCCCTTTCCTTGAGCGCGAGACCCTCAATACCCTTGTTCACTCTTTAGAAACCGAAGACGTTGGACTAGAAGCCATCATAGATTTAGCCCCGTTTATTTCTCCGGAGCGCATTGTCACACTCTTAGAGAACATTAAAGAAGAAACGCTTGATTTTCATCATCTTTCCCAACTTGCACCCTTTCTAAGAAAGCATCTTGATGGTTTTATTAAGAGAGTGACATCAGAGCGTTTACAATGGTCTGATATTGAAAATATTGCTCCGTTTGTCCAGTCAAATACACTGGCTGAACTGATCGAGGAAACAATGAGTGAACCACCTGAGGTCCACACTATCATTTCCCTTGCTCCATTCCTTAGACAGGAGCTTAGCCGATGGTTCGAAAACTTCAACCTAAAAGAACTGAAATGGGTCGATATCATGGGGTTGGCCCCGTTTATCGGTCGGGAAAACCTTGATGCCTTATTAGAAAATTTTTCAGAAACCTCTCTTCGTCCAGAGCAAGTGCTGGAGCTAGCCCCATTTGTAAGTCGAGGGAAATTAACTGCTCTGATCCCTTTCATGTCACAACAAGATTTAACACCTGACTTTATCGCTGAAATAGCTCCCTTTATTGATAAACAACTATTAAGCCAATTAGTCAACAGCCTTTCTCAACAAAAATGACCATCGATACATTTAAACCGGTTACTTAAGAGTATCCGGTTTATTTTGAGTCTAACCAAAAGTCCACTCAATCTCCATCTTCCTCTTTTATCATCACAAAAACCCTCCTTAACTTATCTACCGCAGTGTTTAATCATATCTTTTGACTCAAAGAGTGATGTCCTGTAAATTTTAATTCATTAATTCCGATATGTATACTGAGAATTAAAAGTTAGGAGGAAAAATGTGAAGATCATTTGGAAAGGATACTTGCGGGCTTCGTTGATACTTAAAATTACAATCGCTCTAATTCTTGGCATTATTATTGGACTTATCCTTGGTGAAGATGCAAGTGCTTTATCAATTTTTGGCGACCTTTTAATGCATGTACTCAGTTTTTTAATCGTCCCCCTTATTTTATTGACCTTAATCGTTGGGATAAATCAGACAACATTAAGTCATTTAGGGCGTATGGGGGGTAAAATCTTTGTCTATTATATTTTAACTTCAGCCTTTGCTATTGTTGTCGGCCTCGTCGTCGCTAGTGTGTTACATCCAGGAAGTGGCATGACTTTTAACCACAATGAAAAATTCCAGGTCCCTGATAATCCAGGAGTTCTTAGTGTCATTTTAAATATCATTCCGACAAACATTATAACAGCATTTAGCGACATGAATTTATTAGGAATAATTTTTACAGCGCTTGTCTTTGGAGTAGCGATTTCCTACTTGAGAAATTCAAAAGAACATCATGAATTAGGTGAACATGTCTATAAAGTTGTAGATGGGTTAAACGAAGCGACTCTCACCATTATGAAAGGTGTTCTACAGTATGTACCGATTGGCATCCTAGCGATCACTGCAAAAACAGTGGGCGAACAAGGGACACATACTTTGCTCTCACTTGGAAAAATGATTACTGTACTCTATCTTGCGCTTATTGTTCAAGTAGGGATATACATTCTGTTCATGCTAATGGCAAAAGTACATCCCGGCCGCTTTTTCGCTCAAGTGCGGACCCCGATGATTACTGCATTTATTACTCAAAGTAGTTCTGGGACCCTTCCGCTTACCCTCAATGCAGCAAAAAATTTAGGCTTGTCAAAAAGTCTTTATGGATTTAGCTTACCACTGGGTTCCACCATCAATATGGACGGGGCTGCGATTCGGATCGCTGTATCTGCTGTCTTTGCAGCTAATATAGTCGGTATGAACCTCACTTTTACCGATATGTTAGAAATAGTCCTTGTCGGTACCCTCGCTTCCATCGGGACCGCTGGTGTTCCCGGAGCAGGGATTATTATGATTGCTACAGTTTTCGCTCAAGTTGGACTCCCAATGGAAACGGTTGGACTGTTAACAGCTATCGATGCTCTTGTTGGCATGGGCTGCACCGCTTTAAATGTAACAGGTGACTTGGTTGGTACTGCAATTATTAATAAAACAGAACGTTTAAACCCTGATTCTACGTACTAGTGCTAAAAAAAACGCTAGTATCCTCTTCACCAGGATATTAGCGTTTTCTAGTCATTAAGTTTCTATCTCGAATATATTGTTGCTGTCAAAAGCCGTCGTTAAAATTTCAAGCCTCTAAAAGCAGTGGAGGAAGAAAGACCTTCCCCACTTGCATCATTATTATCGTCTTGGTTGGGGCACTCTCATCCATACACGATCTTGGTTGGCAGCAGTCGGAAATTTTTGGCCTGCCTTTAAATGCACAGTAGTCGGTGTTTCGATGGTTGTCCCTTTTTCACCAATTTCTCTATAATCCCCTGAGTTAGGCACTTGTTCCCCTGGGTGAAACAATTTATTATCGTGTTGTCCTCCCATTCCTCACCCTCCTTTCGTTTCCCTATTAGGATTTCCGAAAGCAAAGCGTTTCATGAAAGGAAGTTTTAATGCCAGTTCTAATCAATTCATATCATTTTCCGCTATTGATATAGATTGCGACGTAACAGATAGGTGTAGCCGCGCTCACACAAAAGAAGTAGCTGACTAACAAAAGAACTGCCCCACTCACAAAAGGCGCACATATCGAAGAAGAAACTAACAAAAGAGCAACTGCGCCTGCACATAAGAAGCGTTGGACTCACAAAAAAGGCAGCCACAACTCACAAATGACGCACGAATCAAGAGGGAAACTCACAAAAGGATGCCGTGCTCGCACTTAAGAAGACTCTGACTCACAAAAGCGGTTACAGCGCGCACTAAAAACAGCATTAACTCACAAAAGGCGCACGAAACAAGAGGGAAACTCACAAAAGCTGCGCGTGCACAAAAGAGGCAGTTAACTAACAAAAAGCATCGCAGCTATCAAGTGAATTGGAGCGTAAGGCGCGAGACTCCAGTGGGAACAGCACGCGTCCGAAGATCCACTTTGGAGCACCAAAAACTGACTCCAAAGTTAGCTGTGGCCGTGCCCACGGAAAGCGAAGTATTCTGCCGAAGCGGTTGTTAAACACTAAATATAATAAGGTATGAGCTGTCAAAGCCGATCGAATTGACGTCGCCATTCCCTTCAACTGCGAACATTCTTGTACTTGAATAAGTGCAACACGCTTCTAAGAAAAGGCCTTTTTCTAAAAAAATACCACAGGGGCTTACCTTCACTATAATGAAAAAACATAAAAAGTGGTTTAATGAAGGTTTACTTTATCTCCCTTGCGAATAGGGAATAATGTTCCGATTAAAGCAATGACCGCACAAATCAAAAAGATTCTTGGTAAACCAAAAGCAGCGATACTCGCGATTGTACTGAAGATAATCAAATCAGCTGCAGAGTCTATAATCGATAAAAGCGAAATCGTCGTGGCACGAACGGTAGACGGTATCCAATCATTACTGAGTTGAGAGTAGATCGGATAGCGAATAGCACGGACGAAACGCAAAATAAAAAACGAGAACAACGCTACTGTTAAACGCTCTCCGAAAAAGCTAGCAAGGAGCAATCCACCAACAGCAAGAAATCCAGTCACATGCATTAAAAATACTCTCGATAATCGCCTAGTGAACCAGCCAATGAAATAAGAAGCAAAAAAGCCAATCCCTGCAGCCAAGGCATAAATAATCCCTATCCAAGAGACCGGAAGTCCTGCTCCCTGTAAAAAGGGCTGATCAAAATTCCCGAACACAGCGCCTGCTGGAATAAAGACAATGGTAACATTTAAGAACATGATAAGAAGTTGGGGGGTTCTCCGAATCACTCTTACCCCTTCACGAACCTGCTTAAAGGGATTATCTCGATAGCTCATACTATGAATCGGCTTTTTCACAAAAAAGAGGATCACAATCCCAATGGCTTGAAAGCCAAGTCCCAAATACAGTAATACTAAAAATTGAGCTTCAGTCAAATCATGGGCTAAGAAAGCACCAAGAATCACCGCGATCATCATCGTTATGAATTCCGCGGCGTTGATTCTCCCCATGGCGTGGTCCATCTTATTTTCCTCGTGAGATTCTTTTAAGGAGTCATAAATTAAAGCTTCATCAGCCCCCGAAAAAAAAGTTGCTGCCAATCCACTTAGAGCACTACTTAAAAAAAATTGCCAAGGGTTATGAGCAAAAACTAACACGAGAATACTTATAAAATGAATCAAGCCCCCAGTGATAAAGGACCGCTTCGCACCAAAGCGATCGGCAAATATTCCTGATGGCACCTCACCAATTAAAACAAAACCACTCCAAAACATTAGCATCCAAATAATGTCGGTCTCATCCAAACCTCTTGAAAGGTAAAACAAGGTTAACACGGGCTGTATAAAGCTAATGGTTCCCAAAAGATTGTATAAAAATAAAATACGGATATTATGTGCTGCGAGTGTTTTCTTCTTCACACTATTTCCTCCTGCCTCTATTTTCTTGAGCCATCTATAGGCATAAAGAAGCAGGAATGAACTTTTCCTAAACTAAAAGATCTGTCACTCCCGCCTCTTTACGGATAACAGATAGAATTTTTTGCATAATAAATCCTCCTCAAATTTGATAATCGTATGATACCATAAAAAGCGAAATAATCAGCGAAAATTTTTAAAAGACAGTAAAATCTTTTCTTACTCAATGTTTTTTTCAACTTTAAATAGGGTATTAAGAAAATGACCCCTGAACAAACTAAGAAAAAACAAGGAGGAAAGCGTGTTGGATAAAGAGCAAAAAGAAAAGAAACATTCACGATTTTCACGAAAGAAAAAAGCGGCTCTTCTTCAAAAAGAAGATATCACCATTGTGGACACCAAAGTCGCTAAAAAAGCTGTCGTGGCAACAGGGATGGGGAATGCTATGGAATGGTTTGACTTTGGCATTTATTCTTACCTTGCCGCGACAATCGGTAAAATCTTTTTCCCAGAATTTACTGGCCCCACGCAACTCGTCTTTAGTTTTGCGACGTTTGCCATCGCCTTCCTTGTCCGCCCTATTGGAGGCATGTTTTTCGGGATGTTAGGCGATCGATTGGGACGGAAAAAGATTTTAGCGATTACATTGGTCATGATGGCCTTTGCAACACTTTGTATCGGATTGATCCCTAGTTACCATTCGATCGGTATCACTGCACCTATTTTGTTGCTCGTTGCCCGCTTGATCCAAGGCTTTTCAACAGGTGGCGAATACTCAGGCGCAATGACATTTATTGCTGAGTCCACACCGGACAAAAAACGCGGTATTATGTCAAGTGGCTTAGAAGTGGGAACATTAGTCGGTTATATTTTTGGATCAGGAATCGTCACCTTACTCACCTTTATTCTAGGATCAGACTCCATGTTAAGCTGGGGTTGGCGCATTCCCTTTTTAATTGCAGCTCCTATTGGACTTATTGGCCTTTATTTACGAAATAATTTGGAGGAATCCCCAGCCTTCGAAGCCATGGAAAAAGAGAAGGAGAATGAAAATCGCCATGTCTCTATGAAAGATATTTTAGTTTACCACCGTAAACCGTTACTGGTTGGTATGATTTTAGTCTTCTTCTATAATATTGTTGATTATACCGTATTGTCCTATATGCCCTCCCATTTAAACGCTGTACTTAATTATGGCGAAACCAAAGGGCTACTTCTTATTTTAATTGTAATGTTCATTATGATTCCGATTGTCTTAATCATGGGTTATTTTGGCGACCGCATTGGGTCTAAAAGAATTATTCAAGGGGGATTAATCGGATTAATTCTCTTATCCTTCCCCTCCTTCTTAATGATCGGCAGTGGCAACAACTGGCTTGTCTTTTTCGGCTTGATGATTTTAGCCGTCTTTTTAGCCTCGTTTCAGGGAACGATGCCATCCTTGCTGCCTTCGTTATTTTTTACCGATGTTAGATATGGGGCTTTAGCCATTACCTATAATATATCTGCTTCCATATTTGGAGGAACCGCCCCACTGGTCATTGCTTGGTTCATCAGTTTAACGTCGAGTAATTTTATCCCTGCTTATTATCTCATTCTTTCCTCACTGATTGGCATTGGGGTCGTAACCTTTTTAGTGAAAGATCCATCGGGTAAACCGCTTAGAGGCTCAGCTCCAGCGGTTGAAGAAAAACAAGAAATCAAAGAAATATTAGAGGATCCTGAAGAAGCCTTATGGTGGACCGAAGAGAAAAAAAGAATTGATAACAAGATTAATGAACAATATGATTAAGCAAGTAGGCAGGAACTTTAAGACGTACAGGAACGCCTTTTTTAGAAAATTGCTGAATCCAATTGATCATCGTTTGTCTCTATGATATGATCAAATCAATAAGAAGCGGATGCAGTAACTGACGACATTTGTGGAACCAACCACAGGGGAGCTGCATGGACATAACGTCGGGTCGTCTGGGCAGAGATAAGGAGAATGAGCTCCTTATCTCTTTTATTTTCCCACTGCAAAGCGCGAGGAAAAACGAAAGAGGTGGCTATTTAAGATGGAACAAATCATTTTAGATGGAAAACAGGTATCAAAAAAAGTGAGAGAAAGCTTAAAGGAAAAAGTCACTGACTTAAAAGCAAAAGGAATTATTCCTTGTCTGGCGACGATTCTGGTTGGTGATGATCCCTCCTCAGAAACCTATGTCAAAATGAAGGGAAATGCCTGCGAAAAGGTGGGCATTAAGTCCATCCGCCTTCACCTACCCAAAGAAACGACAACAGAGACCCTTATAGAGACCATTGAAAACCTCAATCACGATAGTTCTGTTCACGGGATTCTTCTGCAACATCCTGTTCCTTCACATATTGATGAACGAGCAGCTTTTGAATCCATTGCGATTGAAAAGGATGTTGATGGTGTGACTAGCGCAGGTTATGGACAAACAGCCTTGGGTTTTGGCAAATATCCTTCATGTACACCTGCTGCCATTATGAAAATTATTGACGACTATGACATCCCAGTCGATGGAAAACACGCGGTTGTTGTCGGGCGAAGCCCCATTTTAGGCAAACCCGTCTCTGCTCTACTATTGAATAGGAATGCCACCGTCACAACCTGCCATTCCCATACTACCAATTTACCTGAGATCGTCAAACAAGCCGATATTGTGATCGCTGCCGTGGGTAAACCTAAATTCATCCAAGGGGATTGGATTAAAAAGGGAGCCGTAATTCTAGATGCCGGCTACAACAAAGGCAATATAGGTGATATTGATTACGAAGCCTGCCTCGAAAATGCCAGTGCCATTACCCCTGTACCAGGTGGGGTGGGTCCCGTTACCATTTCAATGCTACTCAAGCATACAGTCGAAGCTGCTGCTCTGACCGAATAGATACGAAAAACTTGGCTTAGATAATTTTTTTTCCGATCTCTTATGGCCAAGCCGACCCTACCCACATCGTGAGGGCATGAGGAAAGCGAGCGTTCTGAAGCGGGAGTCCACACCGTCATGATAATCAAAACTTTGTACTACTTTCTTGTTCTTAAAAAAACCGGAGGGGATGCTTTTACAAGCCCTTCCTCCGGTTTCATCTTTCACTATAAAGGATTAATCATCCACTGGTGGCATAAGTTTTGTCGTAATGCCGATCCGATTCCAAGCATTGATCGCGATGATTTGCATAAGCATTTCACTTATTTCCTTGTCATCAAAATAGCGCTGCATCTCTGAGTAAACATCATCCGGAACTTGATGTTCAGAAATCAGAGTCACCGCTTCAGTAAAAGCTAAAACTGCACGCTCTTCAGGTGTATAAAAAGGCGCTTCTCTCCAAGCATTCAGTCCATATATCCGTTGTTCCGTTTCCCCTTGCTTTCGTGCATCTTTTGTATGCATGTCAATACAAAAAGCACAGCCATTGAGCTGTGAAGCTCTAATTTTAATAAGCTCTCTTAATTGAGGGGATTGTCCCGTCCCACTTACATAACGTTCAAGCTCTGCCATGACTTTGTAGCTTTCGGGATTGATTTGATGCATTTGAAATCGTGTGTCCATATCATCATATGCCTCCTTTTAATTGTCTTTCACTCATTAAGACAACTAAAAGGATCTTTTTGTGACACCAAAGCTAAATTATTTTTGGTAGTTTATCAGGATTAAGGACACCATAAATATGCATGACTGTCCGTGTGTCGGGATTGACGTCAAAAAGCCAGATTGCTTTTGGGGCCGCATTTTCAACCACCATCATTGCGACTTCATCGTTCACTTTGATGGGCACCTGCTCATCTCCAAAACTCCCCTTTGACCAAATTCCCTTAAAAAAGGCAAAAATCCGTTGAATTCCTGAAATCGATCGTGTTGCTGCCCTTGTTTTTCCACCACCATCGGTTTGAATGACTGTATCCTCAGTCACCAATTTTACAAGTTCAGATATATTCCCCTGCTTTAAAGCCTGAATAAACTGTTCAGCGACAATAGGCTGCACAGTGTTCTTAGCTTCGGATATATGAGTCCGTCCTATTTTCCGATGAGCACGGCTATAGAGTTGCCGACAGTTGGCCTCTGTTTTCCCAATGGTTTCAGAGAGATCCTTATAAGAAAAACTATAGGACTCTCTTAGGACATAGACAACACGCTCCAATGGGGATAAAACTTCAAGCATGACTAAATAAGCATACGACATCTCCTCTTGCCTTTTTATATGGTCTAAAGGTTCATTCTCCGCCTTATAAAAAGGTTCAGGTAACCACGTACCAACATAGACTTCTTTCTTTTTGGCAGCTGATTTCATCACGTTGATACACCTATTGCTCACAGCTTTACTTAAAAAAGCCTGAGGATGCTTCACTTTACTCCAGTCGGTTGATTCTAATGACACAAAGACATCATGGACAATATCCTCTGCTTCACTTACTGTCCCTAAAAAGCGATACGCTATGGAAAAAAGTAGAGAATAGTAGTCTCGATACGCTTGTTCAAAATAAATAGCTCTCCTCCCCTTTATCTACAATCATCTATAATTGTGATTATACTAGGAATTAGGCTTTTTTAGTAATGTTTAAATGCTATCACTTTTTCTCTAAATCATTAAAAATCAAAATGATCAGGATCTGGACCGACCCGCTTGTTTTGGTTTAAGCCATCAATGCGTTCCATATCTTCTTTCGCTAACTCGAAATCAAAGACTGCAGCATTTTCAATGATACGATGCTCTTTGATTGATTTTGGAATGGTTACAACGCCATTTTGTAGATCCCAACGTAATATGATTTGTGCAACGGACTTATTGTATTTTCCCGCTAACTCTTTCAACTCAGGGTTATCCAACAGCTGCCCTTGCATTAAAGGTGACCAAGCACCAAGCTGAATACCGTTTTTCACACAGAAGGCTTGCAGCTCTTTTTGTGTCAAACGAGGATGATATTCCACTTGATTGAGCACGGGTTTAATTTCTGCATCTTTCATAAGGTCTTCAAGGTGATGAATCTGGAAGTTACTCACACCAATAGCCTTGACTTTCTCCTCTTTATACAGAGTTTCTAATGCACGCCAAGCGTCTTTAAATTTCCCTTCAACTGGCCAATGAATAAGATAAAGGTCTAAGTAATCCAGGCCAAGTTTTTGTAGGCTGGTTTCATAAGCCGCGAGTGTAGCTTCATAACCTAAATCATCATTCCACACTTTAGATGTTACAAATAACGCTTCACGGGAAATGCCTGTTTCTTGAATAGCTTCACGAATCGCTTGTCCGACACCCTCTTCATTCCCATAAATCGCAGCTGTATCAATATTCCGGTAGCCATGTTTGATAGCAGCTTTAACGGCTTGGATAAGATCCGGACCTTCTTCAACTTTAAAAACACCAATACCGAACCAAGGCATTTTTACTCCATTATTTAATTGCGTTCTATTCTGTAAACTTTTTACCATTAAAAGTTCCTCCAAAAATTCATTTTGAGCTACATTCTTTCATTTCTCTAGCGCTAAGACTTGCCTCACCTCCTTTCAAGGAATAGTTTTACTTGCTCTAAGCGTTGGCTTTCCGATCCTTTCGTTCTAAAGCGCGACTCCATCCGGTTAACACAACCGCAATCGCAACCATAATGGCGCCAATCCATGCTGTATGAATCAGACCCATCGAATCAGTAATCAGCCCACCTAAATAGGATCCAATCGCAATCCCAGCATTAAAAGCAGCAATATTGACCGCGGATGCGACATCGACAGCACTAGGGACAAAGCGCTCTGCTAACATAACAACATAGACTTGCAAGCCCGGGACATTCATAAACGCAAAAAGCCCCATAAATAAGATGGTAATAATTCCTGCGACTTTAAAAGGCGCAGTAAAGGTTAAAACAAACAAAACAATAGCTTGGACACTAAACATATAAAATAAGGCAACCAGCGGTTTGTGGTTGGCTAATTTCCCACCAATGGTATTTCCTACAGCAATCGCCACACCATAAATGAGCAAAATAATCGCTACAGTTCCTGCTTTGATCCCTGTCACCGTTTGTAACAACGGGGACAAGTAAGTGAAAACAACGAAAGTACCGCCATATCCTAACGCGGTAATAATGAATAATAGTAACAACCGACCATTCGTCACCAGTTTCACTTGGTCACGTAGCGATGTCCGAGCCCCTTTTCTTAAATCGCCAGGCACCAAAAAGCTATTCGCGATTAATGCCACAATACCTACAGCGACAATGACGAGAAAAGCCAATCGCCAACCAAACTGTTGCCCAATAAACGTGCCAATTGGAACACCCGTCACCGTTGCAATGGTGAGTCCTGTAAACATGATTGAGATTGCACTGGCTCTTCGATTTTCTGGAACGAGATCAGCAGCAATCGTTGAGCCAATGGACATAAAAACACCGTGAGAGAAAGCTGAGATGACACGGGCCACCAATAACAGACCGATACTTGTTGCACTTGCGGCTAGACCATTGCCAATAATAAAGACAATCATGATCCATATTAATAAAGACTTCCGTGACATACTCGAGGTTAATGAAGTGATAATCGGTGCACCAAAAGTGACACCTAATGCATACAGCGAAACCGTTAATCCCGCTGTCGTCACAGGAATATTTAAATCACTTGATATAAGAGGTAAGAGACCGACACTGATAAATTCAGTTGTTCCTATCGCAAAAGCACTGACGGCTAACGCAAGCAATGCCAAAGTACTTCTTTTTTTATCTAAACTCAATGCATTTTCCTCCTTGTATAGCTGACATATTTATTTGAACCACTCAAAAAAACGAGATTCTTCGGCCAACAAATGTTATTATGAGACTTGGAGATCATAATGAAAAGTACGCACTTTAAAGTACTCTAGATACCTTAAGGTGATATAGGCACTTTAAAGTTCCTATAGAATAGGAGAGAAGATTATGCAAGCAAAGAAATATAATATCTCAGTCGAAGCAACCTTGGAAGTTATCGGAGGGAAATGGAAATGTGTGATTCTTTGTCACCTAACCCATGGAAAAAAACGTACAAGTGAATTAAGACGCTTAATCCCACAAATCACCCAAAAAATGCTCACGCAACAATTAAGAGAATTAGAAGAAGATGGCATCATTAATCGCATTGTTTATAACCAAGTGCCGCCAAAAGTGGAATATGAACTCAGTGATTACGGTTGGGGATTGAAAGGCATTTTAGACGCCCTATGCGCCTGGGGAGAAAAACACCTCGACAAAGTTTATGGTGACAAGTATTCTGTCTTAGAGAAAAGTGTATTAAATGAACAACTCGATTGATTTCAGCATGTCTTATTCCTTATCCCTTATGCTATAATGAGGCAATAAGACGAGGTAAATGCTTCCTTCATTTATCTTTGATAGGTCTACACATGCAAACACATCAAAAACTAAACACACTTTGGAGGCCATATGCTAACGTTTGAAGAGAAACTTAGAATTATTGAATCCTTTCCGCAATTAAAAAGAAAGGATGTTTCATTAGGGCGAGTCAATTTCAGTTACGATGAGAGTATTTTAGATAAGAAAAATGTTGTCTACCACCTGCATCCTAATGGAAATGGTTACGTTTATGGCGCACACCTCAGATTTTATGATACGGATGAAAAAGGCTATGTGAACATTCGTGATTACTCAGAAAAAGCGCTGCGGACAATTATTGAAAAATCCATCCACTTTATGACGGAAAAGCCAGCAGGCGAACAAACGCCTGAGGAGGAAGTCAATGAAACATGGAAGAACCGTGAAGGGCATACATTAACCCTTGTCCAAGAGGATGAAGACGTCTGGAATGTCTATGCTGGGGAAAACCTTGACAATATGTTTGGCACCTATGACGAAGCTGTAGATTATTTATTAGAAGAAGGCTTCCGTCCCTTCACCAAATAATACCCAAATCAACACGCCCTTCAACTTTGAAGGGTTTTCTAGTTTTAAGTCAATAAAAGTCTTTGAAAACGAAAACCGGAGGGCTACCAAAATGGGGAAATTCAAAGGAAAAACCAATGCCATGCGCTTATTAAAGGAGAAAAGGCTACCGTATGATAGCTATAGCTATGAAGTCCATGATGGAAAAATTGATGGTGTTTCTGTGGCTCAAAAAGTAGGCATTGATCCAAATAAAGTCTATAAAACCTTAGTCACCCAAGGGGTTTCCAAAGCCATCTACGTCTATGTTATTCCTGTTAAAGACGCATTGGACTTAAAAAAAGCTGCACAAGCAGCGGGAGAGAAAAAAATTGATCTTCTTCCTGTCAAAGACCTACAAAAATGGACAGGTTATATTCGCGGTGGCTGTTCGCCCGTCGGTATGAAAAAAAACTACCCAACCTTTATCGATGAACAAGCGAATACCCTTAATTCTATAGTGGTTAGTGGTGGTAAAATCGGTGTTCAAATTGAACTCTCTTTAGACAGTCTCATTTCTATAACGCAAGCCTCTCTAAAGCCACTTGTAAGAGATTAACGTCTCTCACACAAAGCCACAAACGCGATAGCGCCTCCAAGTATAATGAGAGGCGACCCCTTCCTATTCCTTTCGATGTTCAATGATGGCACACATAGCGAGCGAACATCAGAAGTCTTAACAAAGCGTATACATTAAGCGAACACCTCATTCATATCTATCAAACTGACAAACCCCTAAAGTCGAAAATAAAAAAGCTCCAAAACCCTCCATAAGGATTTGAAGCTTTCAAAAGTACAAACTAATAGAACGTTTATGAATTAGTGAGCAAGTTGGCTTAAATTCGTTTTACAATTTTCAAAGACTTTCCATTATAATTAGCGATTTTGTGAGGAATCGAAAACTTGATTAAAATCAAGTGCCCAAGCAGATACGCCAGTAACTAATCCTTCTCTTTCAGCGTTTTTTTGTTGTGGGGCAAAGTTTTGTGAGAAAGAGAAGATAAGCACAGCCAATAAACCTAGACCTAGCACTACTAATGTTGTTTTAATTTTTTTCAATTTAATCCCTCCGATTGGCATATTTTATTTCTTGCATTTGAAGCTAAAGCATAATATTCTGCAGCTTCTTTATATAATTCTTGTTGTCTGTAATAACTCGCCAATTGTTCACTATATTCATCAACGTACCTCCATAACTTTTCTTTATGGAAGTATGCAATTCCTTCTTCATAGACTGTTTTGAAATTACTAGTGCCATAATTTTCGTAATATGCTTCCAATAATTTAAATCTTACTAAGTACTCATTATTACCATAATTATTACACGACTCTATTCCTTTTTGCAACCATTCTGATGCGTCTTCCTTATTTCCTAACTTGTAATTTTCTCTTGACAGTAGATAAGCTGTTATATAATGTACTTCTTTCCTTGCAGATAAACTTTTAACAAGCCAGTGGACTGCTGCACTTGCTTTATTTTGACTGGCATAGAGTAATCCCAAATTGTGTAAAGCATTAGATTTTAATGAATTATCACCAATCTGATTGGCATAATCTAGCACTCTATAAAACTGTTCCTCTGCTTGCTCATATTGCTTCATATCAATAGAATTAAGACCTAGAATCAATTCACAGGAAGCAATTTTCTTATTATACTCTAACTTATCTCGAAAAGTTTCTAAGGCTTTTGTAATATATTGAACAGAGTGAAGTGTATCTTCTAGATGATAATACATAAAAGCCATTTTATAATCATACTCAGCTCGTTCGATCTCGTCATCAATAGACCCTAAGCGTTGTTCAGCAACTTCAAAACTCGTTCTAGCATCATTAAAATCACTGTTACAAATAATAGAATGAAGACCTTTAAAAAGATAAAAGCGATAACACCATTGGTCGTCTAAAAGTTGCTTAACGGGCTCAATTTTTTCTAGCAGATCTTGTGCTTTTTCAAAATCAACATTCAACAGAGCATAGCCAAATAACACGACATTAAATTGTGTTTGGAGTTGATGATTTGCTTCAAATTCATCATAGGAATCCTCAAGTTGTTTATATAGTGTTGTTGCTCTTGTTAAATTTTGAACTTTCACATTAAAGTAAAACTCATTGAGTAAATCCGTCAACCTACTGACACTATTAGCTGCTTGCAATCATCACACCTCACTTTACTGATAAATAATTACATTCTGATTATAGCATTAATTTCCAATAAAAAAATTGGGAAAACCTCTCTATTTTCCACTTGGTGATAAGGGGAATATTCGTTTGTTTTTCCGAAAGTCCGAAATGAGTACAATTCAAGTGTTCTTATGTGCATTACATCTAGAGGCTATTCTCATTAAAAAATAAAAAGACTTCTGACGCAACCAACAAAATCCACCAAAAAAGAGTTTATGTGCTTAGATATTCACGAAGATTGTCACTTAACTGTTACAACTTACATCTTAATTCGCTTTGATCCCGTGCTAAAATAAGGATAGACATTATATGGATCAGGAGTGGAAAACATGAAACTTAACTCAATGATGCTTTTAATCATAGCGCTGCTCCTTTTAGCCCTCTCTTTTATTACCAGTGATTTTATTGTCGCCTTACCGCTGGCTATTCTCATTATCGTGGTTGGCATTAGCTTCGTTTTAATCAATTTTTCCATAATCCTTAAAATTAAAGAACATAAAGAGTCAAAACTCATAAAATAAATAAACGGGCCACTCACATCGTATAGTGAGTAGCCCGTTTTCAATTGCCGCTGTTCTTAATAACGAACTAAAATTTCCACTAATGCCTTATAGCGACCTTTTTCTTAACTTGATAGCCATTAGGATTTTGAGTTTGCCACCGCCATGTGTCTCTACACATATCTTCTAAGCTTTTCTGAGCCGTCCATCCAAGTTCACGTTGCGCTTTTGCGACATTAGCATAACTTTCCCCAATGTCTCCCTGACGTCGTTCCACTATTTTACAGGGAATTTGTCTCCCGGAAATCCTTTCAAAAGTTGAGATCAATTCAAGTACACTATACCCCTGCCCTGTTCCAAGATTATAAGCATTTATACCTGCATCATCCTTACTTTTCTCCAGTGCTTTTACATGCCCTTGGGCCAAATCAACAACATGGACATAATCCCGAATCCCTGTACCGTCTGGAGTGTCATAATCATTTCCGTAAATATTGAGATATGGGTGTCTACCGATGGCCACCTGAGCCACATAAGGAACCAGATTATTCGGAGTCCCAAGCGGGTCTTCGCCAATATGCCCACTTTCATGAGCCCCCACTGGATTAAAATAGCGTAAAATTTGAATAGACCATTGTGGATGGGCTTTATAAACATCGTGTAAGATATTCTCAAGCATGAGTTTCGATCGCCCGTAAGGATTGGTCGCCGATAAAGGGGCTTCCTCGGTAAAGGGCACACAGGTGTTTCTTCCATAAACAGTAGCTGAAGAGCTAAAAACTAAACGCCTCACTCCAAAAGTCTGCATCGCTTCACAAAGATTGAGCGTTCCGGTTATATTATGATGATAATAAGCAAGTGGCTTTTCTACCGATTCTCCAACTGCTTTTAATCCCGCAAAATGAATCACAGCATTGATGTTATTTTCAACAAACACACGACGAATCTCCATAGAATCTAGCAAATCAACTTGATAGCATTTAAACGATTTTCCACTAATGCTTTGAACCCTGTGCAAAACTTCTTGTTTACTGTTTGAAAAATTATCAAGAATTATCACCTTGTAACCTGCCCTTAGTAGTTCAACGCAGGTATGCGATCCGATGTATCCCGCTCCACCGGTGACTAAAACTGTCATCATTATTGATCACCTTCTCCCTATATTAGTCGCCTGAAATTTTCTTTTATCCTTAACCTTTAAATGCTGTTTCTATGAGATCATGCACATGCTGCCTCTCTTCGTCAGAGACCAATACCCAGCTCACACCATCTAAATATTTTGGAGTTCCCTGTACCTCGTAATTACTTATCTTTTGTCTACAGTCCCTATAATCAGTAGCCAAGAGTTTCATATCACTAAAGCTTAAATTCGTCTGAACATTATCTCCTAATGCACTTAAAATCGTATTAATATTCTTTACTGCAATAAGGCTTTTTCCTTGATTAATAATCGCTTGAATGACTTGCCGCTGACGTTCATTTCGCCCAAAGTCACCCTGTGGATCATCATGTCGCATTCTTGAATAAGCCAGCGCCTCTTTACCATTTAAGTGAAGTGTTCCGGTTGTGAAGTGAAAATCTGAGTCCTTCCAATCCAAAGTATTATTCACAGTGACTCCCCCAACGGCATCAACGAGATTATCCAACCCTTCCATGTTAATTTTCACGTAATAAGCAATATCAATATTGAGATAATCCTCAACGGTTTGAACTGCTAAGGCCTCGTCACCGTAAGCATAAGCGGCATTGATCTTACTGAATCCTGATCGCCCCTCAATATGAACCCTTGTATCCCTTGGTATGCTTGTCATCGTTAAGGCCTTTTTCCTTGGATTTAAGGTCGCAACAATCATTGTGTCGGACCGCCCCTTATCCCCTTTACGCTCATCAACCCCGAGAAGGAGTATATTAATAGCTGGGGGACTTTCCTCTTCTGCCGTTTTCTTTGCATCTTTTGACCTACTCTTATCCAGTGGAAGAACGTCATCTTCATCCTTGCTTAAAGGCTTATAGACCTCCTGAGCCGTTTGTTTCACAGAATGGTATAAATAATAAGCATAGCCGCCAACCGACACAAAAAAAAGACCTAAAAGGGTCCCGATAATGATGAATGTTAATTTAAGTTTTCGACGTTTCATTGATTAACACTGTCTCCTTTTTTAAAGTTTACTACGACCATAAGATCGCTCTCTTATTGGCTTCTTCAAAAATGAAACAATAGAATAAAAATAACCTGATAGGACCTTTTTAAAGACCTGTAGCAGACTATAAAAATAGTAGGAAGTGATGAAAATAACCACTGAGATAAAGAGATGAAAAGCAATATAAGATTGCAACGATTCAATATTAAATAAAATAAAAAGGTTCGTCATAATACTTAGGAATAGGACATGCGTAATATATATTCCTACTGCTTGCGCTCCAATTTTTGTGAAAATTGTTTGCCTGCCGTACTGCTTATTTTTAATAGCAACACAGAATAAGATGAGGGTTAAAGGAAGTGTACTTAAATTATAATTACTTCCACTACTATATCCATTAAGTGGACCAATTGTTATCATCGCTTCACCAACACCTAAAATAGAGAAAATAATAAAAAAGATCACAAAGGTAGATGTTTTAATCTTTTCTATCCTCCTTAATAGACCTTCATAATGATAAGCTATAAAACAGCCCAAGGTCGTATAAAACAAGCCATAAAATAAAGCATCATTAGTATTGATTGGCAAACGGAATATCCCAGAGTAGGTTTGCCCAAATAGCCCAATCACATTTAAGCAAAAACCAATGCCGAGAAGTAATCCTATCTTATTCACTTTGATAAATAAAGATAAAATAAGGATTGACCAGATCAAAGCTGTTAAATACCAAAGCTGATAGGATGTTTGCCCATATCCGTAGTAAATGGGAAGTAATTTTGCCTGAGAATAAATAAAGGATGTGACTTCATGCCCTACATCTAATCCTTTGAGATGTGAGAGTAACATACACTTTATGAGGTCATAAATAAAATAAAATAAATACCAAGTCACAAATAGTTTGATGATTTTCATTAAGTACCTTTTAACATAGAGGGTCTGCCCTTGCTTATTTAAAATTTTCACACCTAATAAAAAACCTGAAACCACAAAAAAGTAGGAAACAACAAATCTAGGAAAAAGGAGGATGACATAATGAAAATAGATACCATTAATTCCCCCAATATAAGCATCAGCTGGGGCTGCATGAAACCACACAACGAGATACATACAAAAACATTTGATTAAGTCTATAGTATAATTTCTCTGCAAAGTATTAACCTCCAATAGCCCCTAAGCACTTTTCGGTAGTCTTCTTTTATGGATCACTTTCGTCACTTTTTTTGAAAGTAATCTACCACAGCTTATACACGGGATTTCAATATAACGTCGTGCGATGGTTGCTACCATAAAACTCACAACAATTGACAGCAATAAGATGGGGACAATGGGCAGATGCCTATACAATAAATGAACAATAAAAAGCATAACCGGAAGATGGTAAAGGTAGAGACTATAAGAGATCCTTCCTAAAAATAAAAAAGGCTTTTTAAGTAACCATTTTTCAACTTTAACAGAACTAAGCACTATGACAATAATTCCTATCGCTCCCAGCATTTCTCCATACTGATTAATGCCCAAATCAACTAATCCATTGCCCACCACACTCATTAAGTGATTGGATTCAAGAACATGCTCTATAATATAGGGAAAAATGGATTCTGAAAAATTGTAGACAATAAGAGAGATGAGCAACAATGAGAGTTTCATTTTCATTGAAAGTCTATTAACCCCATCGATAATGTGTATTCTATACTTTGCAATGAGCACGCCCATTATAAACATAGGGATAAAGCGCAATGTATCAAAATATGTCGTTGCATACCCATTAGATAGTTCAAATGTGAATTTATTATTTAAGCCACCGATAATTGCTAAAATAAAACAAATAAAGAGCGTGCTCTTCAAGTTAAATTTATTCACGCACAGTACTATAAGTGGAAAAATAATAGAGAGCCGCATTTCATGGGCTAATGACCAAATGACAGGATCATAAGCATCAGAGTGAATATTCCCAACCAGAGTAAGGCTCTCTAATAAATACTTATTAAAAGGATGCGCACTCCAAGGTATATTCACAAAAGCACTGGCTTTATCAACATCTCCTGAAATGAAATACGATAACATGACCGAAAAACCAAGCGCGATAACAAAAGGAATATATATCCTAAAGATTCGTTTGATTAAGTAAGGAAAATACTCCACCTTGGTTTGGCTTAAAAACGGTAAGGCGAGAACGAAACCACTTAAAACGAAGAAAAACATAACGGCTCCTCCACCATTGACTAAGATTCGCAATGGTGACCAAGTTAATAACTGCGTCACAAGTAATGGAACAGCTGGAAAAACCAATGAGACATGCCCGATTAAAACACAAGAAGCTGCAAGGCCACGGAGCGAATCTAATTGCTCAAAGCGTTGGTGCATCTTTTTCCTCCTTTCTATTCAACGCAAATAGCGACCTTTAACAAAGGAAATTTTCACAGCATAAACAAAGAGAAGGAAATAATCCCTCCTCTTCAATAGACTGCTTGGATTCATATTTTTCAAATTATTCACAAAAAAATTATCATGTTTAATAATCAAAAATATTCTCCTCGATTTGCATTAATGTGTGAAACTGTTTCTTAATCTCCGTTTTACTTTACTCATAGGTCTTTTCACTTGTAGAAGTGTACTGAAGTAAATTCTGTAGAGTTTATATAGATGATCAAAGATAAAAATATTATAATGGGATATTTTTACATAAAATTTAAATTCACTTAACCGATAATTTGTAAAAAATCCTGAATAATTTTTGTTAATCTTTTTTCGTAAGTCATCCCTATATATCTTATCTGGATCAACATGCTTATTTTTTTGAAGACCTCTGTAATTATTATATATGTCTTTAAAAAATCGAAATTCAGCCAATTTCAAGATATAAGGATCTTTAATATTTTCCTTAAGAAAATAATATCTTTCCTCCTGTGATTCAACACCATCTAAATTTCGCAGTGAATAAGTTTCTTGTTTATCCATTCTGCTTCCTTTTCTTTTAATATAATTGTATTTTCCTGTTTCTATAAAAACATATTTATTTAACTTGTAATAGACTTTATACGCCAAAAATCCATCTTCATATAATTTATCTGGATACCTTAAGTCATTAAATAAGTCCCTTTTATATAGTTTATTGACAGGCGAATTCCTTATAGGGAACTCTAATAAACCCTTTAAAGCAAATAAATTATTACCCACTTCAATTTTCCCCTGATCTTCTTTTATTTCTATATGCCCATTTTTAACTATTTTTAAATTGCATTCCACAACATCCGCATCATGTTTTAAGGCAAGAGTATATAATAATTCGTACATATCTTTATCTATATAATCATCACCATCAACAAAGCCAATGTAATCACCTTTTGCCACATCAAGTCCTAAGTTTCTTGCAGACGCAGGCCCACCATTTTCCTTATGTATAACCCTTACTCTTATATCCTTTTTTGCGTACTCCTCACATATTTCACCGGAATGATCTGTTGAGCCGTCATTTATAAGAATTAATTCAAAATGTGGAAACGTTTGCTCCAAGATAGAGTTTATACATTTCTCAATATAATTTTCAATATTATATATCGGCACAATAATACTAATAATTGGTTTCAAGTACATCATCCCCCCTATACACCATTTTTTCATATAATGTCACTAACCTCACTGAATAGTTAGTAATTTTTTTTGGTTACCCGATGTATGTTTTAAACTATTTCTTCCTTTAATTTTGATTGATTTATAATATTTTTAAGTTTGGGTAACCTTTCAACTAATCTTAGATCGTTAATATCATTATTGCTGATATCAAGTTTTTCTAAATTTAAAAAGTACTGTAATCCATCTAAATTATTTATCTCTTTATTACTTAAATCTAACTCTTTGATTGAAATTAAATCTGAAATTTTTATCCATTGGTCAGAAGGTATAGACAAAATATCCCTAACATGGTTTTCAAAATTTTCATCTATAAATGTCGCAATACCTGCAATTTCAGATGTTGTATAAAATTCCAAATTCTTCTTTTTAGCTTCTTTTATTATGTAACTTAAAGTTTCAGGCGAGATCCTATATTGTCCTGCATCTTCACCTTCTTCACCAAAATCAAAATCATGCCAATTAATGTTATCCTCAAGAACAGAATGACAAGTTAAAATAATATTACATCTTGATTGTTTAAGATGTCTTATCAGTTTTTTAATATTTCTTGGATTAGGTATTAAATTTTTATCTATATCGATTGAAGGGATTACTCCGGTTTGGTTAAAAGGAGTTACTAGCTTTTCATTTGGCCCGCCTCTTACAACTTTAAAATATTTTGGCGATAATGCCTTTATTGTTTTATCATCCTTAACAAAAAAAGGAAAGGCAAAAGATACAGGTCTCTTAAACTTCTCTCTGGTTTTGGAATGCTGTTGCTTTTCAAGCCAATTGAATAACGGTTCTATTTCATCTTCAATCCACTTTTTAATTCCAAACTCATTAGCATACAGGACTGCATTTTGATGTTTATAAGTATGATGGGCAATTTCATGACCGTGAGATTGCAATTCTAATAACTGATCAATTTCTTCTTGTGTATGTTCTCTTTGTCCCTCAAAATGATGAAAGGCATTTACGTTAAAAGTCGCTTTTATATCATAATATCCGAATAAATCTCTGACATGTTTATACCACCCATCAACTCTAAAACTATCATCAAAAGAAAAGACAATTCCTGGCTTGTTTATATATTGAATCTCTTGTTCCATTTTTGGAACATCTCTTCCATGTCTTTTTATTTTATTTTTAAGATCGTTCCAATGTTTCCAATCATAATATTTAATCCTAAGTGGCCTAGATACATTTTTGATAAACGTTAAAGCGCTCATTCATTAATTGCTCCTTTCTTTACACTTCTTAGGCAATGATACTTAGCAACTTAGTAACCTCCGTTTTATTTAAAAGGTTATCTGCTTTTAGATTCCGACTTAATGTCCTGCATAAATTCTTATTTAAATATAATTTTTTAATTGCTAAAAACAATTCATCCTCATCGAATTTTACGATAAGTCCTGTTTTGCCCTCTTTAATTTGCTCTCTCGCACCAACAAAATCAGTTGAAATTATAGGCTTAGAAAAAACCTTCGCCTCAGATAGCGTATTACAAAAACCTTCATTTCTTGATGGCTGAACATAAATATCGCATTCCCTAAAATAAGGATAAGGGTTCTTTTTTAATCCTAATAAAATCATATTTTTTTCAAGGTTATATTTTTTTATTAATCCCTCGACAGTTTCTCGATAGTCCCCATCACCCACACAATACCACTTTACGTGAAGCCCATCTGATAATAATCGATGAAGGATCAGCGGGATAATATCATATCCCTTTGCACTGTCCATTCTTCCAACTGTTAAGATTCGTATCCCATTGAATGAATCATCAAATCCTTTTTCCTCTTCAGCAAGATTGTAGATTTTTATAGCATCTAAAATATTATAGAAGACAGAAGTGCGCTCCCTTAACTCTGGGAACATTTTTATGAAATTTTCCTTAGACTGTTTTGATACACAAAATATTTTGTTATACTTTAAATAATATTTCTTGTACAACTTGATATCTTTTTCATATTCAACATCATTATGGATCCATGCAACTTTATACTTCGCATCAATATTATTGATGACATACATAACTGAAAGTGAAGTAGGAACATGGTAAGCTATTGCCATATCGTAGAATTTATCAATTTTTTGTAAAACTTTCGAATGATTTTCTTCCCATTTAAATTTAGATTTTGACCTTATGGACATGACTGAGAACCAACCTACTTTAATAGCTTTCAACAATTTACCATGACTAACAAAGTGAGCTACCTGATGTTTTGCTGAAGTTTCGCTCTTATGTAGGTATTCAACATTTATTTGTTTCGGGATTTGATCATTCAATTCGCCACCTTCATCCATGATTAATAAGTCTATTAGATACTTATCCTTAGGAATTGCTTCAAGTAATGAAATAAGGGATTTTTCTGTCCCCCCCAAAACCATTTTCCAAGTCACAATTGCAATTTTCTTCACTGTAATCTCCTCCACTAAAATAAGACCCTATATTAACTTAGGATCTTCATTCCAATTTTATTAAGTATTTTCATCTTATGGCCTATTTCACATAATAGATGGTTGTTTTAATTTATTTTCAATTGATTGCAATCTTCCCTTATTGATTTTGAATACAATATCACAATTTTCAATTGTACTTAGTCTATGCGCAATAATTATGAGTGTCTTTTCACCTTTTAAACCATTTATTGCTTTCATAATTTCCTTTTCTGTTTCATTATCTAGTGATGAAGTTGCTTCATCCATGAATAAAATCTCCGGATTATGGTATAGCGCTCGCGCAATTCCTATCCGTTGACGCTGACCTCCAGATAACCTTACACCACGTTCACCAACTTTTGTTTCCAATCCACTTGGCAATGTTTCCACAAATTGTTTTAATTGAGCTTGTTCTAATGCTTTCCATACCGCTTCATCATCAATAAGATCATTCTTTATCCCGAAGGCAACATTTCCACGTACTGAATCATCAGTAAGATAAATCGATTGTGGAATATACCCTATTTTCTTTTGCCATATAGATTTTTGTTCAAACAAATTTTTCCCATCAACCAATACGTGACCATATTCTGGTTGGAGTAATCCAAGTATTATATCAACAAGAGTTGTCTTCCCAGCACCAGATTCACCAATAAATCCAATGGATTGACCAATTGGAATCGTTAAAGTGACATCCTTTACTGAATATTTCTCTTGATTGGGATAACGAAAAGAAACATCACTTAGTTTAATAGAATCACTAAAAGTAAGTTCTTTTTCATTTAACTTTGCTGCTTCATTATCCTGAATAAGGTCCTTACTTGGATAGCTTTCTTTATTCATAAACAAATCCTTATAGATAACAGATAAGGCTGGTTGACTATAACGAATCGTCGTAATAAGTCCCATTATACGTGTAATTGAAGGCATTATTCGGAAAGCGGCCATGGCAAAGAGCGCCATTGTCGATACCATCTTTGTAGTATCCATTCCCTGAAAAACAATAATGAGCATAGTAATGAGTACACACGAAACTAATAACGTTTCAATAAAAAGCCTTGGTACTTGACCTAAGATATCCATATAACGGCTATTATTAACACTAATCCGACTTTGGGTTGTATAGGCATCAATAAAGAAAGCTTCCTTTCCTTTAACTTTAACTTCCTTGCTTGCTCCTAAACCTTGATTTACCCATTTAATCATTTCAGAATTTACTTGTTGTTGTTCTTCACCTAGAGTATTAATCTTTTTACGGAAGATCCTTAAGAAAACAAAAATACTTCCACCAAGTAAAATAGCGGATGAAATTGTTGCAAGTGGTGCTGTTTTTATTAATAAGACTAAAATACACGCCGAGACTAGGAATTCTGTTAATAATTGAAATCCGGAAATGATTATTCCTTGAAAGACTCTAGGCACTTCGTTATTTACATTACGTAGCAATTCCGCTGTATTTCGTTGCAAATGGAACGTGTAGGGTTTAGTTAAATATTCTTTGAATAATCTTCGGGATAATTTAACCTGCTGATTGAGGACCACTTTATATTGTATAAAGTTAAAAAAAAATAAATATAAATTTTTTAAGACAAAAACTAAAAGTAAACTTATGACGGTTAACACAACAAATGACGATGTTGAATGGAAATTAAATATTTTATAGAAATATGAAAGAAATGCTTGTTCATGAATAATTTTAGGATCTGTTAAAACTCCTACTATTGGAACAATCATTCCAATTCCAATCGTTTCAAATAGAGCTGCAACGACCATCAATAAAAATAATATAATTAAAGCTTTTTTATCCTTTTTATTAAAGAGTGTTAATAACTTACTTACCGAATCCCTCAACCCTAATACACCCTTTCTTTTTTCTAATAAAAACCTTCACAAATACCCTGTCTAATTTCCATAAAAGGTAGCTCTTATTTTCTGATTTATGACCATCAACAGCAATCAACCAATTGTTTCCCACCAACTTTAGCTGATCAATATTGTGCATTCCATCTCGATTCCAGTCTGTTGATCTATTAGAACCCCTTAGAACCAAGTTAACCTCTTCTTCAAGATAGTCTCTCTCAGACAATTGAGTTATTTCAAATACTCGAACAGCACTTCCATAGTTCGGTTTGCAGTCCTGGGTGTATCTATAAATCTTCCCGCTATCGACAATGACCCTGCCCCCAGACCTTGTAATATTATAATTATTTGATATCATAGGACTTTTGGGGTGCTCTTCCCAATCTTCTTCAAGTCTCTCGGAGTAAAACAAATGCAAATTCCCACTTTCCCCTGCAAACATCCACCATTTATTGTTATAGTAAAAAATACTGGAATCAACATACTTACCTTTAACTAGTCCATTTACTTTGTTCCATTCATATGGGAAGTTTTTTGCTTTATATAAAAATACTTGGTTTGCTTCACAAGATTCAGGGATCATATAATATTCACCTTTATGTTTAAAGACATACGGAAATGATAAATGGTAGTTTTCTCTAAGAACAACTCGGTCATATTTCCATTCCTCACCATCTTTACTTGTTGCTAAACCAATGATTCCCTTGCCTGAACTTTTGTCCATGATTTCAAAAAACATATAGAAAAAAGAGTTATGGAAAATGATAAATGGATCGGCAACAAATTCCGCGTGTACATCTAAAATATCTGAAGCACACAATGTAACTTTATCAAGTTTTTTCTCATGGGGCAGTTTGAAAATTAAATTTTGAGATTTAAATACTGCAATTGACCAAATATCCAATACAATTTTTTTTGTATGTAACAACCAAAAGAAAACTAGTATTACCAACATAGCAACAGATAATAAAATCATAGAACCACCTTAGAGGGGATTTTTTAAATTCTTGCTTTTACTATTTTTTGTCAAAGCTTTAATCCGATTGATAATTAACAGGACTTTATAATTCATATTTAATAGCGTAATAATCGATTTATATTTAAGAGACAAAAGGTCATTCTCTTTTATTTCTTTAAAATGGTTTCGTAGATAGCGCCTAATCTCATTTAATAAGTAATTTCTTTCTCCTTTTTCATCCACTTGATTTAGAATGTAATAAACATCATCAACTATCCAATAGGCAAATCCAGAAGTTACCTCATTATAAATACTTGGGTAACTTCCCCTCATAAAAGATAGTATCTCTTCCCAGCCAAGAAAAGCATCCAGTCGGTTATTGTTATACTTAGTTGTTAAGATACTATTTTGGCGTTTTACATAAATATAACCAATGTAATTTGTGAAAACTACCTTGTTGGCACGGGAAAGTAGAATATATATAGTTGATAAATCCTCATGAATACGACCCACTGGAAATTTTATTTTACTGAAACATTTCTTATGGAAAAGTTTATTGCATAGCGAATAACGATAGAGATTTCCCTTAAAAAGCTCTTGCATCGCTTCGAGATTACTCAATTCTAGTTCATATCTTTTTTCTTCCTCGTTAATTAATTTGCCATTTATCTCTCGCCCTAACTGACAAATAGATACATCACTTTTTGTAGTCATGGCTAAATTATAAAGGATTTCATACATGGATTTATCGATCCGATCATCTCCATCAACAAAGCCAATATACTCACCTTTTGCAATATTAATCCCTCTATTTCTTGCTGAACTCACACCGGCATATTCTTGGTGAATAACACGAATTCTTGGGTCTAATTGGGCGTAGGTGTCACAAATTTTTTTGCTATCATCTGTGGAACCATCATTAACAAGGATCACTTCGTAATTTTTAAATTCTTGATAAAGGATACTATCAATACAATCTCTTAAGTAGGGGCCATCATTATAGACAGGAACAATAATACTAATAGCTGGCTTCAATTTTAACGCTCCTTTTCTTTTCACCAAAGCACACCTTGTAAATATGCAAAGTTATGCGCTCACACGCTTTACCGTCTTCAAATGTTCCATTTTGATCATTAAACGTATGTAAACGAGATCTATACTCAGAAATATTATAGTTTGCTATTTTCGTCAGAAGCTCATCATTACTCGTTGCAGATTCAAAAGGGAGATCTTTTACATTAAAGTACAACTTTCTATCTCCACCTAAATAGTCCTCCATATCCGGAATATATAGAAAACATGGGCGTTCGGTAATTGAAAAATCAAACATTAGTGACGAATAATCTGTGATTAAAACGTCTGTTATGCTCAGTAATTCTTGTACATCGTCATATGTGGTGACATCTATCACCTTTTCGTTAGATTCCACATTTTCTGTTGTACCAATAAAATGAGGATGTAGCCTTCTTAATACAACCCATTCACCATCAAATGTACTCTTCATATTTTCTAAGACACCTGAATAATCCAGATCATAAACATCAAGTGCCTTATCTTTTCTAAAGGTTGGTGCATAAAGAATCACTTTCATTTCTCTCGATAAATTTAGTTTGGAATAAACCTCAGTTTTAACAGATTCAATTTTTCGAAAAAGGATGTCATTTCTTGGAGAACCATACTCAAAAATGTCACCATTATACCAAAATGCCCGCTTAAATATTTCCGTACTATATGCGTATCCAGATATTAAAAGATCACATTTAAGTGAATCTTTCTGTGCCATTTTAATATAGTTAAGTGGAAGTGAATCTTCAGCATCTTTTTCAATATGTTTTAGTGCAAGGGAACCATGCCAGGTTTGTATATAATATTGCTCCTTCCTTTTCACAAACATATCAGTCGTTCGGAAGTTCGTTATGATCACTTTAGATGTACACAGTTCATAAAAATACCTTATGGACATGGTCTTAACTTTTCTAAAGCCATTGAGATTCGCTTTAGACTTTACATCGTTAAAGGCCCACACCAAATCAAAGGTATCTTTTGGAACATTTTTCAGGATGTATTCTGTAATATATTTTGGGTTACATCCATATTGGCTTCCGTAATAACTAAACAAAAAAATCTTATTCGCTTTGATCGGAAACAAGTTGAAAAAGGAAATGAGACTAAGGACAACGCATTTTTTCGCGTGATTGATTAGCCTCATAAATCTCCCCCCTTATCATGCACATTGGAGATACACTTAATGGTATTAAAGGATTCGCCACTTTCCTTGCTGGAAGCTACTAATCGGTGAACATGTATACACTCACGCACTTCTTCTTTTGTTACACCCAGTTCCTTTGCCAGTAACATCATATACAGCCATTCTTTATCGATGCCCCTTTTCACCTTTAACCCCTCCACATCTTTTTCTATTATGAGGTTTTTGAATGATACTCCTTGCCTTTAGGCTCTCTCAAATTTCTATATGGGTTAACCTCCTTATAACTGACACGTTTCAATTTAACTGGACGCTTTGTAATTTTTAAATTCCTCATCACCTTTTCCATCCATAAAAAAAAGACATTTAAGTATGGATGGATCATAAATAGCCTTAATTGTCTCTTTAACTCTCGATCTTGCTGGGTCGCCTTATTAAGTTTTGGATAGTGAGCTTCAATAAACGAGCGAATCGAATTTCGATATAACCCCTTCTTATCCATATGTTTGTTCCTTAGAAGCAGGTGATATTGAATAAAACTAGCCTTTAAAAGTTCCATGTAAGTTAAATCTATTAGATGCTCATAGTTTTTCTCTATAAATTTTAGCCTTGTTTTTAAACCCTCCAGAATATCAAGATTCTTTGGGGTAAATGTAGCAACGATACTATCCTTTCGTTGATAGTAGTAATAATAAGGACGATGGAGGATCAAATACCGGTCTACGCGATCCATCACCTGGTGGGCCCAAAAGACATCTTCAAATAAAACCCCTTTTTTAAAGGGAAGCCCTTTTAAAAGGTTAGTCCTATAAAGCTTTCCCCATGCAAAATTCTTCACCCGTTCATTTTTCACTAATTCAAGCATTACAGTTTTTTGGTCTAGGAGAGTGGGTAAATCCTGCTCAGAATGATAGCGATCATCAAATAGTAGGTAGTCGTCATAAGCGTAATAAAAAGCTGTCTGAACGATATCAGCCTGATATCTTTTAAGATGAGTAACCATTTCTTCTACAATGCCTTCATCTAGCCAATCGTCACTATCCACAAACATGACATAATCCCCTGTAACATACTTCAACCCATAATTCCTTGCATCTGAAAGACCCCCATTCTTTTTGTGAAACACCCTTACCCTTTGGTCTTTAAGGGCAAAGGTCTCTGCCAGTTCACCACAGCGGTCAGGAGAACCATCGTCAACCAATAAGACTTCTATATTTTTGTAAGTTTGGTTTAATAGACTCGATACACATTTCTCTAAATAGCGCTCCACTTTATATATGGGCACAACTATACTTACTTTCTTTTCCATGGATATTTACCGCCTGTCACGTTAGCTTCATCATTTTAATCTTGAAACACTTCTTACAAAGAATTTAACCCCGGTTGATCTATAAAAAATTGGGTTCCATTCCATTCATAATTTTGTACAACTTTTCTAATTCATGGGTATTACTATAGTCTGAGTTTTTACACGTAGCCGCTAAGCTTGTTCGTAAGATATGATTGTTATATAAATCTTCAATTCCATTTGCTATTCCTTCGACTGATAATTCGGTGATATACCCATCAACTTGATCTCGAATCTGACTTTTGGCTGTTTGATAGTTCGTGATGAGTATAGGCTTCCCTAATATCTGCGCCTCAGTAACTGTAACCGCCTTGCCTTCGTATCTTGATGGTTGAACGTATAAATCAGCCGATTGAATATAGGGATAAGGATTCGTTTTCTTGCCTAGTAGAACAAATGAATCTGTTAAATTATTTTTTTCTATTAAACGTCTAATAATTTCTTCATCACCACCGTAACCAACGATATACCAAACAAGGTTTTGATAACCTCTATTTTTTAAAAGTCTAAACGCCTTAACGGCCTGATCAATACCTTTTGCGTGGGATAATCGTGCAACAGTTACCAGTTTAAAACGTTTATCGCTAAGCATTGGATGATCTTTATTATGACCTTCAACAGCCTTTTCCCTAATAAACCCTGGGGAGTTTATATTTTCAATAACAATAATTTTGCGCTTCAATTGCGGATATTTTTTTAAAAAAGCCTCCTTGCATGTTTCTGACACAGCAACAATCTGATCAAACTTATCCCACACTTTTAAATCCAATTTATTATCTGTTTCAATCGTTGAATAATCCGTATGAATCCAGGCAATTTTTTGATTAGCAGTCACCTTTTTCGCGATAAAATCATGTGGCCATAAGTAACTAATAGCGACATCATAGTGCTTCTTTAATTTTGGTAAAAAGGGAAATGCATACTTCCACATTAATTGCATTTGATAATAACCTATCTCCTGTTTCCCTTTTACTTTTCCCACTAGAGAAGCTTGCAATTTAGAATAGATTCTTGTTAGCCCGATAGTATAATGTCTATTATTTAGGATCTCAGTCACCGGCATCCTAAATGTAGCATATTGTGATACTTCTTTTAACACATTCACTTTAGGATAAATATCATTCATAAAGTCACCTTGATGCCTATAAAGCATGAGGTCAACTTTATGATTCGTATAATCAAAATGGTCCAGTAAATTGATCAGACTGCGCTCGACACCTCCTACTTCCATGTCGTAAGAGGCAAATAATACATCTTTCATTTATCCTTCCCCTATAAGCGTGACGTTGTTTTCCTAATCTTGGCTATACTCTCCCCACCTATAACACTTGCCGCCACTTTTTTGATTTTTGACTTCACTCTAGCTCTCACTGGCAACCAACTTTTATAAAAATGATGGATCGTATAAGTATCATTTGTTATAAACTTTCGGCAGTTAATATAATCATAGGGTGAAAAATAAGTTTTTGGATAAAAAGCACCTATGCCTTCTAACTTTTGATACTGTCCATTTGTCTTTAATCCCTTAGCTTCTAAAAGTTGAGTAACAGCCGCTACATTCGTCAAGTCATTAAGCTTTCCCGGTTCATTCATAAATGTTTGTGTATCATATAACCCGAGGAATTCTTTAAGGAGTGGATTCCCTTTTAAAGCACCTATCGTACTTGTGGCTATATAGTTTTCTTGCTCAAACCCCCAAAAGGATTCATGATCGAGCAGGTCATCGAATGGCTTAAAGACCTCTACATCCGTATCGAGATAAATACCTCCAAAATGATATAATGCGTAAACTCGAACATAATCACTAACAAAAGCATATTTTCCTAGTTGATAAGCCTTACTCACATAGGGATGACAGTGAATATCAAAATTATCTTCATTCCATTCTTTGAACTCGTAGTCTATTAATAGTTTGTTCCAGCTACTGATGCACTTCTTAATCATTTCAGGCTGCTCTTTTTTTCCAAACCAACAATAATGGATCGTTTTAGGAATTGTTCTTCTCTTTATTGTCATTGCAGGTGTCATTCTCCTTCCTTTTTTGCCATTGTATAAACTCAATCAATGTTCTGTAATCTTTTACTTGATCTTTATCAATACCAGATGTTTTTAAATCATAAATAAAATCGAGCCACTCTTTTTCAAGCGGTTGTGGTTGTTGCTTAATTCCATTCAAAATCACCCTTAGATCCACATCTAAAGCCAAAGCAATTTTTTTTAATACTTGGATGGAAGGGTTTTTGTTGACATTACGTTCAATATTACTCAGATAGGATTTCGATATATGTGCCTGATCTGCAACTTCTGATAATGTAAATCCTCTTTCTTTTCGAACTTCTTGTATATTTCTACCTATCATTCATCATACCTCGTTTATCCTATTTTTGAAGGACTGTTTAAATTTCTCGCTAAGGTGAGTTCATTAAGAATACAGGCCATCACCCTTTGTTGTTCCTCTAGTGACATATTCGTTCCTGAAGGTAAGCAGATGCCCTTCTCAAAAAGGTCTTCCGCGACACTATGGTTGCTCTCACCATGCATATAAAACTTTGCATCTTTAAATAAGGGCTGAAGATGTAGTGGCTTCCAGACCCTTCTTGCTTCAATATTTTCCTTATTTAACGCATCAACTAAGTGGCCCCCAGAAACTCCTGTCAAACTGTCATCAATCGTCAATGTTGTTAACCAGCGATTGGATCTTGTATTCTTTAATTCATCCATAAAACAAAAGCCTTTGAGATGTGAAAAGGCCTTATAATATCGATCAAAAATAAGACGACGCTTTCGAACGCGATGATCCAATACCTCTAATTGCGATCTTCCGACACCTGCGAGAAGATTGCTGAGACGATAGTTATAACCCATCGTACTATGTTGATAATAAGGTGCAAGATCTCTTGCCTGTGAAGCTAAAAATCTCGCTTTATCAAGAAGATCTGTATCCTCCGATATTAAGATCCCTCCTCCCGAAGTGGTAATGATTTTATTACCATTAAATGAAAAAATACCAAATTTACCAAAAGTTCCACTTGCTTGACCTTTGTAAATTGAACCGAGAGATTCCGCTGCATCTTCGATAATTGGGACCTCATACTGTTCACAAAGCGCTATAATTTCATCCATTTTTGCCATTTGCCCATAGAGATGGACAACGACGACCGCTTTAGGAAGTTTTCCTATAATGGCCGCTTCTTGTAAGGCTTGTTCTAGTGCTTTTGGTGACATATTCCAAGACTCTGGCTCTGAATCAATAAAAACAGGTTCAGCATTTTGATATAAAATTGGATTAGCACTGGCAACAAATGTTAAACTTGAGCAAAAGACGGTATCTCCTTTTTTTACATCTAATAAAGAAAGCGCTAAATGGATGGCTGCTGTTCCAGAACTCACAGCTACTGCTCCATTTGCGCCCACATATTCTGCAATTTCCTTTTCAAAAGCATCTACATTTGGTCCAAGTGATGTCACCCAATTCGTATCAAAAGCTTCTTGAAGGTATTTCCACTCATTTCCACTCATATGTGGTGATGATAGAAAGATTTTTTTCTTAACATCTGACATCTCAATAACCCCCATATCTTTTGACTTTACCACCCTTGTCGGTGAACCGACTGCTGTACAATTTGGGGGTAAATTTTCAATTACTGTTGAACCAGCTCCCACCTTCGACCATTCGCCTACATTAATATTTGGAATAACTGTGGCTCCTGTACCCAAATGAACGCCTTCCTTTAAACGAACAGAACCTGTCACAGTTGCATGAGGGGAGACATGAACAAAATCTTCTATCTTGCTATCATGTTCAATAATAACACCGGTATTGAGAATGACATGATGACCAATCCTCGCCTCTGCATTCACCACTACATAGGGCATGACCACCGTTCCATTGCCGATATCTGCACTAGAACTTATCGATGCCGTTGGATGTACTACTGTTAAAAACACTTCATCCGGTAGATCAAGTTGTTCTCTTATTCTTTTTCTTACATGATTATTTCCAATCGCTATCACTAGTTTTATATTGGCATCCTGGCTCAAAAAATGTTTGAGTGCATGGATAGGCCCTATATAGACATTATTTTCTTTCTTTACTTCCTGATACCGATCATCAAAGTAACCTATAATTTGATTCTCGGAACGTGCCATCACAATTTCTTGAACTACTTTACTATGACCACCATGACCGATGAGCGCTAATTTCATCTTTGTCCCTCTTTTACTGAGGATATAGATCCTTGAAACTTTTCTACTGTTCCATTTCTCGGATCAAAAACGCCGTCAGAACGCATCACTTTATACAATGTTAACAAGAGTATCTTAAGGTCTAGTAAAAAAGAATGATACCTGACATACCAGACATCTAAAGCGAATTTTTCCTCCCATGTAATAGCATTTCGTCCATTAACTTGTGCCCAACCTGTTATACCTGGCTTTACGAGATGGCGTTCTGCTTGCTCTTTGGTATAGAGTGGGAGATATTCCATGAGTAATGGCCTCGGACCCACAAGGCTAATTTCTCCTTTGATCACATTGATCAATTGCATTAATTCATCCAGGCTATATTTCCTAAGAAATTTTCCTAAAGGGGTTACCCGCTGATCATCAGGTAAAAGATTCCTTGTTTTATCAACCTGATTTGTCATAGTTCTAAATTTGTACAAATAAAATGGCTTGCCATGAAGTCCGGGGCGTTGTTGCTTAAAAATAATCGGAGACCCCATGTTTACCCTAACCATGACGGCAATAATGATCAGTAATGGTGATAAAGTCAATAATAAGACAAGCGAAACAGAGAGATCAAACCACCGTTTCAACAAAACATCCCTTCTCTCCTTCATTTCAATCATCAACAGTTGCTGCAATTTGTTGTTTTATATCCTCTACAATTTCAATGACACCTATTTCATCAGTCTCTTGCCCTTTTTGAACAATGTATATTAATATTTCCTTTAACTTTTGCTGATTTAAGTGTTCCGAGATAACCATCGTCTTCCCCCATCAATTAGTTATGATTCCATCTATAAGGAATTCCTTTTACAATCAGTGGATGTAATCACTATTATATTCAATCCCTAATGTCACGACCTGTTCATAGTAAAAATAGATAAAATAACAAACAATGACACCGTAATAAACGAGAAACCTATTTTTTTCTATAAATAATGGAATGATCCAAGTGATAAGAATCAGGCTATATAAATCAAAATAGATATCAAAACGTGCAAAAATCCAGTTTTTACTGGCAATAATCATAAAAATGAAGCCTAATAAAGATAAGTTAACGATGTAATCGCTTTTTGGCCAGAATGCTCTTAGTCTTTCACGACCTAAATAAGCGATGAGCAAAGGGACAGCCGTCACCGCAATCCTTAAAATATTTGCGCCCCCTTCAGAGAAGGTACTGTAATGCCCATATTTTGTATCACTTAGAGCATCAAATAAAAGACTAGAAAACGTGTTAAAACCAAAAGCGATAACCACCGCGCCAAGGAGTAAGAGAAATGTCACCTTCGTCCAGGCTTTTCGACGCACGATAAAATAAATGGGAATAAAAATAAGTGCTGACTGATGAATGGTTGCTGCAAGTAATACAACAAGAATAAACCTTTTCCAATGGCCTTCTAAGATATATTTCGTTGCCGCAAAAATAATGGCTGCTGCTAAAGACTGCCGGATCCCATTCATTGAAACGGTAAAAGCGCCTGAGGCAATATATACGTAAATTCCTAGTTCAAACATCCTCGAATATTTATAAAGAACGAGGACAATCAAGCCATTTGTGATTAAGGCCGCTACAAAGACAAGAATTTGCGGGTTATCTGATAATCGGTGTAAGAGCCATTGAAGAAAGTAAAAACCAAATTCATCCTTAAAATTAATTTGGCTAAGCTGAAAAGTATCGACTTCATAGGCATGCATATAAAAATACGTATCACCAATGTTTCTTCGCAATCCAGCGACCAAGATAAGTGAAAGCATAGTAAAAAGGACAAGTAATTTGTTAGGCTTAATATAGGGTTCATGTTCCAAAGGTCGTGATAAAAACCTAGAAAATAATGAAGAAATATAAACAAAAGCAAAATTGAACCACAGAATTTCCATATATTCTTACTCCCTATAAAACAGAACTATGAGACGATGAATTAACGGGTTTTTAACACAGTTGCTCTTTTTGTATGTTTAATATAAAAATAAAGAGCCATACCTAAGGGCATCGCTAAAAGTGTTGTCCATTTATCCGGTGATTTCTGTAATAAATGGTAATTTTTTATCATAAAATTACTAGATACATAGTGGATAGCCGCCCGATATCTTTCTTTAAATGTAGCTGCATAACGCATGCTGAGTTCTCGATAAAGAATAAAGCCACGGGGATTCTTTTTATATTGCTGAATAATATTCATGCTCGAACCATCCTCTAGATATTCCACATGACACAGCACCTTATTTAATACGAGGAGTGGACAATTTTGGTCAATCAATATATATTTATACGCTAATGGAAAATATTTTTCTCCATTAAATATTGGATAAGGTGGGCTCTTCTTTGTGAGCTCGGATCGATAGACAAGCTTTTTATCCCCCTTCACCTTATATTTTCGATAGAGATCTAAGAGCGTTGTTGTCTTAATGTCTTTAGGCATGGGTGTTCCAATAATATCACCCTCTGGTGTAGCGTCGAGTCCAACAATACCTGCAACCTGATCACTTCCATAACGTTTCCAAAAGGAGACGATGGTTTCAATTGCATTGTCCGACAAATAATCATCAGAGTCGATGCAAAGATTAAGTTCTGTATCAATTAACGCATAGGCCGTATTATGTGCCCCGTGCATCCCTTGATTTTCTTGATAATGGTAACGTATGGAAATCTCAGCGTCGAGTATCCACTGCTTTACTAACGCATGGGTATCGTCTGTTGACCCATCATCGATGATAAGCCAGATAAACTCCTGACATGTTTGCCGCTTTAAACTTTCATAGCAAAGATGTAGCGTATAGGCCCTATTATATGTAGGGGTAAACACCGTAATCATAGCGGTCATGGAACCACCTCCCTCCTTTTGCTATGTAATCCTAAATAAAAGTTTTGCAGTTTCTTAACTGTCGTGTGAATATCGTAATCAGGCGAGAACCAAGCGCCCTGACCTTCCTTTCTCACTTGATTCAGCTCCAAGGCCTTCATCGCCCATAAGTGGGCATTACTTTCCAGTCTTTCATAGGAAATAAGCTGTGCTCCAATGTCAACTTCATCTGAGATCACCTCTGAGATCAAACAGGGAAGACGACTAGCCTGTGCTTCTATTAAAGTAACCGGAAGACCTTCGTGGAGTGAAGGAAATAGCAGGAGATCAAAACTTTGCAAGAGTTCATGGACATCACTTCTGACACCAAGAAAGTCCACGTGATCTTGCAAACCTAGGGTCCTGACCATTTGTTCCATTTTCTTTTTTAAAGGACCTTCTCCTATTAAAAGAAGGTGGGATTGTGGTTCCCTTTTGGTTACTTCAAAAAAAATTTCAATAATTTTCTCATGATTTTTTTGCCTATTAAACCGACCGACATGACCGATAACAAATGTGCCATTTAGTATATTTAATCTCTCTCTCACCCTTTGCCTAACATCCTCAGAATAATGAAAATGGTGAGGATCCACACCATTTTTTATGATCTTCGCTTTATTCGCCTGCCTTTTATAAAGCCAATGTGCAGCTGCTTCTGAGCAGGCGAAAAATTCAGAGGCATTGGAAAAAATATGCCGGCCCGCATACCACTTATAGGCTTTAGCAAGAATACTTCCTTCACTGCTGGTATTGTGACTATGAGAAATGCGAAAAGGAATCCCGGCTTTTTTGGCTGTTTTAAGAACAAAACCACTCATTTTATCCAGATGCGAATGGACCACTTGGTACTCTTTATGAGTCAAAAAAAAATGGCTCAAGGACCGAATATAGTGGCGATGCCCCACATCACTTACATAAGGTATTCGGAACACTTTACCACCAAGAGACTTAATTTCCTCATCAAAGCTTCCTTTTTTACTGGTAAGAAAGTCAAACTGTATCTTTGCGCGATCAATCTTTCTGTATACATTCATAATCAGGGTCTCAGCCCCTCCTCGGTTCATGTTGACAACAACATGTAATACCCGCTCTGGCTGACTCACAAATATTCCCCCTGTCTGACAATGTCCGCCTCTCTCTTGCCTCTATCCGGCTCACCCTCCATATATCTTGAATAGATTTCATAGAGTTCGGTACTCACCATTTGAAGGGAGTAGGTCTTCTTTATTACCTTCATACTTTCCAGTCCCATTTGTTTTCTCAACCTTCTTGATTTGATCAATTGAAAAAGTCTTGATGCAAAGAGGCGATAATCTGTATAGGGAACAATATAACCATTCACACCATTAACAATCAGTTCATTGTGGCCTCTATTTCGACTTGCAAGTACAGGTAAGCCACAAGCCATTCCTTCCATTACATTTACGGGTAGCCCTTCTCGAATACTCGACGCTAGGACAATATCGCTCATTTGTAAATATTCTTCAACTTGATCCTGATAGCCGAGAAATTTGACCCTATCCGCAACGCCACACGTTTTTGCATATTTTTTACAAGTGGCAAGTAGTGGACCGTCCCCTGCTAATAGTAACTTTACCTGTGGGGCATCCTCCTTTATCAAAGCTAATGCATCAATCATGAGTCGTTGATTTTTATTTTCATTAAACTCTGCCGCATAAAATAATAAAATCTCATCCGCCCCGTAGCCATAGCTTATTCTAAGATTTTGTTTGCTTCTTTCATCAATAGAATAGAACCTTCGCGTATCCACACCAACGCCATGCACATGTTCAGTTGCACCTGCTTTAAATCCGTGTTGATCGGCAAGTGATTTATCCTCTTGATTAATTGTAATAAGACAATCGGTATAATGAGCTAACCATCGTTCCATCGGATAATAGAGGATCCAATTCAGTATTGGCGCCCCTTTATAAAAATGGAATCCGTGAGCAGTATAAATCACCTTTACCCCCTTTTGCCTTACCCCTCTTGCAGCCAAACGCGTCAAAGCACCGCCCATTGGGGTGTGGCAATGAATTAAGGCGTAATCGTTATGTTGAATCATTTCTTTTAATTGCCAATAAGCCATAATGTTTTTGAGACTTATTGGAGATCTTTCAATAGGAATAATGAATCTTTTATCTACAAAAGGCAGTTTAAGCTCACCAGCAGCCGCAACATGGACCTCCCACCCGTTTTCTTTGAACCATTTAAAATAAGGTAAATGGAATTTGCTAAAATGAATATCAACGGTTGCACAAAATAATACCCTCTTTATCACCTGGTTCTCATCCTTTAACTTGGAACAGACATCAGAGCTGGAGTTACTTTTTTATTGGCTAGATATACAAGTTTTTCTCTTAGCTCCTTGTTATCATAGCCTGAGAATTGATTAATAAGGTCCTCAATTTCATTAAATAATAGAGTATAAGCCTTACCTATATAAATCTTCGGAAAGACTTGTTCTTCCAGAAGTTCTTCCTTCTTCAAAAGCTCTTCAAATAATTTCTCACCCGGCCTTATCCCCGAATAAGTAATGCCAATATCTTCTATAGAATGACCAGAAAGTCGGATTAAATTTTTAGCCAAATCCACGATTTTGACGGGAGCTCCCATATCAAGAACAAAAATCTCACCGCCCTTTGCAACAGCTCCTGCCTGAATAACGAGTCGTGAGGCTTCAGGAATTGTCATAAAGTATCGGATCATGTCAGGATGCGTGACCGTTACCGGCCCGCCCTGTTGAATTTGTTTCTTAAATAATGGGATGACACTTCCACGACTGCCAAGAACATTTCCAAATCGAACGGCAACAAATGTCGTTGTACTTGTTAAACTTAGTTTTTGGATGATCATTTCTGCTAATCGTTTGGTTGCCCCCATCACACTTGTTGGGTTGACAGCTTTATCCGATGAAATCATGACAAAGGTTTGAACCCCATATGCATTTGCAGCTTCAGCAATATTCTTTGTGCCTATGACATTATTTTTTACCGCCTCTTCAGGGTTGGCCTCCATTAACGGCACATGCTTATGGGCGGCCGCATGATAGACGACATGTGGTCGATACTCTTTCACAATCGCTTGTATTCTCTCCGCATCTTGTAAATCAGCGATAATTGGTATCACTTCAATGTTGGATTTATGACCTCGTTCTTTAAGCTCCATGTCTATAGTATATATACTGTTTTCACCATGACCCACTAATACAAGTCTTTTAGGTTTAAAGGCCGTCAATTGTCTACATATCTCGGAACCAATGGATCCCCCCGCCCCTGTCACTAGGATCGTTTTATCTGTAACATAATCGGAAATTTTCTCCATATCTAATTCAACAGGCTCTCTGCCTAACAAATCTTCAACTTCAACATCACGAAATTGGCTCACTGAAACTTTCCCTGTGACAATATCCTCAAGCATGGGGAGAATTTGTGTCTTTGCGTTTGTCTTTAAGCACTCTTGAAAAATATTATTCAATGCACTTTTTCGCATCGATGGAATGGCAATAATGATTGTATCAATATTCATCCGTTCAACTATGGGTGCTATTTCTGTCACCCCCCCAACAACTGGGAGCCCTAAAATATACAGGTGCTGCTTTTTGATATCATCATCAATGTAAGCTACTGGGTGGAGCTCTGTTTGTTTATTTTTGAGCAATTGCCTCACAACCATAGTCCCCGCTGATCCCGCCCCAATGATTAATGTCCGCTTCTTTTGATCAGAGCGTTTAAAATAGACATCACGAAGCAATCTCCACATAAATCGAGAACCCCCGATGAGGAACATCTGCATCATCCAAGTGACGATCAAGACACGAAAGAAAATCTCCTGTACTACTATCTCTTGAACAAGTGCAGTCCCAATTATAGAAAAGGTTACAGCTTTTAATAAGCTTAGCAATTCTCCAACACTTGCATATTCCCAAGCCTTTTTGTAAAGCTTATAGATTAAGAAAAGAAGATGGTGGCTCAGTAATAAAAAAACTAAATTTACCATCATTGGTAAGGTCAATATGTGAAAATCTTTATTGATTAAAAAATAACTAGAAAAAATAGAAATGACGACGATGATGGAATCACCGACGGCGAATAAGGTAAATCGCTTGTGATACGTCATCTTTTTCCCCCTGTTCCCCTAAAAAATTGTCCCTTTCTCTCTTTCTCAAAAACTTAAAGGTTTTAGCTACAAGGTTCTTCTCTCTTCTCAACCCCATAGCTAAAACTTTTAATCGGGTCCTCTCTCTTATATGAAGCTTTTCAACACCTCAAATGGCAATAATAATATGTAAATGGGCATTCAACCCAACCTCACACCATACCTTCGACGATCAACGTCTAAGGTTATTTAACCCACAGCATGGCCGAGTGTCTCCATTGATAAAGGTGAGGAGGCATTACCTATGAATAACAAGTTCTAAATAACGAACATAAATATCTTCGTTCGCACCTTCTTCATTCATTTATGCTCTCTTATTGTTAAGAATTGACCCAATGAGTCTAACCCTTGAAAGATCTAATAACCGTTTGGATTCAATTATTTTCTCGTTTGAAGTTTTACCGTTCTTAACAACAAGGATAACCCCAGCCCCTTCATTAGCAATGATCGTAGGATCCGTCACTTCTAATAATGGCGGTGTATCGAAAAGCACAATATCATAATCATTTGTTAGCCTACGCATCAATGCATTCATTGAGGGTGCATTGAGTAATGCTGGTACATTCGTTGGTAAAGGACCACTTGTCACTATATCTAAAGTATCAATGACTGTTTTTTTTATGACATCATCCAGGCTCTTTTGGTCTTGGAGAATATTAGTCAATCCAATATCATTATTAAGATTAAACAACCTATGTAAGGTCGGCTTACGAATATCTGCGTCAACAATTAATACTTTTTCGCCCAACTGCGCAATAGAAGTGCCTAAATTGACCGTCGTTGTCGTTTTACCTTCTTTATAATCTGGTGAGGTGACGACAATGATGTGATTTAAATGGTCACTTGATGAAAACTTAATCTTTGCATAAATTTTTCTATATTGCTCAGATATCTTAGAGCCTTGATAATAATAGGAAACCAAGCTCTTCCTTTTGAACGCTTTCCAAACTCTTTCATTATAGAGCCTCATTCAAGACTACCTCCGATTCTTGTCGATGGAGTTGCTTTAAAAAAACTCTGAACTTTTTTCATTGACCTTTTCCTTTTGAAAGGAATCTGTACGTTGAGAACGTCTCTTTCTACTCCCTGTTTCTTTTGCGAACGCCCTAGAGTGAAATTCAATAGGTTCTCGTGTATTCTTCTTTCCCATTTTCGCAATGCTTCCCAAGGCCGGGGTTTCCAACAATTGACCTAGTTCCTTTTCTGATTGAACAGTATCATCCAAAGCATTCAATAAGAAGGCAAGACCGATGCCTACAACGATGCCTCCAATAAGACCTAAGATCATCTTGTGATTATTCTCTGGATTAATTGGAGTTGGATTGGTTGTGGCTTCAGATAATAAACGAACATTGGAAAAGTTAAGTAGACTGGCGGCTTCGTCCTTCAATACAAGAGCAGCCGCGTTGGCTATTTCAGCAGCTTCACTTGGATGTTCTGCAGTCACTTGGATTAAGACAACGTGTGAATCATCAATATTCGATGCAGTAATGTCTTGGTCTAAATCCATGGGATCTTTCTTAACCTTAAGTTTTTGACTAATTTTTTCTAAAACTGTTGGATCCTTTATCATAACCATCAAAGTACTCATGTTATCCGATTGCGCCTCGGCCCCAACAAGGATTCGTGCAGAAGATTGATAGAGAGGGGATTCAACAACAATATGACTATATAAATAAGCGGCCACTGTCATTAAAAGAGTTGAAACCAGAATGACCCATATTCTTCTTCGCATGATATGTAATATCTCTTTCAAATTAATCTCTTTTGTCATATTGCCTTGTACTCCTCTATTTTCATTTTTAACGAACTGGATGTTCATTATAAAGAACCTTATGAGCAAAAAAAATCATACGTAGTGACAGTCATTGGATGATGGCCTTTAGTACAAATTTTAATGAAAAAAAATTCCTTTTGTTCGTTATAAGAGATATATTGACTTTAGAATATGTAAAAAGTGCAATATTACCTTCGGTGTTAACGGAATTTTCATCTTTTTGTTTTATATAATGAACTTTATGTAAATAAAATACCTCTTAAAACACTCCATGTCAACATCTTTTTTTGAGTTCTATTACTTTTTTGATTTTTGAAGAAAATCTAGAACAATTGACGAATGCTCCATTTCGCGATACAGTTTGTACAAAAAGGAAGATTGTCTTGAAGGAATTATTAAATCCTCAGGTAAAGGATATTCAAATTAGTGGGATACGAAGATTTTTTAATAAAGTCGCTCAGTATCCTGAGGCTTTGTCACTTACCATAGGCCAACCTGATTTCCCCACCCCCGACCATATTAAAGAGGCGGCTAAGCGGGCCATTGACCAAAACTATACAACCTATACTCATAATGCTGGAATGATCGAGCTACGTCAGGCTATACAGCAGTTTGTCGCAAAGAAATATCAATTAAACTATAAAGCCGCTACAGAAATTATTGCTACAACGGGTGCCAGTGAAGCTATTGACATTACACTTCGCACTTTATTAGAACCCGGAGATGAAGTGCTTTTACCAGGACCGGTCTACCCAGGTTATGAACCCGTCATTCATTTATGCGGTGCGATTCCTGTACATATCGATACGACGCATACTGACTTTAAATTAACGGCTCGCGATATAGAAGCAGCTCTAACGGAAAAAACGAAATGCCTGATCCTCCCTTACCCATCGAATCCTACAGGGATGGTGCTTTCGGCCCATGAACTCCAAGAGATTGCGGACGTGTTACAGGAGCGAGATATCTTCATCGTCTCGGATGAAATCTATAGCGAGTTAACTTACGGTACCCACCATACCTCAATTGCATCATTTGAAGGAATGTGGAACAAGACTATTGTCATTAACGGGCTTTCAAAGTCGCATGCAATGACCGGTTGGCGGATGGGGTTTCTTCTAGCCCCTGAAGAGATTGCAGAGCAAATCCTAAAAGTTCATCAGTATAATGTCACCTGTGTGTCATCGATCACACAATATGCAGCTCTTGAGGCACTAACAAGGGGGATTGACGATGCGGCGATTATGCGAGAGGCTTATCAAAAACGTCTAGAATATTCTTATGAACGACTTTTGGACATGGGATTACCAACGACGAAGCCTGGGGGGGCCTTTTATCTCTTTCCTTCTATTGATAAATTTGGTATGACGTCAAACGATTTCGCTGAAAACCTACTTCAAAGTGAAAATCTTGCTGTTGTTCCTGGAGAGGCATTTTCATCCTATGGAGATCGTTATATTCGGATTTCTTACGCCTACTCCCAAGACCTCCTCGAGCAAGGACTCGACCGTCTTGAGCGTTTTATTGCAAAGCTCAAATAAATATATTCTTAAAAGCAAAAAGCTCTTGGTTAATGACCGAGAGCTTTTTGCATTACCAGGGTTTCTGACTTATTTTACTTTTTCATCATGACTTCTCATTGAGGACCACTTTATAGTGGACTAACAAATGAGCCCTGCGCACGCACTAAAAAGGTGACTGGTCAACAAAAGAGGCAGCTGACTCACAGTAGAGAGCCGCAGCTAACAAATGAGCACGTGGCTCAAAAAAAATCCACTCCAAACAAAGGAGTGGATCATCTAAAATAACTTTCTTTTTTATAAGTCATGCACTCAAGCACGTTGCCTGAGCCAAGCTTTTCTTAATGAATCCCTATTTACCTACTTCCCTGTGGCTTTTTAGGGAAAATGGATAGACGAAATTTGTGAGGCTTGCGTACGCGATTGGTAATCGTATCCTCTTTTGGCTCCGTCGGTTTAATGAAGAATGCAAGAATAAAGGCGATGATTGATAATGCTGTCGCGACCATAAAAGCATCATTCACACCCATGACAGAACCTTGTTGTTGGGCCAAAGCGATCTGAGCTTTGTCACTTGAAAGAATGTGGTGCTGAGAAATAATGTCTTTGACATGCTTGAGGCCTTGGTTTGACATAATAGAAACGAAAAAGGCCATTCCCACTGCTCCAGAGACATTCCTTAATGTATTGACCATGGCTGTACCATATTTATTCAAGCTCAATGCAAGTTCATTTAAACCGGCTGTAAAGATTGGCATCATGATCAAGGACATCCCAAACATCCGAATGGTATAAACGACAACAACGTACGTAAAGGACGTATTCACGACCAAACGGGTTAAAGCAAAGGTCGTTACAATCGTAATGAAAAGACCGATAATGGCTAGCCACTTCGCACCAAACTTATCAAATAAACGTCCCGTAATCGGCGACATAATTCCCATGACAACCCCACCTGGTAAAAGTAATAAACCAGACATAATTGGAGAGAAGCCGCGAATGTTTTGCATGTAGATTGGCATGAGGATCATACCCGAGAACATCGCCATCGTGATCACAACATTAATCGCTGTTGTTAAAGTAAAGATCCGATAACGGAAGATCCTGAACTCTAAGATTGGTTCGTCGGTGATTAACTGCCAAATCACAAAGAGAATGACACTTATACCACCTATGATTAAGGAAGCAATCACTTCATCATTTCCCCAGCCTTTGTCACCGACTGTGGCAAAACCATATAATAATCCACCAAATCCAATTGTAGATAAGATCACACCTAAAACATCCAGCTTCGGACGCTTGGTTTCTGTTACATTTTTCACAAGGAAGAAAGCAATGATAAGGTCGAGAATCGCGATAGGTAAGATGATATAGAACAAAACACGCCAAGAATAGCTTTGGACAATCCAACCGGATAATGTTGGCCCAATGGCAGGGGCGAAGTTCATCGCTACCCCAAAAATCCCCATGGCAAACCCACGACGTTTTGGCGGGAAAATAGTAAAAATAACATTAGTAATAAGTGGAAACAGAATACCCGCACCAGCCGCTTGAATGACCCTACCGACTAGAATAACAGAGAATGAAGGTGCCACTGCACATATGACTGTCCCTATGGTAAACAGACTCATAGCGGTCAGATAGAGCTGCCTTGTTGTAAATCGATTCATCAAAAATGCCGTAATTGGAATGACAATCCCATTCACGAGCATAAAAATAGTCGTTAACCAATCTGCAGTTGTAGCAGATATATTAAAATGATTCATGAGTTGCGGTAAAGCTATATTGATCAATGTTTGATTCAAGAATGCAACTAATGCGCCCGCAATCATAATCCCAAAAATAGGTACAACTTTAATATTCTTAGGGGTACTACTTTCAGATGTCATTGCTACCAAACCTCCATACAATAAATTAAAATAAATGCCTAACTCCTTAGACAACGCAATCGAATAAATGAGATATTTTTACATTTCAACCAAATAAAAGTCCCACCTAAGGTAGGTAGGAAAAAAACAGGCATAAAAATAGGGTCTTCTTTATTATAAACAATTACATTACTATTAGTAAGTTAGTAAGCTTTTATTATATTAATCTCGAAAGCACACTTTGTCAACAATTTAAACCTCTAATGCCCACTCTCTAAAAGACTCTAATGATTGCCTCTCAATCGCTTCTCTGGGACTACTTCCTGACCCCGCGTGCCATACGCTAGGCTCATCGCAGCCAACAAAAGAATTCCAGTCGTCAAAAACACCATATAAGTCGGGAAAATCCCTCCAATAAAGCCACCGACCATAGGTCCAAGCATACCGCCAATTTGATTAGCCGTCTGATTGAGACCAAAGGCGCGCCCACGAAAATCTTCAGGTGTTGACTTTACAACCAATCCATTTAAAGCAGGGAAAACCGCGCAAAAGAAGATGCCAAAAATAAATCGTGTGATCGAAAAGCCCCAAAGTTCACTAAAAATAATTTGCGCAAAGGTCCCAAGACCGCCGCCAAATAGCCCGATAATTAAGATCTTATGGAAACCTATTTTATCCGCTAATTTCCCCCAATACGGACCAAAAATAACACTGGCGATACCTGGTAAAGAGAAAACAACCCCGGCTAATAATGACGTCTTATCTGCCGACCCTCCAAGGTCGACAATGTAAAGAGGCAATACCGGTTCTAATGTCATCACGGAGCATTGGGCTACGACAGTTAAAAGAAGCACCATCAAAAATGGGCGATTCGCCCCTGCTAGACGGATATCCCTGATGACAGACGTTTTGTCTTTACTTGGCGTAAACTTTTCTTCTTTGACAAAAAAGAAGACGAGCACCGTTGAAAATAAAACCTGTATACCCGCCGTCGCAAAAGCGATACGATTACCCACAAGTTCTGCGATCACCCCACCAAACAGTGGACCAATAATGCTCCCGGCTGCAGTTGCTGTTGAAACCATGGCGAGTGCGTAACCGACTTTATCCTTCGGTGTATTCGTTCCGATTAACGCAATACTACCAGGAATAAAGCCTGTTAATAACCCTTGCATTAGCCGCAAAATTAAAATTTCATAGGGATTTGTGACAAAAGCGGTAAGCGTATAAATAAGAAATAAAAAAAATCCCGCGCGAATGATCATTGGCTTCCGCCCGTACTTATCCCCTAAAGCCCCCCAAATAGGTGAGGCAAACGCTCCAGCAAAAAAGGCTGCGCTATAAATAAGCCCAGACCATATTTCTGTATGCTGATGAACACCTAATTGTAATAAAAAGAGAGGCAAAAAAGGGATAACCATGGTGAAACTAGCGGAAGTAAAAAAAGCACCAATCCAAAGTACCCACAAATTTCGTTTCCAAGTTAACACCGTATCTTCCTTCTTCCTCAGGATAGCTTCAACCATAATACCACTATTCTATGACGCTGTCATCGGCTAAACGTAATGAAAGCAAAAATAGGCAAATCAACCTATTATCATTAAGTGCTCTTTCATCCCTCATCTAAGAAAACTTGGCTTGTCGCCAAGCCTTTTGGGGAAAGCCTAAGTTGCCCTTATAAGGTCTTCCGCTAGTAATAAATTCTGACGTTAAAAAAAGCCGCTAAGCGACTTTTTTCGTTTTATTCCTTATTAGGAGACACTTGACAAGCTCCATCGACACACTCACCATTATTTCCTGCTTCATCCGTTGTTGGGTTTAACACGGTTAAAGGCTGTTCCTCCTGTTGCACCTTTTGCAATGCCTCTACAAAAACGTTAAGCGGTTGGGCTCCTGAAATCGCGTATTTACGGTTTAAGACAAAGAAAGGGACGCCTTGAACTCCCAACTGTCGTGCTTCTTGCTCATCTGCTCTCACAGCATCAGCATAATCCGTGCCCACGAGCATAGTCTTAACAGCGTTTTGATCAAGACCGACTTCACTTGCAAGCTCACTCAAGGTCTCATGATCACCGATATGCTTGGATTCAGTAAAATAAGCGTGTAACAAACGCTCAGTCATCTCAGCTTCTTTATTATGATCATGTGCAAAATGCATGAGGCGATGAGCGTCAAAAGTATTCGTTGGAATCATCGTATCAAAATTATAGGTGAGACCGACTTCCTTCGCTTGCTCCTTCATGCGATCATTCATCACTTTCCCTTGTTCATAGCTTGTTCCGAACTTTTCCGCAAGCATAGTATGGATATCCTTACCATAATCTCGCTTCGCTTGTGGATCCAGTTCAAAGCTCTTAAATTGAACCTCTATATTCTCCATGTTAGGAAGCTGATTCAAAGCTTCTTCCAAACGACGTTTTCCGATATAACAGAAAGGACAGACAAAGTCAGACCAAACCTCTATTTTCATGATTTCTGCTCCTCATAATGCAAATTTACCGACCCGCCTTTATTAAGTGCAGGCTTTAGTGTATTCAATTTATCATGAAACATGCGATATGAACAGCAATTGGCATTAGGCTATCATTTGACCCTGCCTCATTGACCTATGCACCTTTTTTTATCTTCAAACGGGGCGTATCTAACACTCCCCGCTTCGCTATGCACAGCCTAATGTTCAAGCATACACCCTCACACTTAAAGTTGTCGTTCAGTCTTTATGGAGGAGCCCAAAGATGTACGTCTTCCACAATCTAATATTTCTAACGTTTTAACCCTAAAGGAGCCGGCCGCAGCCTGCTCCTTCCTTTTATATCTTATATCTCCCAGTTCAGCTCGACTTCATGTCCTGTCCGTGACGATTCAAAAATAGCATCAAGAACCAAATTCGTTTTTAGACCACTCATCGCTGAAGTCAACGGTTCTTTCCCCTCGCGAATACAGGATAAGAAATGTTGACTTAAGAGCACACGGTCTTCTTTATCATCGGTCCTTTTACCTTCAACATCAACCGCTTGATCGAACTTCTCAGTTAAGAGCTTGTAACCCTCACCGACTAATGAGGCCCCGCCCTCTGACCCCATCAAATGGATGAAGGGTTGATTATCACTATCCATATTCACAGCCCAGCTGACTTCTAAAGATAACGTCGACCCATCTTCCATCTTGATCAAAGCCGTCGCTAAATCTTCAACATCATAAGTCCCTTGCCAATTCGGTGTTCCCCACGTCCCAATCCCTTTTTTCTTGGGACCAAATTCAGCATAGGTGGAACCGAAAACAGATACAGGTTTAGGATTACCCATGAGATATAAAGCGAGGTCGAGCATGTGAACACCGATATCGATAAGTGGTCCACCACCGGAGACCTCTTTTTGTGTAAACCAAGTCCCCCAGCCTGGAATCCCTTTACGACGCCACCAACCGGTCTTTGCATTATAGATCGTTCCAAGGGCACCGGCTTCAACCTGTTTTTTAATCGCTCTGGCTTGCCATTGCCAGCGCATCTGATGCCCGACCATGACAATTTTCCCTGCTTCTCTTTGTGCCCTTACAATCTCTTTAGCCGCTTCGGCGTTTATACCCATCGGCTTTTCAACAAGGACATGTTTACCTGCTTGGAGTGCTTGGACTGCCAGTGGCGCATGAAATTTATTCGGCACACCAATAATGACAGCATCCACCTCTTCATCTGCAAAAAGCTCTTCAGCAGTGGCATACACTTTAGGTATCTTATACTTAGATGCTGCCTTTTCAGCCAATGGCAAATAGACATCAGTCACCGCAATGAATTCAGCTTCTTCTGGCAATTTACCAAATGTTTGCATATGCACATTCCCGATGGAGCCTGCACCCACCATACCTAAACGAATTTTCTTTGGTTCTCCCATTTTTGTTCCTCCTCTGTCCTTAGGCATTCTTAGGCGTTAATTTCTTGCCACCAAGTACGCACACGCTCTAGACTTTCCTTCGCTTCAGCACTTGGATCATAGATATGCGGCTCATGCTCTACAGTCATCGGCCCTGTGTAACCGATGGCCTTCAATGCTGCCATAACACCCTTAATATCAACGATCCCATCACCCAATGCACACGTATCATGAGCACCAACAGCTTTAACATCCTTCAAATGTACATGAACCAAGTGATCCTTTAAGTCATACACGGCTTGGACGGCATCATAGCCTTGGGTTGCAAACCAACCCGTATCAAGAGCCGAACCGACCCATGGTGAAAACGTGGCCACTTTATTAATAACATCTTGAGGTGTTTTCTCCGGATGATTCTCCAGACCTACATAAATGCCATATTCCTCAGCTAAGGGACGAACGACTGGCCCATTATCAGGATGGAAACCTTGCGCTAAAACAGGGGCACCAATAGCCTTCGCGGTTTCTAATGTTCGCCTTACTTCTTCTTCTGTCACGCCAGGTGCTCCAAAACCTGCCGTATAGGAAATCACATCCACCCCATACCTTTTTAAAATAGCATTCGCCTCTTCTATCATTTTAGGTGTCGCCTTAAGCGGATCAAGATGAGCAATCCATAATTCAATAGCGTCAAAGCCTAGTCCTTTAATTGTCGAAATAAGTTCTTCAAACTTCGTAGAGAACTGGTCTCCGTGGAAAGCCTCGAATGTTGCTTGGTGGCATTTCCCCCAATCTAAACTATCTGTATAATTTAATTCTCTTGCCACATAATTTGCCGTCATAAACGCAAACTTCATTAGCCTTACCTCCTTCTTAAACTCAATTAATAGTTAACCGCTTTCATAAGTCTCCCTCTTATACTTTAATGGAGGGCACCGCTCCTAAAATACTTGATGCGTATAGAGATATTTCAGCATTCTCTAAAATCTCGTACCACTTTATGATAAACTAACTGTAATTATAAAGCGCGACAGATTTTCAGAGATATATCTCATTTTTTCATTAGAGGAGTTCGATGTCTCTATGACCCTAATCCCAATATCACTTTCAAACTATCCTAATATTGATAGTGGATTTCCTTTTCATCTATCCATCAATAAGATTAATCACTATTTCCCGCCTCACCGTCACGATTTTCTTGAGTTTTCTTTAGTGCTTGAGGGCGAGGGCAGAGAAGTGATTAATGGGGCAACGCATGCCCTGCTTCCGGGTACTTTTACTTTTGTTTCACCTTATCAAATCCATGAAATCCATGCCCATAACGCTAAGCCACTCACCTTGTACAATTGTAACTTCGATTTAGATCTCATCATGGATGCCAATAAAAAAGACAGTGGACTGACGAGCCTTCTCTACAATGGCATGGGTACAGAAGAGCGTCCTTCCTTTATACAACTCAATCAAACCCAATTTGCAACCATGAAGGACATTTTAGATTCTATCTATCAAGAATACCAATCTGAAGAAGAGTGGCGCAGCCTCCTAATTAAAGCCAAGGTGATTGAAATTCTGATCCTGTTTGACCGCTTTAGGCAATCACGTTCCCAAAAAACAGCTGTTGAGTCTATAAAGAATAGTGGGATGATCTGGCCCATTGTGCATTACATCCATACCCATCATGATGAAAATATCACTTTAGGCCATCTAGCAAAGCTTTTTAATCTCAGTGTGCCTTATTTAAGTGAGCAGTTTAAAAAATTCGTCGGTCTTAATTTTGTTAGCTTTTTGCATGAAGTTCGCATTCGTCATGCCTGCAGCCTGCTTTTATCAACTGACCTTTCTATCGCAGACGTTTCCGTTGAAGTAGGCTATCAATCCTTTAAAACCTTTTCCCGCGTGTTCAGGCAAAAAAAGGGCATGACACCGACCACTTTTCGCAAAAAGAAGGCCTCTCTGGAGCATTATTCTTTATAAGGATCTTTATAAAGAATAACTTAGCTTGTACTTCCCGCATTGCTAAGCACAGCTGACGTTCAAGCCCAATTCCTTAAAACCAGACTGAAAAATTATAAAAACTACCATTTAATGCAAGATTGATATAGATTCCGACGTAAATTCGATCGGCGTTGGCATCTCATACCTTACTTTATTTGGTGCTAAATTACCGCTTCAGCAGAATACTTCGCTTTCCGTGGGCACGGCTTCAGCCTCCTCACGGACACCCCACCGCTGCGGGTCTTCAGACACGTGCTGTTCCCACAGGAGTCTACGTATTCTGCCTACGCTAAGTAAGATTGTTTTTGAGTTCACGATTCATATCAAACGAAGGAAATACGCAAGAACCGTGTGAGAGAAAGGCAGGAGGTGACAACGCTAATTCTACCAACATTAAAACCAGTTAAGAAAAGCATCGACAGCAATCCAGTGGATTGGAGCGTAAGGCGCGAGACTCCTTCGGGAACAGCACGTGTCCGAAGATCCACTTGGGAAACCCATTAATCCATTCCCAAGTTAGCTGAGGCCGTGCCCGAGGAAAGCGAGCGACCTGAAGCTCAAATCCACACCATAAGCAAGCAGTAATCACTTGTGAACTCTTAGCTTAATAGTTACGTCGCAATTTCCTTCAACTACGAAAATTGATGGCCTTGAGAGTATCTGCGCTTTTCAAGAAAAAACCCTTGCATTAAATAATAGAAACAAAAAATCGCTCCAGTTGTATCATTTAAACTACGGACAAAACGATACAAAGGAACGATTTTTTATTTGCTTTATTTTAACGCGTTTCGAACAGAGAGAATATACTTCGACTGATCAAGCGGATTGACGCCGATTCTTGGTCTGGTAGCCTCCACATCGGGAGGACACTCTTGATAGCCCTTAAACTGGGTTTTAAGTGTTCCTCTTCCTTTCGTCAATGAGCCTAGACGTGCAGGAAAATCAAGTGAGGTGGCAACTGGGAGACTCCCGCTGAGTTCCATACGGCCATTGTTCACTTTAGGCGTGTCAAAGGTTCCTCGCATTTGTATGAGCTCATTCATGAGTTTCCCACTAAAAGTTTCAGGTGTTGTCAGTTTAAAATGGAGTATGGGTTCCAAAAGCTTCGTCCCTACATTTGCCAAGCCATCCATGATTCCCATAGGTGTCGCTACCACAAAATCTAAAGGATGGGTATGCATAACATGGTGCTCTCCTGCCACGAGCGTCACCTTAAGATCCGTCACTTCCCAACCATACAGCCCTTGCTTGAGTGCTTCAGGGACTGTTCTTGCTACCTCATTTTGATAGCGCTCAAGAATATCTTCTTTCCTTACAATTGAATGGTAGCTAATGCCACTCCCCCGTTCCCCAGGTTCAATTTTAAATCTTAAAACAGCCCAACATGGTTTAGGCATCGTATAAGCAATAAATCCTTCCCCGGAGGTCTTCGGTGTTTCTTGATAAATGACGGAGGGTTTGCCAAAAGAAATATCGAGATTAAAACGACTTTTAACAAGCTGAACGAGGATCTCCATTTGAATACTTCCCATTACTTTTAAGTGCAATTCTCGTTTTTCCTTTATCCATTGGAGACCAAGGAGTGGATCTTCATCGGTCAACATTTGTAAGGCTTCAACCACTTTAGTATAGTTATCTTCATTTTCCCACATCACTTGTACGGTTAATAAAGGTACACCAAGGGATCTCATTGTAGGGACACCATCAGCGGAACCGATAATGTCACCAATCTTGGCCTCACTCCAGCCATACACGGCGGCAATATCTCCAGCTTCAAGTTTACCAATGTCTTGCGCTTTATTCCCTTCTATTCTACGAATCTGGGTAACTTTTTCCTCAATCCCCCGTGAGAGATTATAAACATTTTCCCTGTTCTCGATTTTTCCTTTATAGAGACGAACATAGGAGACCTTTCCCATGGTTTCGTCTCTTTCCATTTTAAAAATAATGCCAGAAACCGGAGCGTTGGTGAGGATTTCTGGTTTTGGAAAAAAGTTCACAATGGCATCCATAAGCTCCGTAATCCCTATTCCTTGATTCGAAGCACCAAACAAGACAGGGAAGACAGTGGTTTCCCGAACCCTTTGAATGAGTTCCGGGAGCATTTCCGAAGCCTGAAGCGTTCCCTTTTCAAGATAATTGGCCATTAGGGTTTCGTTTTCCTCAGCTAGGGACTCCATTAATTCTATTTGATAGGGATTTAGAGTGGCATCAAGAGACATGCCTTCATCTAAAAGATCCATCACGCCTGAAAAGGTTCTTTCTTCTCCACATGGCGCTTGTATCGGTAAAGCCTCTCTTGTGAGGTGCTGCTCGATTTCTGATAAAACGCGGCTAGGATCGGCTCCAACACGATCCATTTTATTCATATAAATGAATGTAGGGATATGTAAGTCACGAAGCGCTTGCCACACCACTTCGGTCTGAGCTTGAACGCCTTCTACTGCCGAAACAATAAGAATGGCGCCATCCATAATATGTAATGCTCGTTCAACTTCCGCTATAAAATCGACATGACCAGGTGTATCGACAAGATTTATCCACTGATCCTTCCAATTAAAACGCGTCACTGCTGATTTAATAGAGATCCCTCTATTGCGCTCCACTTCAAGCCAGTCGGTTTGAGTTGTTCCTGTATCAACACTTCCAAGGCTACGAATTTTCCCACTTCGATAAAGTATCTGCTCTGTCGTTGTCGTTTTCCCTGCATCAACATGAGCAAAAAGACCAATGTTCACCCTGCTTCTCCCCTCTTCATCCTCCGTTTAACAAGCTCTCTTCATTATAACATGGACCTAGAAAATCATAACAAGTAGACGCGGAAACAAGGCATTCATAGCCTAAATTCTTTAGAAACACACACAAAATGGGCAGCATGGTGTGGCGATTAACATCTTCTATCTTAATGACAACCCGAATTTTCCCTATTCCCTTTTTTAAAAAAGATTAAGATTTAAACCATCCTTTTTTAATAAACCAGGTGATCATCCCAACGGCAATCACCAGCATACAAATCATGATCCCATAATAACCAAAATGCCAATGCAGTTCTGGCATATTATCGAAATTCATCCCATAAACGCCGACAATAAAGGTGAGTGGAATAAAAATGGAGGATATAACCGTTAGCGTCATCATGATTGAATTCATGCGATTGGAGTTCAGTGAAAAATAACTATCGCGCATATCCGCCGTCATTTCACGGCTAGAATCAATAATTTCAGTCAGCCGAATAAGGTGATCGTAAATATCATTAAAATAGACTTTTCGCTCCTTTACTTCTTGCAAGCGTTCAGAATTCAACATCCGATAAACAAGCTCGCGCGTGGATTGGAAGGAGCGCCGTAGTTTTATCAGATCCTTACGCATGTCAAAAATTTGATCAATCAGATCACCTTTTACACGGTCTTCAAGTTCGTCCTCCAAATCATTTAACGCATCTTCAATCTGATATGCAGCTGGAAAGTACATGTCCACAATTTTATCGAAAATAAAGTACAATAATTGCGCAGGAGAGTTCACTTGTCTCGACACAAGGATGCTGTTCCAAACCTCTTCAATTTCGACCACGGGTTCCTGATGAAAGGTGACCAAAAAACGTTCAGAAACGAACAGATCCACCTCTTCTGAATCTAAAGTCTCCTGATTTAAAGAGTGTAAAACATAAAAATTATAGCCATCATAATAATCCAGTTTTGGTCGCTGCAAATAGTGCAAGCAGTCTTCAATCGCGAGCGGATGAAAATGAAAGACATCGCTTAGTATGGCAATCTCTTCCTTATTAGGTGCCAAAAAATCGACCCAAACCCATTGGTAGTCGTCTATATTCTTTAAGTATTTACCAATATCTTCATACTGGTCGACTTCCCCTCTATCTGTCATCAGTTTGATCAAAGCCCTCTCCACCTTTATGTATTTCATTCGTACCTTTTATATTTCCTCTTAACCAAAGGTTTAAACAAAAAATCATGCCTATGTCTGTTTTCAACTTTTAATAAAAACCGGGCAAAGCCGGTCTTTATTAAAAGACCTAAAAAGTTTTAATCCCAACACAGATGGATGGAGCGAAAGACGCTCTGGCTCCTTCGGGAACGGGACCAGCGCTACTTCACGAATAAACTTCGAGTTGTTCCGAGAAAGCTGACTACGAAGCGATACAAGTAGACGCAGGAACAGGGGTTTTGTAGCATAAAGACTTTGGAACACACAGATATCCAATTCCAAAATGTGCTGAGGTCACTAAGGACGATCGGCTAAATGCGTCACGTCATTAAGGAACTTCGACTAAAAGCGTCACATCCGTGTGACAACGTCGAAGCTAGCACATCAACCACCCCAAAAAGTAAAAAGTACTTTTTGGGGACCCCGATGGTGCGTCGAACGCCGACCCTACCCACTTCGTGTGGGCATGAGGAAAGCGAGCGTTCTGAAGCGGAAATCCACTCCATCCTGGTGAACAGAATTTTATACATTCTTATTCTTTTAGAAAACTTGGCTTGTCTCCAAGCGTTAATGCGACTAGCCAAAGTTGCACATATAAGGTCCCTTGATAACTTACATTCTGATGTTATAAAGAAAAAGACTTTCTAAAAAGCAGTAGGCCCCTTAGAAAGTCTGTCTTAAACACCTTCAGTTACAATTATTGAGCTGTCGGACGTGTTTTCCGAATAAAAAACGATAGGAGAATACCAATAATACAGATACAGGCTGCAACGAAAAAGGCAATATTCACTCCATGAATAACGCCTTGCATGCCATGCGTTTTTACATCCAATGCCGTATTCGCCATAATTGTAAACATGAGTGCTGTCCCAATTGAACCTGCCACTTGCCGCATGGTGTTATTCATTGCTGAACCATGAGGAATAAGACGCTGTGGGAGTTGATTGAGACCTGCTGTGGTCACTGGCATCATCACCATAGAGATACCAAACATGCGGATGGCCCACATAGTGGCTAAGTAAGTATAAGAAGTATTCGCCGTGAGATGTGTGAAGGTAAAGGTGGTAACGGTCGCAATAATCAATCCTATGAGAGCTAACCATTTCGCACCAATTTTATCAAATATCCTCCCTGTAATCGGAGACATCACACCCATGACAATCGCCCCAGGGAGTAACATTAACCCAGATTTTAACGGGGAGTAGCCTAGCATATCTTGCATATAGAGCGGAAGAATCGTAGCTCCTGAAATCATGACTAAGAACACAATCATTCCGATGGCTGTCGTCAAGGCAAATACCCCATATTTAAATACCCTAAACTCAAGAATAGGTTGCTCGAGCTTTAATTGCCGAACGATGAAAAGAATAAGCGCGATTGCACCTACGATTAGAGTAGCGATGACTTCTATATCGCTCCATCCTTTTGATCCCGCCGTACTGAATCCATATAATAAACCGCCGAATCCTATTGTCGATAGAAGAATCGATAAAACATCCAATTTTGGATAGGTCAGCTTGGTAACATTTTTTAATATGAAGAAAGCAAAAATGAAGTCCAAAATAGCAATAGGTAATACAATATAGAATAACACGCGCCACGAATGATTGGTGACGATCCAACCTGATAAAGTCGGACCTATGGCGGGAGCAAAAGCAATCACTAAACCAAACATCCCCATTGCCGCTCCTCGCTTCTCAATAGGAAAAATAGCAAAAAAGATCGTTTGCATGAGAGGCATAATAATCCCTGCGCCCGAAGCTTGGATAATTCTTCCCACAAGTAAGAAAGCAAAGTTGGGAGCTATCGCACAGATAAGTGTCCCGATACCAAATAATGCAATCGCGGTCAAAAATAACTTACGCGTTGAAAAACTTCCGATGAGAAAGGCAGTGATCGGAATCATAATCCCATTGACTAACAAAAAGATGGTTTGTAACCATTGAACTGTCGTGTTATCTAAGCTCAAATCACTCATTATGTGTGGGAGTGCCGTCGCCAGTAACGTCTGATTCAAAATCGCAACAAATGCACCAGAGATTAAAACCGCAACGATCAATCCCCGTTTAAATTCAGGAACTTCTTGCTGTTGAGTGGTCATACGATAAAAATTCTCCTCTCTTTAGGTAATAAAAATGGAGTGACACTATTGTCACTCGACTCGATGTCTTCTATATATTATGTCTAATATCCAAAGACTTATTTTCGATTCTATCAAACATCCTGCGGGACACAAAACAATACGCTCATCGTCATTCATTCTGTTTTAAACATGGAACTATGTGCTTTTAGCTCACCTCAAACTGCTTTTTAGCCATAGGTGATCATAAATACCTTGCATTAAATTAGCAACTATCTCACCAGCCATACTCATTTTTTATATCAAAGTTATTGACGATTGGTGTTAATGGTGGTACATTAAACTTCGATTTATTATTATTCCTAGTAAAAGCATATGAAATGGAGGATTTTTATGACAACCGCGAATTTAAATAATGAATCTAGTTCAAAGGTTGAAGATCTCGTCAAACGTCTCGGGAAACCACAACCACTATTAATTGGACTTGGCATTATTTTAGCAATTATAGTTGATATTTTAGCTTTCCATTATGGCGGGACTCAGCTTGGCGTCCAGTTATGGCTTGGGGTTGCCCTTGGTCTCGCACTCTTCCACTCTCGTTTTGGCTTTACATCAGCATTTAGACGTTTCCTAGCGGTCGGTAACGGAGAGGGCATTCGCGCTCAAATGGTGATGCTTGCTGTTGCGAGTACACTCTTTGCCATCATTTTGGGCACGGGCTTTTCATTCTTTGGCGGAACACCTTCAGCCAGCGTATCTCCTATAGGTGTTAGCCTTGTTGTCGGTGCTTTCCTTTTTGGAATTGGCATGCAAATGGGTGAGGGCTGTGCTTCAGGTACGCTTTATCATATCGGCGGAGGTAAATCTGAAAATTATCTTACTATTGTAGGTTTTGTTGCTGGATCTGCTTTAGGTGCTTATCATTGGAATTTTTGGGTGAATGACCTCCCTTCTTTTAAACCTTTTTCATTCGCAACATCTACCGGTCTTGGTTACTTTGGTGGCTGGGTAATACAAATGATTATTTTTGCCGCAGTTTTCTTTATCACGTTAGTCGTTGAGAAAAAGCGTCAAGCACCAAAAATGGCGCCGATTCCAACAAGTAAAGGCTGGGCACGTATCTTACGTGGATCTTGGCCCGTTATGATTGGTGCCATTGTCCTTGCAGTTCTTAACGCCATCACTTTAGCTGTCCGCAACTCCCCTTGGGGCGTCACTTCTGCGTTTGCACTTTGGGGATCTAAAATTGCTAATGGAATTGGGTTTCATCCAGAAAGCTGGGTGTATTGGCAAGGAGAAAAAGGCGCAGTGCTTCATCAATCGATTTTTGCTGATTCAACCTCTATATTAAACTTTGGTGTCATCATTGGTGCCTTTATCGCAGCCACCCTTGGCGGTCTCTTTTTCTTTACAAAGCTACCCGTTAAACTCATGCTCAGTGCATTGATTGGTGGCATTCTTATGGGCTATGGTGCCCGCCTCGCCTTTGGATGTAATATTGGTGCTTACTTTAGCGGCATTGCTTCCTTTAGCCTTCACGGCTGGGTATGGCTCATCTTTGCAATGGCTGGATCGTTTACAGCGCTCTACATCCGTCCATTGTTTGGGATGAAAGTGCCAAGCTCAGATGACCGTTTTTGTTAATTCATACATGAAAACAGAGAAGCCCGGAAGCTTCTCTGTTTTTTTATTTAAGAAGATCTTATTTAATTCATATTAATCCAAACCGTTTTGATTTCATTATAGTTGTTAAGCGCATAAGACCCCATTTCCCTACCGATACCAGATTCTTTATACCCACCAAACGGGGCCGCGGCATCAAAGGCATTATAACAATTGACCCAAACCGTTCCGGCTTTAATACGATTAGCGACATAATGAGCTGATTTTACGTTTTCTGTCCATAAGCCCGCCGCTAAACCATAATTCGTGCGATTGGCTCGCTCGATCACTTCATCAAGGTCCTCAAATGGCATTGCAGCAACAACGGGGCCGAAGATCTCTTCTTTGGCAATCGTCATGCGGTCATCGACATCGGCAAAAATAGTGGGCTCAACAAAGTAGCCTTTTTCTGTAAATTTACCACCAGTCAGTAATTCAGCCCCTTCTTCTTTCCCTTTATTAATATAATTGACTACACGGTTTTGTTGTTCTTTTGATACAAGTGGCCCCATTTCCGTTTCACTATTAAGACCTTCACCCTGCTTTATAGATTTTGAATGTGACACGAGATCTGCCATAACATTATCAAACGATTTCTTTTGGATAAAGAGGCGTGAACCCGCACAACAGACTTGCCCTTGGTTAAACATAATACCTGATAAAGCCCCAGGAATGGCGCGGGTCATATCAGCATCAGGCAAAATGATATTAGGCGATTTCCCACCAAGTTCTAAGGTCACTCTTTTTAAGGATTTTGAGGCTTCTGCCATAATCGATTTTCCAACCTCTGTCGATCCAGTAAAGGCAATTTTATTGACCAAAGGATGCTTGACCAACGGTGCCCCTGCTGTTTCACCAAACCCCGGGATAACATTTAAAACGCCTTTAGGGAATCCGGCTTCTTCAGCCAATTGAGCTAAGTATAAAGCTGAAAGTGGCGTTTGTTCGGCTGGTTTTAAAACAATTGTACAACCTGAAGCCAGTGCCGCTCCCAGTTTCCACGCCGCCATGAGCAAAGGGAAATTCCATGGGATAATTTGCCCCACAACACCAACAGGCTCATGTCTAGTGTAAGTAAAGAAATCGCCTTGAACCGGGATAGTCTGGCCAACGATTTTGGTTGCCCATCCTGCGTAGTAACGAAAATGTTCAATCGCAAGCGGAACATCAGCTGCAGTGGTTTCTCGAATAGGTTTTCCATTATCCAACGTATCTAGCTGTGCTAACTCTTCTTTGTGAGCCTCCATAAGATCAGCCAGTTTATATATCAGTCTGCTGCGATCAGCGGTCCCTAGACGTGACCATTCGCCTTCATCAAAGGCATAACGAGCAGCTTCAACCGCACGATTAACATCCTCTTCACCCGCTTCATAAACTTCAGCTAAGACTTCTCCTGTTGCCGGATTAAGGGTCTCAAAAGTTTTTCCAGTGGCTGATTCCACCCATTCACCATTAATATAAAGCTTTTTCTTCCCTTTGAGAAAATCAGCAAGTCTTTCAGTGATTGATAGCGTTGGTAAAACCATATCTAAAACCTCCTTAAAAAGTTATACTTACTACTTCAATGTATTATTATGAAAACCCTTCCGATACTCATAAAATGAAAGAAAGTTTTTGTCGACCCCCTTCGACAACATCAACAAGCCATCTGGAGTAATAAGCGGTGAAGTTATAAATAAAGAGATATTCCGTTTCTTTAATCAAAAGAAAACAGAATACCTCTTAAGATGGATTAATGCTCAGTAACTGGCGTTTTCACAACTTCTTTTGTCTCTTGTTCAGTGCCTTTGTTATTTTTCAGGAAGAAGGCCAGTATCAAAGCGACAAAAGCTAAGCTAGTCACAACAATAAATGAAACGTTGACACCATGAATCATTGCCTCTATGGGATTTGGCTTGCCACCAGCAGAAACCGTATCTTGAACCTTATGATCAGCAACATTACTCATAATTGTAAAGAGCACGGCTGTTCCAATTGATCCTGCGACTTGTTGCAAAGTATTCAGCATGGCTGTACCATGTGGATGCAACTCAGGAGGCAAGCTATTTAACCCAGCCGTAAAGAGTGGCATCATTGCCATGGATAGCCCAAACATGCGAATCGCATAGAGAATGGATAAATAAGCAAAGGACGTTGATGTATCTAAAAATGTAAACGGGAAGGTTCCAAATGCAACAATTGCCATCCCTATAACCGCTAACCACTTTGCGCCTACCTTATCAAAAATCATCCCTGTAACAGGTGACATGATCCCCATGACTAAGGCACCTGGCAGAAGCATGAGTCCAGATTCAAAAGCTGTAAAGTCCCGCATATTTTGCATATACATAGGCAGAAGCGTTTCTGCACCAATTAATGACATCATGACGACCATGCCTACCGTTATGGTCAAGGCAAAGATACCATATTTGAAAACGCGAAATTCGAGCAAAGGCTTTTTCATCGTTAATTGTCGCCAGATGAAGAAGATCAGCACGATGGCTCCCACTATAATACTGATGTAAACTTGCGGACTGTCCCAGTGCTTGTTCCCGGCACTACTGAACCCATAAAGCAGTCCACCAAAGCCCACCGAGGAAAGAATAATAGACAGAACATCTACTTTTGGTTTGGTAAGTTGAAGCACATTCTTCATAAAAAAGATGGAAAAGAGAATGTCGAGAACAGCAATCGGTAAGACCACATAAAAAAGCGTTCTCCAAGAGTGATATTCAACAAGCCAGCCCGATAAGGATGGACCGATCGCCGGTGCAAACGCAATGACTATACCTGATAACCCCATGGCGGCCCCGCGTTTTTCAACAGGAAAAATGGCGAGAAAAACATTCATCATTAAAGGCATCATCACACCTGAACCTGCTGCCTGAACAATGCGTCCCAACAACAAAACAGAAAAACTTGGTGCTGTTGCTGCAATCAAAGTCCCAATGGCAAATAAAGTCATTGAGGTTAAGAAAAGTCTTCTCGTTGAAAATTTTTCAATCAGAAAAGCACTGATCGGAATCATAATTCCATTAGTCAATAAGAAAGCTGTGGTTAACCACTGAACACTGCTCTCGCTTATATTAAAAGCATCCATGATATGAGGTAATGCCGTATTAAGTAAGGTTTCATTAAGCAACCCCACAAAAGCACCCACCAACATTAACGCAACGATAGGTCCCTTTTTAAGCTCCCCTACAGTGCTTTGATTTGTTTGACTCACATTAGTCCTCCTTCGTCCCTTTTTTCCCCTATTTCACAGGACATTTACTTGCTCTCCAGTATAAATGACCAATGAGTCAAACGTCAACAACAAAATACCAATTAACATTAAATTTACAAAGTGACTAATCAGTCAAAAAGCCATCCTTTAATAGCCAAAAAAATAAATAAAAAAAGCACCGGTTAGGGTGCTATCATAAAAATTGTCGTTACACTTCTCTTATCTAGAGTAAATCCTTTTTCACAATGCCTTCTGCTAGATATTTCCTAGGAAATCCTTATGGCATAGTAGTAACATACCCAAGGCCGCTTTTTGACACTCTCTAATCACCATTTAGGCAAAAAGCCATCAATTTCTTGTAAGATCCCACTGATTTCTTCTAAAAGAGCTTCGGATAACACAATGTCGCTAGCTTTAGCATTCTCCTCAACTTGCGCAGGGCGACTGGCGCCCACAATCGCTGAGCTCACACCAGGTTGTCTCAAGACCCAAGCAATCGCAAGCTGTGATAATTTCACATTCAATTCATTTTTGGCAAGAGCTTCAAGTTTTGCCACACGTTCAAGAATCTCATCTTTGAGATAGGTTTGGATGAGTCCATTGATTTTTTCATTCGCTGCCCGGCTATCTGATGGGATCTCATGACCCGGCTTATATTTCCCTGTAAGAATCCCTTGGGCAAGAGGGGAGAAAACAACTTGACCGATGCCATTCTCCTCACTCACTGGGAGCACTTCCTTTTCAATGTAGCGAACCAGCATATTATAGATCGGCTGATTCGAAACAAGGGGATGAAGATTTCTTGACTTCGTGAGGTGTACAGCGTCCGTAATTTGAGCCGCTGACCATTCACTCACACCATAATATAAAATTTTCCCTTGGCGAACGAGATCGTCCAATGCCATTAATGTTTCCTCTGTAGGGGTTTCCTCATCAAAACGGTGACACTGATACAGATCTATGTAATCCACGCCTAAACGTGTTAAGCTTGCTTCACACTGTTCGATAATATGCTTTCTTGAGAGTCCCCGGTCATTAGGGCCCTCGCCCATTGGGAAATAGACTTTTGTAGCCAAAACGTAACTTGATCTAGAAAACTCTGATAAGATTTCTCCGACAACCTTTTCCGCCGCACCTCGATTATATGCATTGGCTGTATCAAAGAAATTAATACCTAAATCAAAGGCCTTATGAATAATTTCTTTTGCATTTTGATTCCCTACGGTTTCACCATAGGTCAGCCAGCTGCCAAGACCGATCTCACTTATTTTCATCCCACTGTTTCCTAAACGTCGATACTTCATCATGTAACACCCTTTCTTCATAATTATTAGGATTTTACTTCTGAGCTTTTGACATAGTCGCGCCAGTGATGTTGCGGTTGCCAGTTTAATAGGGTTTTAGCTTTCTTGTTACTCAATAATGACTCATATCCCTCTAATGGTTCCCGAAAGTCCGTGACGTTAGGGTAAGCTTGTGCCATGAGTTCTCGACTAGGGATAGCCATACTGGAATCATCAGCAGCAATATTAAGGGCGACACAGCCAAGATCATCTGTTTCAATGGCTAATCTGTAAGCCACTGCTGCATCTCTTGTATCAATATAGCTCCACAAAATACTTTTCCGTTGCTCAGGATCATGAATAAAGCTTGGAAAATATTTATATCGATCAGGTGCAATGACATTCCCTAATCGCATGGAAACAATTTGCATTCCTGTTCGTTGATGAATCATATCCGCTGTTTTTTCATTTACAATCTTAGACAACCCATAGCTGTCTTGTGGCAACCGGGGGTGATCCTCATCAACAGGGACATACTGTGGTTCTAATGGGCGAATGGCAAAAACAATACCATAAGAAGATTCACTTGAGGTGATCACCGATTTCTTAATCCCTAAATGGGCCGCAGCCTCAAGGATATTATAGGTGGACATGACGTTATTTTGAAAAGTGACCTCATTCGGATGTGAATAAGCAACGGGAATTGCTGCCAAATGAACCACCGCATCTGCCCCCGCAAGAACACCATAGACTTCGCCTAACTGCGTTAAATCAGTAATAACGGTCGGACAGAGTTCTTCTTGGGGTTTGACTCTATCAACATTCACAACATCATAGCCATGATCTATAAATTCCTTAATAACAGAAGGACCAAGCAAACCACTTCCACCTGTCACAACAACCTTTGTCATCCTTTTTCCTCCTTATTCATATGGCGAATCGAATTCTTGACATCGCTTATCTTTATAATAAGCAGAGAAACAAAGGATTTGAAGAACTGAAATATTTTTCATATACTGAATTTATAACTATTTAGTATCATTTTTATAGTAAGTTTTTAAAACGTATAGGAGTGATCACTTGGAAGCAACAAATCCTGAATTGATCGAATGCTCAATTGAAAAGGCTTTAAATGTGATAGGAGGCAAATGGTCCTTCCTCGTTCTCAAGGAACTGTTTGAAGGAACACGCAGATTTAGTGAATTGAAAAAAGCGATTCACGGAATTAGCCCAACCGCTTTAACAAGTACACTCAGACATCTTGAAAATAACGAAATTCTTACACGAACCGTGTATCCTACTGTCCCTGCCACTGTCGAATATGCGTTAACAGAGAAAGGACAAGCCCTGCATAAAATGATCAAGGAAATGAAGATTTGGGGATCAAAGTGGACCTAATGAGGACCGGGCGAAAGGCATGCCCGGCCTTCATTCAGTGAAGTTTAAAAGGTTTCTTACCAAAATGCACCGTCAGCATAAAGTGGTAAGGAGTGGAAGACGGGAGATTCGGCACACTTATACAGAGTGTGTTCCTTAGCGCCGCTGACCCACGGATGCCTAAACGAGAGTCCATCGGGAACCGGGCCAGCGTTACTTCTCGAATAAACTTCGAGTTGGTCCGAGAAAGCTGACGACGAGCGTTCTAAAGCGTAATGCCACACCATCCTGGTGACTAGAATTTCTTATTTCTTTTAGAAAACTGGGCTTCTCCCTCCCTATCCTTACAAAAGAGGACTAACGCTCACGCTAATCCCCTTTTCCTATGCTTTTAATTTTTTTCTTAGTTAACTTCAATCGTCTTATAGAGTTTACGGAAGGCTGCAGCCGCTTGCTCAGGTTGATTGGCACCTAAAATGGCAGAGACAACAGCAACGCCAGCGACCTTCTCCTTTATAATCAGTCCTGCATTTTGTAGAGTAATCCCTCCAATGGCGACGATAGGCAAAGAAACGGCTGCTTTTATTTTTCTTAAAGCATCTATCGAAATAATCGTCGCGTCATCCTTTGTTTTCGTTGGGAATACAGACCCTACGCCTAAATAATCGGCACCGTCACATTCGGCTCGCTTCGCTTGTTCAACCGTCTCAGCGGATACCCCCAAGAGCTTATCTTCACCTAACAGGCGTCTCGCAACACTGGCTGGAAGATCTTTTTGTCCAAGATGTAGCCCATCGGCCTCTATCGCAAGCGCGAGATCGAGCCGATCATTGATAATAAAAGGAACGTTATAGCGAGTGGTGAGCGTTTTTACCCGCTTCGCTAATGTATAAAGCGCACGTGTTTCCAAGGCCTTTTCTCGTAACTGCACAAGAGTGACTCCACCTTTTAACGCTTGTTCGATTTTCTTTAAAAAAAGCTCTTCATGACGCCCGTCATATTTTTCAGTCACCAAATAAACAGAATAATCTATGGCATGCTTATCTAACAAGGATGGTTCCTCCTTCTTGCAGCGCTTCCTTGGTCATAAGAGAGAGCGCATCGATTAAGCGGACACGAAACATTCCTGTCCCTTCATTTTGCTGGAGACGGGCATAGCCAAGCTCGCCTGCCCGATTCATTAGCGCGATCCCTGTAATGGTGGCTGACATGTGATCCTTAGTTACTGCACAAGCAGAAGCAATGAGAGAATTCGTCATACAGCCTGTACCAGAAACTTGAGCGAGCATTGGATGCCCACCCGTAATTTCAGCTAACTGTCGTCCATCGGTAATCACATCTTTTTGACCGGTAACTGCTACAATGCAGGCATGTTGTTCAGCAAGGTGCTTAGCAATCGTTGCTACATCCTCCATTGAATCACCAGCATCGACGCCCCTACCATTAGACTCAATCCCCGCTAGCGCCCTTATTTCTGAGCTATTGCCACGAATCACTGAAAAGCGGATGGAGTGCAAAAGAATCTTAGCAACTTCCATTCGATAACTTGTGGCACCAACGCCAACAGGATCGAAAATAACAGGAATGCCTTTTTTATTCGCAACTTTGCCAGAGACCAGCATGGCTTGCACCGTTCGCTCTGACAAGGTGCCCATATTAATCACCAAGGCCTCGGCATGTGCCGTCATCTCCTCAGCGTCTTGGGGGTCATCCGCCATTACTGGACTTGCCCCCACCGCTAGAGTAACATTGGCACAATCATTGATTGTGACCGCATTCGTAATATGATGGATCAATGGTCGAGACGCTTTAATGTCTTCAATTAAATGATGAATCGCTTCATAAATAGTCATACTCTCATTCCTTTTCATTCATTTATCCCTGTTTACTTCCTGTCGCCGTATACCATTCATGAAAATGGTGAGTGGGACCTGCACCATGTCCTAACTCAAGCGCATGGGCAATAGCCCCTTGGATATATTGCTTGGCACGTTGGATGGCCTCTTCTAATGAGTGACCTTTCGCTAAAAAAGCAGCAATGGCTGAAGATAAAGTACAACCAGTACCATGGGTATTCTTCGTCGCAATCCTTTTCCCTTCAAAAGTCCGCCACTTCTCGCCATCATATAAAATATCGATCGCCTCTCCTTGCAAATGACCGCCCTTGACTAAAACCGCTTGTGGCCCTTTTTCAGCAAGCGCTTTTGCGGCCTCCTTCATATCCGACAGAGTTTCGACCGGATGACCAACAAGAACACTTGCCTCTTTTAAATTCGGTGTAAGTACAGTTGCTAACGGAAGAAGATGTTCGATCAAAGCTGCTTTTGCCTCTGGCCTTAGTAAATCGTAGCCGCTTTTAGAAACCATGACCGGATCTAGCACGACATGATGAGGCTGATAAACGCGAAGTTTTCTCGCAATGATTTGAATAATTTCAGCGTTTGAAAGCATACCGATTTTCACACTATCAACGGGTATATCTTGAAAAACGGCATCGAGTTGCCCGGTGATTATCTTCTCAGACAGCTCTTCAACCCCAAAAACACCCTGTGTATTTTGCGCTGTCACGGCCGTAATCACGCTCATCCCGTAAACACCTAGGGCAGAAAAGGTTTTTAAATCGGCTTGAATCCCTGCTCCTCCGGAGGAATCAGACCCTGCTATCGTCAGTGCTGTTTTCATTTCCATCTTCATCCCTTCTTAACCAGTCTGAAATGACTTTATGTCTTTTTAATCCTTTTAAGAGAAAATACGCAATCAAGCTTCCAACAAGGGAAGCAAGAGTAAAAGGCGTGATGAAATAAAAGACGGCGCTATCTACACCATAAAGGAACTTCGCCAGTGGGAAACTCACAAGAGCACCCATTACTCCAGTGCCGATGACTTCTCCCACAGCCGCCCAACCTATCCGTCTTGTTTTTCTAAATAAATTACCTGCGAGGAAAGCCCCAATCATGCTCCCTGGAAAAGCAAGAAGTGACCCTGTTCCCATAAGATTTCGCAACAAGGAGATCACAAAAGCACATCCTAAGCTATACCAAGGCCCGACAAGCACTGCTGTAAGAACATTAATCAGATGTTGCACAGGAAAAAGCTTTGAAACACCTAATGGTATGAAGATGATATCGCCTGTCACGATGCCTAGAGCAATAAAAAAGGCTGTTATTACAAGCTTTCGCGTTAACAACATGTCAAAAGTATCCCCCTCTCCTATATCACACTATAAAATGCCTTCCAATTACGGATAAAACTTGGATAGTAGCTGACCATCCATCGACTTCCTTATGACTAAAAAAAAAGACGCAAACCAGAATAGGTTTGCGTCTGTCGTCACTATGTATTAATCGTTCATGCGGCAGTCACTTCCCTACGCTGGTATAAACCAGATCAGGTTCCAAGGGTCAAAGACGTTTAACGGGTCTTAATCTCAGCTGGCCACACCAGCCCCCCTAGTGCTCAAATCGTATATATACTTTTACTCTTAAACTCTAGCACGATCCCCTCTAGACTTCAAGACTAATATTTAAAAGCCCTCTTCGCTATTAACTACCATGCATTAAAGACCTCCATAACTCTTCAGCGCTGCATTATTGGCTTCTCATGTGGCCCATTCAAGAGCCCCACCTTCTCCTCACAACCTAAAAATCGGGCAAATAACTGCCATTGTTAAATTAAACCTTTTCCACAAACTTGAAGAGAAGAGTCAAATTTAAGAGACAGGCTCAGCAACATCTTAAGCAGTAAATACCTTCTCACTTACCTTATATTTTTCAATAGCCTTCATATTCACTTCGTAACCAATGCCAGGTTGATTAGGGACATTGATGGTGCCATCAGCATTCACGGTGACCTCTGGAACAATGATATCTTCTTCCCAATAGCGTGAAGAACCCGCTGTATCACCAGGAAGGGTGAATTGTGGCAAAGTGGTGATCGCAATGTTATGGGCGCGCCCCACACCGGCTTCAAGCATTCCGCCACACCAAACATCGATGCCATTTTTAGCACAGAGATCGTGAATTTTTTTCGATTCGGTTAACCCCCCAACACGACCAATTTTAATATTGATAATCTTGCAACTCCCAAGTTCAATAGCTTTGCGGGCATCCGAAACAGAATGAATACTTTCATCCAGGCAAATCGGCGTTGACAGCTCCTTCTGTAACTTGGCGTGATCGATGATATCATCATGTTCGAGTGGCTGCTCAATCATCATTAAGTTAAAATCATCTAATCGCTTTAAAAGGTCAATATCTTTTAATGTATAGGCTGAATTCGCGTCTGCCATAATAGGCACGTCTGGGTAGACACGTCTAATTTCTCTCAACACTTCAACATCCCGACCAGGCTTTATCTTAAGTTTAAGCCTCTGGTAACCTTCCGTCAGGTAACCGTCTATAAGATGGAGCAGTGCGTTGACCGAGGATTGAATACCAATGCTGATACCAACACCGATCTTATCTCGGGTACCGCCTAGGGCCTTGGCTAAAGGCTCCCCGGTTCGTTTAGCATACAAATCCCAAACAGCACCTTCCACAGCCGCTTTCGCCATATTATTTCGTCTGATATGGGAAAATTTTTCGCTCACCTCATCTGGATGAGTGAGTGGCGCATTCAGCAAAGTAGGAAAAAGAAAATCCTCCAGCATGTGTTGACTCGTTTGAACTGTTTCTTCACTGTACCAAGGGGAACCCATCGCAACGGACTCGCCCCAGCCGCTCAGCCCGTTTTCATCAACGGCTTCTATCAAAAGGAAATCCTTATTATGTATCGTCCCGAAACTTGTGGTAAAAGGCGCCTTCATTTTCATCTGCAATTGGCGCAAGATTATTTTTTTAATTTTAAATGTCTCTTTCATGCTACTCATCCTCCCTTAAACTCGTGAGTTTTTTTAGTACAAAACGATAGTAACTCACAGCATCACTCTTTTTTATCAAATCCACACCAACAAAGCCTTGTGCTATTAAACTATTGAATACCTCTCTTGTTGCTATACGCCAATTCATAGCTAATTCATGATCAAGAGAGCGTATCGTCTGAAAATCATATGGAACGGGAACAAACCATTCTGGACTTGTGGCGATATCGACATCCTGTAAAAAGGAAGTCTCCGGCACCGGTAATCCCTGTTTATTGATGACTACCTTCAATAAGCAATGGGCCTCATCTATCTGGGTTTCTCTAGACGCGTGAGCATCATTAGGTTTCGTCAGTTGTCCAGTCGCAAACGTTACTCTATCACCCAAACCCGATGATCGCTTACTCGCTATAGGCCATTCGGCCAAAAAACGATCGGTAGGCAGTCCGGCATTCAATGCGTCTGTCATCTCACCATAACTATTTTCGATATATTGACTCGCGAATGCACCTAACTTATGCAAATTCAAATAAGCGTTTAAACTCAACAATGGATCAAACGTCCAAACAATCGATGAATAGCCAGCCTCACGTGCCAACTCGTATTGCCGTTGTTTTAACCTTTCACCCATTTTCTGCTTCTGAAAATCGCGCTTGATCCCCAGCATATGCGAACACAAATAACTATTCCCGTCCTTAAAGCCCGCAAAACTATATAAAAAGCCGACGAGGTGATCCCTTTCATAGGCACCTAGTACAATTCCACCGTTTTTTGCAGCGGTTAGGGTTTGATGAATTGGGATCGGTGCCGTATGCCATACTTCTTCCTCAAGCTTCTGCATTTCTTCTAATTCAGCGACTGTACTCAATTTCCTGATTACCGCATTACTCATAATCAACAGAACCCCCATATTTCTCTAATGTGATCAAAACCGTTTCCGTCAAAATCTCAATGCCCGAAAATAAGGCCTTTCGATCAAAGGTCATATCTGGATGGTGCAGGCCAGGCGTCAAGCCACAGCCAAGACCAAGCATGGTTGCTTTTATATGAGGGCGTTTTAATGCATAAAAGTGAAAATCATCCCCGCCTGTTGTTACAACTGGTGCCTCCAAGTTTTCGACACCCAAGGCCTTACAAATGGATTCAGTCATAACTTCCTGTGCTTCTTTATTTACTATCGCACCCGCGACATGCGTCATATTTAAGAATCGTATATCAACCCCAAACTGTTGGGATAATTGTTGGATGATTTGATGTAGTCTCTGGTATAATGCCTCCATCGCCGCGTTAGTTTGCGCACGTAAATCAACACTGAACTCACCATAACCTGGAATAATATTGGCATTCTTTCCACCTGCCGTTAATTTTGTAAGTTTGATAGAGTAAGGGATCATGGGGTCGAGGTGGATTTCATTGATAAAATTGACAAGTGCCGCTCCCACCTCAATCGCGCTCTTTCCAAGATGTGGCCTTGCGCCATGAGCATCCTCACCAATGATTTCTCCTTGTATCAACCTGGCCGCCCCATGAACAATGGCCGGTGAGGCCTTCCCATTTTCCACCTCTTGAAAAGGACGCAAATGGACACCGTAAAGATAATCAACATCGTCAACAACGCCTTTTTCCACCATTTTCAAAGCCCCAGTTCCTTTTTCCTCAGCGGGCTGAAAGATAAAACGGACTGTCCCTTGACGAATAACAGCCCTTTTTTTCAGAGCCAACAAAACGCCAAGAACCATCGTCATATGTGCATCATGTCCACATGAATGATTAGCCTGAAACTTACCCTTTACCTGTTGCCAAAGCGCATCCATATCCGCTCGTAAAGCAATCACCGGTGACCCTTCACCGATTTCACCGATCACTCCTGGGCAATCCTCAAATGTACGGATTCTGCAACCTTTTTTCTCCAACAGCCGTTTCACAAACTGAGTCGTTTCAAACTCCTGCCAACTTATTTCAGGATGTTCATGTAAATAGGTAAAAAGCTGTGTTACCTCTTCTGCAAAACCGCCATCGAGTCCTTTCAATATTCTCCCTCCTTAATAAAAAGTTTGTTAAAGCCTTAAAAGCTCATCCATGTGGATGTCATTAGATGAGTGAGTAAAGGTGAAATTTAACATTTCCTTCTCAATTTGCTGTATTGATCATATCTCCCAGTCGCTAGGCTTTAAAACAATCATCATTTTTTATTTGAAGTGAATCCTTCTTATCTTACTAAAAATGAAGTTCTAGCTTTTCCAAATACGATACCACAGGCTGATTATTCTCGCAATACTGAAAATACATTATTGCGTAAGTTTAGAGTGTGTGATAAATTAAAAAAATCATGAAGCTATGAATTCTATAATTTAACTTTTGAAGTATCTACTTCATTTTTTGGAGGTGAACTTTTGACCACCCATTATTTTCTCGATTTAGTTCAACAACATTTCCATCAATTATCTAAAGGACAACAGAAAGTAGGTAAATTGTTGGTTGATAATCCACATCTTTTTGCAATAAACTCTGCCAGCGACATTGGTTTAAAGGCGAATGTTAGTGAAACTACTGTTATTCGCTTTTGTTACTCCATTGGACTCAGCGGATTTAGTGAGTTGCAAAAAAAGGTAAGGGAACAACTTCTTTCTTCTAATAGTAGCAGTTTGGAACTCTATTATTCTGAAAAATCAAAATTTGCTAAACGGCCTGATTTTTATTCCAAGGTTATGAAAGAGGACTGCGCCAATATAGAAAAAACCATTTATCATTTAAAAGAAGACGATCTCGTTAAGGCGGTTAAAAAGTTAGGAGAAGCAAAGAAGATCCTTGTCACTGGATTAAGAGCATCTTACGCGGCCGCCCATTGGTTAAGTTTTACATTAGATGTCATTCGAGGGGACAGCTATTTATATCGCCCAGACACAGATGATTTTGTACAGAAAATTAGTCAACTGAATAAAGAGACAACGGTGGTTGCCATTTCCTTTCATCGATACATACGAGAAACCGTCCATTTTGCTCAATTGGCCAAAAAACAAGGCGCATTCGTGATCGGTATTACTGATTCTCCAGTGGCACCTATTTCGAAGTATACAGATATACTCTTGTCTGTATATCAAACAGAACAATCCACTCTCGATGCAACCCCTTCGCTTTTTTCATTATTAAACGCGCTCATCGCGGGTGTCTCTATTAATTATCACGAACGTTTTCAAAAGAGAAAGGAACACTATGATTTTATTGATGATAGTCATTTATTTATTTGAAAGACGAGGCTATTCAGTCTTGCATTCATACACAGGAGGGTTAACACATGGAGCGCATTCAGCACTTACACAATGAATCTCTGATAATAGACGGGCATTTTGATATTTTAATGGACGTTGAGATACAAAGAGCAAAAGGAAGACGAAAAGTCATTGAAACCGATTATGTCAACGACTTCAAAGACGGCGGAATAAACCTTATCGTGGCCTCCCTTTTTATTGACAGCGAATTTTTACCGGAGATGGGAACTCGAAAGGCTTTAGCTCAAGTCACTGCCTTATATGAAGAAGTTGATGAATCAAGCGATCTTATCATGATTTGTAAAAACTATGAAGATATATTAAAGGCAAAGAGAGAAAATAAGATTGGTTTTCTTCTTTCGCTAGAAGGTGTTGAACCTATAGGAAATGACCTAAGGCTACTACGAATTTTTTATGAGCTAGGTGTCCGAATCGTAGGTCTAGTATGGAGTAGAAGAAACTATGCAGCAGACGGCAGTCATTTTTCACCGGTTAAAGAAGGAAAAAAGGGTGGGCTTTCTGAGTTTGGCGTTCAACTTATTGAAGCTGCTGAAGCACTGGGCATGTTTATTGATGTCAGTCACTTAAATGATGAAGGATTTTGGGATGTCATGGCGTTTGCCAAAAAACCTGTTATTGCTTCCCACTCAAATGCCCGGGCTGTAACCCAGACCATGCGTAACCTGACAGACGATCAGATCAAGGCCATTGCTAAAAAAGGCGGTGTCATTGGTATGAATGCGGCGAATATGTTTGTTGCGGATAAGCCTGAAGATGGTGATATCGAACATTTAATTGATCACTTGGACCATATCGTCCAACTCGTAGGGGTTGAACATGTTGGGATTGGTCTTGACCTTTGCGATGCCTTTATGAAATATATCTCCCCAGATGAGCTTGCCAGAATGAAGGAAAAACCGTTTGATGTCGTCAAGGGACATAAGGAAATGAAAAAAGTGACACGTGTTCTCATTCAGCGCGGCTATTCCGATGAAGACATTGCGTTGATCTTGGGAAAAAACTATCTCAGAGTCTATAAAGGAGTCTTTAAATGAAACCATTACTCACCAGTGATATTTCGATCTTGGCGGTTATCTTTTCTACCGTCGCATTTTCATTTTTTGTTTTGCGTTTTGCATGGGCCAAATGGGTAGGTCCTGCCCTAATTTGTGTTGTTATAGGTGCCGTATTGTCCAATCTCCACATTGTTTCAAGCGACAGTCCAGTATATGGTACCTTTTTGGAATATGCCATTCCCGTTTCATTAACCATGATGTTATTAAACGTCAATTTGAAAGAATGGTTACGGCTCGCGAAAAAACCGCTAATGGCGATGTGTATTGCTGTTATTAGTGTAGGCGTTGTCGCCTTTATTGCGAGTCTACTTTTTGCCGATAAAATTCCTGAGGGCTGGAAAGTCGCCGGTATGTTTGTCGGTACGTTAACAGGGGGAAGTTCCAATTTAACCGCGGTTGGAACAGGCTTGAATGTGACAGCAACCACTTTCGCAAGTGCCAACGCTGCAGATTATGTTATTGGCACACCTGTATTGATTATATTTTTTGCTTTACCCGCCCTTTTATCTAAATCGAAGTGGTTCAAAAGAAAATGGCCGTATTCCATCAACGAAACGGCTGCGAGTTCAGAAGGAGAGAACGCGCTCTTTGCTGAAAAAACATGGTCCATCACAGATATTGCTTTATTATTTGCGATCGCTTTTATTGTCACGGGCCTTTCTACAATTTTAGCTGGATATTTCCCTGATCTGTATTCGGGAACAATGAGGATTGTATTCATCACGACCATGTCGATCATTCTCGCTCAGTTTAAACCAATCAGACAAATCAAAGGGAATACAGATCTAGGTATTTTTGTAGCAATGTTCTTCTTGGTCATAATCGGTATTTCAATTAGTCTTAAAGAATTTGTACATTCCGCACCACTTATTACAGTTTTTTATTTAGTCATCATTTTAGGTGCCCTTCTGCTCCATATCATTTTCTGCCGGCTATTTAAGATTGAGTATCAATATGGATTGATCGCGATCGTCGCTGGTTTCGCTGACGGAAGCACTTCAGCGATGGTTGCTGGTACCGGTAAGTGGAACGGCATCATTGGAACTGCCATTATATTAGGATCCATTGGAAACGTTTTAGGAAACTACCTCGGTTTCTCAATATCTTACCTTGTTAAAGCTATTATCGGAGGATAATTTCGGAATTTTCAGGAGGTATTATCATGTATTCATATTATAGGTCTGGTGTCCTCCTCGCAAAAATGATGTGGGATACAGATCAGTTAAAATGCTCTGAGAAAAATATAGACACAAATGAGTGGTCTCCCTTTCATACAGTGATTGAAAACAAATATGTGATACCGAATCATGATGTCCATAGGATAAAGACAGAATCAGAAACGATACATTGGGAAGGCAATACGGTTCAATTTCCTTCAGGCTATAGTTTTAAAAGATATAAAAAGATCTCTCACCATAAGGATGGCAATGAACAAGAAGCTTGGATCTGGGCGATGCCTAATACGAAGGCCCCCATTGATGTCATCGTTTATGATAAAAGAATAATCGCCTTTTTATATCATAGTCGTGAGGAAAGTATCATCCTTGTCGAAGACACCTATGAAGAATTTACGCCGCTCACGCTTTGGCAGGATCCGGCAGTCTCTCAAGCTAGTTACAGCGTCAATCATCAAGGGACTTTTTTCTTAGACATGCGCGATGGAGTAAAGTTAGCCACAGAAGTTTGGTTACCTAAAGAGATCCCTGAAGATCACGTTTTACCGACGATTCTTTTGCGAACACCTTATGGTCGACGAGTCGCCGGTGAAGATAAGCTCCGTTTTGTTCATCGCGGTTACGCCGTTGTCGCTCAAGATGTTAGATGTCGTGAGGATTCTGAGGGTGAATGGATTCCATGTATTCATGAAATTGAAGACGGTGATGATACGTTAAATTGGATTGCTGCCCAAGAATGGTCAAACAAGAGGGTTGGGATGATTGGCGGGTCTTACGGTGGATTTGTTCAGTGGGCGGCAGCAGCAAGTGGCAATCCTTATTTGAAAGCCATTGTCAGTTTTGTCACCGCTGGAAGTCCCTTTGGGGATCTCCCAAGAAAAGGCGGCACTATTTTATCAGGGATTTCGGCATGGTCATTCATGATGGCGGAACGAAAAATGAATATTCATGCGCTCAATCGTACTGATTGGGATGAAGTCCTTAAAATAAGACCCATTAGGGACATCCCCAAAAAAGCTCTTGGTCGAGAGATCCCTTTTTGGAACGAATGGATGAATCATTCTAACTATGATGAGTTTTGGAGGAAATCCGATTGGTCACATTGGGGTGAGAACATAAACGTCCCTGCTTTACATATTTCAGGTTGGTATGATGATGACGGTGTTGGAACGACGGAATCATGGGAAGTAAATGAAAAGTATGAACGAGACCATCAAAAGTTAATCCTTGGTCCTTGGTATCACAAGGCCAACTCAACAAGAGAAATCCATAATGTTCCTTTTGGGCTGAACGCGATTCGATATGATTTGGACGTTATGTGTCAACGCTGGTTTGACCGGTTTTTAAAAGATATCGATAATCATGTTGAAGATGAGCCAAAGATTCAGTATTATACAGTCGGTAAAAATGAATGGAATACTTCTGAAAGCTGGCCACCTGAAGGAGCCAACGATACGATTGTGTATCTGCATAGTCAAGGGCAGGCAAGAACGAGTCCCGATGATGGGATATTAAGTGTCTCGAAACCTGGTAATCAATTAGAGGATCAATATACCTTTGATCCGGAAAATCCAACACCCTTTTTAATTGATGTCTCTGAAAATGAGTGTAGTGTCCCAGAAAATTATGAAGAGGTTGAAGCACGTGACGATGTTCTTGTCTATACTTCCACACCACTAACTGAGGATGTAGAAATCGCTGGAAATGTTTATGCTGTGATTTACGCATCAAGTACGGCGAGGGATACCGATTGGGTCGTCCGATTAACCGATGTAGACGAAGAAGGTCATTCCATTCGCTTATCTGACGGTATCATTCGAGCAAGGTATCGGCATTCCTTCGAAAATCCGGAATTACTTGAGCCAGGTAAAGTTGAAAAATATGAACTAAAAATGACTAAGATCGCCAACTGTTTCAAAAAAGGTCATCGCATTCGCGTGTCTATAACTTCCGGTGCTGATCATCTTTCATTTCCTAACCATAATACAGGAAATAACCCTGCCGACGATACAAAATATATCATTGCTCATCAAAAAGTGTATCACGATGACCGCTATCCAAGCCATATCTTGTTACCCATTGTAAAAGGAGCACTAAGCTGACTAAGTGTAAACTATCCGCCGGTAAAGCTGGCGGATTTATTTTTGTCCTATATGGCCACTTTTCCATATAGAGGTGGTCTCAAAGTCCTAAACCTCCTTTGAATTTAATGTTTTCTTTAGCCTGGTTACTACCGATTCGTAAGCCATGCGCCCCCTAGATCTTTGCTACCAAAGTAGGGATCGTTCCACTAGAACTCACGGTTTAAAGCTTAAAGAAAAACCAAAAGTTAACGAAAAAGAACCTAAGCCCCCATTCAAGTTCACTGAAATATGCTACAATACAGAAAAGGGGTGAAATTTATGATCCAACACTTTGAAGAAAAACTTGATAGATATGCTGAAATCACTGTAAAAATAGGGGTAAATATTCAAAAAGGACAAACGCTGTTAATTAGTGCTCCCCTCGAAGCTGTAGAATTTGTAAAAAGGGTTATGAAGCATGCCTATGACAATGGTTGTAAAAGAGTTTCAGTTCGCTGGAATGATGCCGCAACTCAACGTATACATATTGAAAATGCACCTGAGGAGACCCTTAAAGAAATCCCTGAATGGCAAATTGCTGAAATGAAAGACCTCACTGACAACAAAGGCGCCATTCTCAATATTACAGGTGGTGATCCTAAAGCCTTTGAAGGTGTCGATCCACAACGATTGACATTGACGTCAAAAACCAGCGGGAACAAACTTCATTTCTTCCAAAAAGCACAATTAAATGGTGATTTACATTGGGCCATTGTGGGTGTGCCCACAAAAGCTTGGGCCGCAACCGTCTTTCCTGATAAACCCGCAGAAGTGGCCTTAGATCTTCTCTGGGAAGCTGTGCTTAAAACCGTACGAGTAGACCAAGAAGACCCAGTAAAAGCTTGGGAAGAACATTCAAAAACGCTTGTGGCCAAAATGGATGAACTCAATGCCAAGCATTTTAAAACGCTCCATTATAAAAGCCCGGTCACCGATCTCAGTATTGATCTGCATCCTGACCATATCTGGCTTGGCGCAGGTCATCATTCGACCTTCGGGACAAGCTATATCCCTAATATGCCAACTGAAGAGGTCTTCACTGCCCCATTAAAGCAGGGTGTCAACGGTATCGTTACGAGTACAAAACCACTTTCTTTTATGGGGAACATGATTGAAAACTTCAGTCTCACCTTTAAAGACGGTAAGGTTGTCGATTTTAAAGCTGAAAAAGGCTATGATGCCCTTAAAGAAGCACTAAGTATCGATGAGGGTATGAAATTTCTTGGCGAAGTTGCCCTTGTCCCATACGATTCACCCATCTCTAATTCTGGCATCATTTTCAACAATACGTTATATGATGAAAATGCCTCTTGTCACATTGCCCTCGGTAGTGCGATTGGCATGAACATTAAAGGTGCTGGCCAACTTACCAAAGAAGAACTTGTAGAGAAAGGTGTCAACCAAAGCCTCGGGCATGTTGACTTTATGATCGGCTCAGCCGACCTTGACATCGACGGAGAAACCTATGATGGTGAGCGTATTCCCCTCTTTAGAAAAGGAAATTGGGCCTAAGAGATAAAAACGTATAAGCCTTATCCCAATTTATAAATACATTAATCCCTTTTAAGCCTCTTCATGACGAAGAGGCTGTTTTTATACATCAAAATGCATAACAACCGATAGACGCAACTTTGATTTTCGCCGTGAAGGTAATTTTGCGAAGCGGTGATAGATGCCAAGTCTACTATTGTTTCTCAATCAATATGGTTACCTCTCTCGTTTTTCTGTCGATATTTGAAACTCTTTCAACTTTTTTGTCGTCTATATTACTAGTATTATAGAATGATCCGGGAAAGATGATGGATTTGGAGGAAGGACGAGGTGATGAGAGGTATGCCTTTAAATCGTAAGGGAAAAATAACTATTTTCTTAATGTTAACCCTGATTCTAAGTCTACTCGTTGGCTGGGGAACAATTGTTAAAGCCAATTCTGGGAAAAACAAACCAACGATTGCTTTGATTCCTGCCCAGCCCTTGTCATCATCCTTCAAGCCTAAACAATCCTTTGCGGCTTCCGATCTGAATCACTCGATTCAAAATAAAAAGGAACTTAGCCGTGAGCAAGCAGTGAACCAAAAGGCACAGCAGCAATTAGAAAAGGATCATAAACATAAGGTCATCTATTTAACCTTTGATGATGGTCCATCACTGGAAGCCGATCAATTACTTGACGTTCTTGATCACTACAACGCCAAAGCAACTTTTTTTATGCTTGGACCTAATATGGAAAGCCGAAAACACGTCGTCAAACGCATGGTCAAAGAAGACTTTGGAGTCGGATTACACGGGATTACTCACGACGCCCACAAGATCTATAGTTCAAAAGCAGCCCCATTAAAGGAAATGACTCAGGACCAAAAGATATTAAAGGAAATAGCTGGGGTCCAATCTGAACTTGTCCGCTTGCCTTATGGCAGTATCCCATATTTAACAGTCGATATGCGCAGTTTGCTGAATAAAAATGGCTTTAAGACATGGGATTGGAATATTGATAGTCAAGATTGGGAACTCAAAGATCAGCGATTTGTTCAAAATGTGATTCAGGATATCCAAAATCTTGAGAAAACAGGGATGGCACCCGTTATACTCATGCATGACAAGGCGACGACTGTCCACTATTTGCCACAGCTCTTAGACTATCTAAACAAGCATGGCTATCAGACCAAAAAATTAACGAATGCCATGCCTCCTTTGACCTTTCAATGTGAAGGACGTTGTCATTCCATGCATTAATGATATAAGGAGACGCTCATCCAAGTATGAAAATATTCAAAAGCTTAAGACCTGCCCCCCTCTTAATTTTAGTTATATTTGTTATGACGGGTTGCCATCATGACCAAAAACAAGCCGAGAAGCTCCATGTTGACTTAGAAAAATCAGCACAAATCGAGCAACGCTTGGCTAAACATCAAGAATCATTAACTCAAAATAGTACCAAAGAAAGGAAAGCTTATAAAACACTCTTGGCCCTTCAAATTGATCAAAACCAAGACATTCATGCAACGATTAAAAAAGCACAACATTATAATGAAGAACAGAGACGCACGTTAAATGATTGCGATAAAATTTTTAATCAAGGCTATAGCCTAGCAACGAATGCAAAACCTCTTATAAAAGATATTAAGGATTCAAAACAAAAAGAAGCAGGCTTAAAGGTATTAAAATTAATAGAAATGCGCCATCAACTCTATCACACGTACAGCAAAGAATATCGCCATGTATTAGATTTGAATGATAAAGCCTATAAAAGGTTAAGTGGAGAGAGCGATATTGAGGTTAAAAAGCTAGAAGACAACATAAAAAAAATCAATCAAGCCTACAAAAATTTGGATAATAAAAAAGAACAATTCAATCGTTATACAACACAATACAATCAAGCTAAATGGGCCTATTATCAAAAAGCAGGTTTGCAAGTCAAACAAGTCCAAAACTAAAGTTCTATTATGATGTGAGAAAGACCGGGCGTAAAAACATGCCCGGTCCTTATTAAAACACGGAATAAGATTTTAATCCCAAAAGGCACCGGCAGCAACCCTGTTGATCGGAACGGAAGGCGCGAGATTTGGGATACTTAAATACAGTGTATTCCTCAGCGCCGCTGACTCACGGGTGCCTAAACTAGAGTCCTTCGGAAACGGGGCCAGCGTGACTTCACGAGTAAACTTCGAGGTGTTCCGAGAAAGGCTGACGACGAAGCGATACGAGTAGACGCAAGAACAGGTGCCTTTTAATCATAAATACTTTGGAACACACAGATTAACCATTCCAAATGTGCTGAGGCCACTAAGGTCGATCGGCTAAAAACGTCACGTCATTAAGGAACTTCGACTAAAACCGTCACATCCGTGTGAAAACGTCAAAGCTAGCACCTCAACCACCACAAAAAGTAAAGAACACTTTTCGGGGACCCCGATTACCACCCCAAAAAGTAAAGGGCACTTTTCGGGGACCCCGATTACCACCCCAAAAAGTAAAGGGCACTTTTCGGGGACCCCGATGGTGCGTCGAACGCCGACCCTACCCACATCAAAAAATCGTAAAAACACGATTTTTCTGTGAGGATGATTCTCTTAGCAGCTTTCCTTAGTCGTGTGGACATGAGGAAAGCGAGCGTTCTGAAGCGGAAATCCACACCGTGCTGATAACGAGAATTTTATACATTCTTATACTAAAAAAACGTGCGGAGATAAACTTTCCGCACGCTCTCCCTCCTAAAGAAGTGAATCGGACAACCTTTATATCTTCTAATCCTTTACGGCACCATCGGCAATCCCTGAAATAAAATTGCGACTAAAGATAAAGAAGATAATAATGAGCGGTACAGTGGCTAACAGCGTTCCGGCCATGACCATACCATAGTCAGTATTGTAGATCCCATTTAATTGGGACAGAACAACCTGAAGCGTAAAGCGATCTGGATTATTGATGACAACCAAGGGCCATAAATAATCATTATAAACCCCAATAAAAGTAAAGATACCAAGAAAGGCAAGTGCGGGTCTTAGAATTGGAATAGCAATATTCCAATAGAGTCTAAATTGATTACAGCCATCCAGTCGTCCGGCTTCCAATAATTCATCAGGAACTGAGCCATCACAGTACTGTCTAATCCAAAAGATACCAAATGCATTAGCAAGCCCTGGAACAATTAAGGATTGATAAGAATTGACCCACCCAATTTTCGCCATCACAATAAATGAGGGAATAAACGAAATCTGTGATGGAATCATCATTGTAATTAATAAGGAGACGAACAAAAAATTACGCCCTGGAAATTTAAACTTAGCGAACGTAAATCCTGCTAATGAGCAGAAAAATAACGTACCTACTACTGAAATAACAGCAACAATGAGCGTGTTCGTAAACCCTTGTAAAAAATCTATATTGGCAAAGACGTGTTTGAGATTGATCCATAATTGATTGCCGAAAATCAATTTCGGTGGAAAGTGCAAAATTTGACTTGTGGTATTGGTCGACATCACAGCAAGCCAATAAAAGGGAAAGACTGAAATAACAACACCAATTAATAAGACAAGATGTGTGAGTCCTTTACTAATCCAGCTTTTTCCTACCATCATGACATTCCTCCTTTTAGAAGCGTTGGACAAATTTCCAGTTAATTAATGAGAACAAACCGATAATGATAAACAATGCCCATGAAACAGCCGATGCATAACCAAACTGACTTTGAATGAAGGCTTGATTATACATATACAAGCTGAGCGTCATGCCCGCACCGCCAACGCCTCCCGAATCGCCGAGCAATACTTGCGGTTCAGTAAAGAGCTGCATAGAACCGATGGTCGTCATAATGACAGTAAATAAAATAACAGGACGAAGCAGCGGAATCGTTATATGGAAAAAGGTCTGTCTACGATTTGCACCATCAATGGTTGCTGCTTCATATAGTGTTTGTGGGATACTCTGCAATCCAGCCAAATAAATAATGGCATTATAGCCCGTGAATCGCCAAACCACCATTGACGCAAGTACGAACTTGACTAAGACAGAATTATCCAACCATTTGACAGGATCAACGCCAAATAGAGAGAGGAAGTAATTGACCAGTCCATAGTTATTATTAAAAATAGATTGAAAGATAATCGCCACCGCAACAATCGAGGTCACATTGGTAACAAAGAATAACGTTCTATAGATCCCTCTAAATTTTAGGAGGGGTAAATTAAGTAAGAAGGCAATAACTAAAGCAAAGAATAACATTGGAATCGTGGAGATGAACCAAATAGCAAAAGTGTTACCGACAGAATGCCAGAAGTCAGGTTCTGTTAAAAGGTATTTGAATTGGGCAAGCCCAACAAACTTCATTTCTCCAAGACCTGTCCATGAATGGAAGGCTAAATAAAGAGAAAACAAGATCGGAAAAAGTCCGAAAATCAAGAACAAAATATAGAAAGGCGAGATAAACAAATACGAGACACGATTTTTCCAAATTTCACTCCAAAGGCTTCGCTTTTTGACTGGAAGGACATTGGTATTTGTTCCTAAGGCTTCTTTCATATCCTTCATTCCCCCTTTATTATTGTCTTAAAATCTTGTAAGTTCCCTTTTCACTTGTGCTTGGGCATCCTTCCATGCCTTATCAGGATTCTTCCCTGAACGCTCTACTAATTTTAGTTCATCTTGGAAAATCGAATTGATCGTCACGTAATGTTCGCCAAAATAGGTCTTTGGCACTTCCTTGGCAGACTCTTCAAACACAGTAGAAGTATCCTGCCCTCCGTAGAAGTCTTCTTTTTGTTTCATCTTATCGCTTTCTAAAGCACCAACCGCTGAAGGGAACAAGTTAACATCCAAATAGTTTTTCAGTTGGTTATCCGGTGACATCAACCATTTGATCACTTCATACGCTTCTTTTTGATGTTTAGAGGACGCCATCACCCCAATAAAAGAACCGCCGACATTTCCGGCGCCACCTGGTGCACTGGCGACATGCCATTTGCCTTTCGTATCTGGAGCGGCATCTTGCATGATTTGTTTTTCCCAGACGGCATTAACAAAAGAAGCAATTTTTCCATTATTAACAGCAGCGTTCCAGTCTGTCCCGCTATCAATTTTGGCTGATAATCCCCGCTTATTAAATTCAACGGCGATATCCCAAGCTTTTTTAATCTCTGGACTATCTCCAATGTAGTTTTCATTTTTATCGAAATATTTTTTTGGCAGTTGCCCCAATTCTTGATTATAGACATTGACAATACTGTCTACCATATAGGCCCCTGTTTTTTCCTTTAACTGCTCCCCTGCCGCAATATAATCCTCCCAAGTTTTTAATTGACTGGACACTTGATCGGGATCTGTCGGCAGTCCTGCTTTCTCAAATAAATCTGTCCGATAAAATAGGGCGGTTGGACCTGTATCAACGGGAAGTGCGATGAGATCCTTCTTATCCCCTGGGGCCTCAGCCAAATTCCATTTCCAATCTAAATAATCCTTTTGAATATCAGCAGCCCCTAAGTCATAAAGGTTAGCAAAGTACTCCTTATAGGGTAAATATTGAGCGATCCAGTCATTGAACATCACAATATCTGGTGCTCCATCGCCACCCACCAGCGTGGTCTGCAATTTGAGGCGGAAATCCCCTCCAATTTTTTGTGGTTCCAATTGGATATTTGGAAATTTCTTCTCTACTTGAGCAATAAGATCATCTGATAACGAACGATTCCAATACCAGAGTGTTAATTTTGTTTTGTGCTGGCCTGTAGAAGAAGACGTGGATCCGCAGGCAACCAATGAAAAAAGACAAGCCAAAACGATAAAAAGGCGAAGATAGCGCATGCGAAAACCTCCTGGTTATTATTGTTATCGCTTACAAAATTGAGAGATAACCATCAGACTTAGAAAATTAAAATAAATAAGAAAGGGTAGAAAGACTTGAATGGGGTCAAGTCCCTCCACTTGCCATACTGTTTCTGCCTGTAGGAATCCTAAACATTCACCGTCTTGCTCAAAATCGTTTCTTTAAATTGCTCAATCGCCTGATCGGTCTCAATCGTATACCCACATTCTAGACCAACAAAGCCATCAAAACCTGTCTCCTGAATCGCCCGTAGAATATTCACATAATTTAATTCTCCCGTCCCCGGCTGTTTGCGTCCAGGATTATCAGCAATATGATAATGATTGATGCGCTCTACATATTGCGTCGCATTACGAATGACATTACCCTCGGTAATTTGTTGATGGTAAACATCAAACACAAGTTTGATATTTGGACTATCCACCTCATCAATAATCGAAACCGCTTCATCTGAGCGCTGTAAATAATGACCTGCATGATCGACAAGCCCATTAAGAGGTTCAATTTCTAGAATAACTCCCGCTTCCTCAAGCAATGGTGCACATTGCTTAAGCGTCTCGACCATTGTGCTGCGTTGTTGTTCTCTGGAAACACCTTCAATTGCATTACCTGTCTGTGTAATCATCGCTGGAATATTGAGTTTCTGGCAAGCCACAAGTGTTTCTCTAAGGCCAGCTAAATAAGCCTCTCGTTTTGAGGGATCAACCAGGTTAAACTCTTTAGTGCAAGTACCAATAATCCCTACCCCTAACCGTTCCTGCGCTTTTGCTATTTGATCAAGATCCTCTAGATTCCACCATGAATAATACTCAAGACCATGAAACCCATGCTCCTTAATTTTTTCTAAATGATAGAGCACGTCTTTGCCCGGATAGGCCCCAATGCATAACGAATATTTCATGTGTGTCACTCCTTAGATTCTTTTACAAGATTTGAGAGAAGCATCTTTTTCTAAGTTATAAAACAGGATAAAGACTTTGGAGATCTATGGGCTGACCTGTTTTTGCCGATTCGTTTGCCGCTACAGTCACTAAATGCGTTCTATAAGCATCTTCATAGTTTGAGCGGATAAGGGTCCTGTCTCCGGTTTGCACTGCTTTAATAAAAGCTTTATCTTCTTCAAGATAGGGATTGAGAGAATTATGTCTTTCGATCGTTTCTTTATTCCTTCGTTCCGTTAAATGACCGTTTCGGACTTCGAGAATCGTTTCTCGTGCTAAGATGTCTAAACCAACAGTGTATCCTTGGTTTAATAAACACGTATTTGAAATCGTCGCTATGGTACCGCTTTCAAATTTAAGAACCATCGTTCCCACATCTGGCACCGTTGTCCCCTCGACAACATCCTGCATCTCACGCTGAGCATATGCGGCATAGACTTGGACCACTTCTCCGAGTAAATATCTTGAAAGGTCAACAATGTGTGTGGTTTGTTCTACCATTTGTCCACCTGAGCCATCCATTTTACGCCACCATGGCACCATAGGCATACCACCAAGCCAATATCCTTGAGCCATTCCTGGTTTATGATTTTCCAATATCTCTTTTGCCCAATTCGACGCCTCTGAATAACGCCAATTGTACCCAACACCCGTCATTAATTGTTGCTGACTTACCGCCTTAACAATGGTCTCCGCAGGCTCTCTTTCAATTGAAAGGGGTTTTTCTACCAACATCGGCAGATTACGTTCAATGACTGCGAGTTCAACATCCCCATGAGCAAAAGGTGGGATACACACATAGACAGCATCAAGCTTTTCGTGATCCATCATGTCTTGGTGATCTGTATAGGCCTTAGCCTCATACTTCCGGCCAACTTCTTCTGCCCTGTTTTGATCAATATCACACACTGCCACAATTTGTGCCTCTTCTATTTGACTCACATTTTGCAAATGCACACTGGCGATGCCACCAACTCCGATAAACCCAATCTTAACTGTCATCCTTTCCCCTCCAAAAAATAATAGTTTAGAATCCTTTCATAAAAAGCAGAGTAACAAAAAGACAAACCTCTATAAGCACATGATCTAATAGACGATGGTGTCACTCCTTTTTGAACGTATTCTTTTTGTTTATCTTCTTGGATGCAGGGTCATGCTATTTAAACACTATGTGCTTATATGCAAAAATATCACCAGTTATGAAGATTGAGAATATTATAGCTTTAAAATAAATCTACCACATTTTTTTTAATTGTGGTAGATTTATTTTTACCGTTCTAAGGCAAATGTTGAGAAATAGAAGATTGTAACTAATAATAAGATTTCAAAACGAAATAGCGAGACTCAAACAAAACGTAAAAAAGCATAATGGCTATAGATTGCGACATAACTTGAGAAAGTAGTTGGGTGTCTAATCTGACTGCTCTGGAAATCCACTACGCTTTCCGCGGGCGGCTGGTGAGCCTCTTCACGCTCCGCGCTCCGGGGTCTCACCGCTGCCTTTGCCCCCGCAGGACTAAGGAAAGCGACTAAGAGATTAGTCCTCGCAGAAAAATCGTGTTCTTACGATTTTTTGATGTGGGTAGGATCGGTGTTCGACGCACCATCGGGGTCCCCGAAAAGTGTTCTTTACTTTTTGGGGTGGTAATCGGGGTCCCCGAAAAGTGCTTTTTACTTTTTGGGGTGGTATTGATGTGCTAGCTTCGGTGTTGTCACACGGACGCGACGTTTTCAACCGAAGTTCCTTGGTTGTTATATTTGTGTTCCCAAGTCTTTATACTACAAATTTCCTGTTCCTGAGTCCATTCGTATGGCTTCTTCATCAGCTTTCTCGGAACAACTCGAAGTGTATTCGTGAAGTCACGCTGGCCCCGTTCCCGAAGAAGCTAGAGCGCCTTTCGCTCCAATCCACTTCCATGCTGTCGATGCTTTTTGAAGAAAAGATTGGGCATCTTTGCTTTTTTCAAGCTAATATTAACTCTAGTTGCAAGTAAATCAGATCATCTTACCTAGCGTAGGCAGAATACGCAGACTCCAGTGGGAACAGCACGCGTCCGAAGATCCACTTTGGAGCACCAAAAACTGACTCCAAAGTTAGCTGAGGCCGTGCCCACGGAAAGCGAAGTATTCTGCCGAAGAGGTTGTTAAACACTAAATATAATAAGGTATGAGCTGCCAAAGCCGATCGAACTGACGTCGCCATTCCCTTCTACTCCTACACTTCACAACCTGAAAAGGCAACACTCTTTTAGAAAACCTCCGCATTTAATAGAGACCTATTGAAGATGTTTAAAAGAAACTTTTTAAAGGATTGTTAGACCCAACATAGATAATAGAGCCATTTTTACTCGCTATGCAAAAACTTTTCCAATGTTTCTTTGCTTCAATCGGGTCAAGAGCCGTTCGACAAAAAGCGCGCAACGCTCCAAATCCTGTAGTTGTGGCAGCAGCTCCACTTTTAAGGTCACCGCCAAATCAGTATGCACATAGAGCATATCGCGAAACCGATCCACAGCCCCACAAAAGTGGGGGTAAAAGCTATCTCCAGTTCCAAACACCCCCGTCACGAGCGGTGAAACCTCCTGCTCTTCAAAGGCTGTGAATAGGCTCCGCATCTCTCTAGGAATTTTGCCATTTCCCCAACTATAGGTGCCCACTACAACCGCATCCCAACGACTTAAAGTTGAAAGGTCAAAGGTGTCAACGGAATAGATAAAGAGACTGAGCGCTTGATCCTTTTCTTGAAAGGCTTGTTTGATTATACGCATGAGTGCTTCCGTATTTCCAGTTACTGATGTATACACGATGGCTATTTTCATCGACTCACCTACACTTCTTTCACGCACAGTGGACCTACCCCTTTAGCTTACAGCTCATCAAAGCCATTGGATTGCGTCACCTTCGTATACGTCCGTGATTTTTGTTCAAAGAAATCAGATTTGGTTTCATTGATCATCTCATCACTAAACACATGAATCCAGGGCATCGGATTTTCACGGGCCTCATAGAAATTCTCTAGCCCCATTTGTCGAAGCCGTTTATTGGCGAGATATTCGATATAACCCGCAAACTCCTTTAGATCAATGCCCTCAATGTCCTTCAAAATGTAACCTGCCCATTCTTTCTCTAGTTGAACCGCCTGATGGATCGTATCGTAAATGTATTGAATATTTTCCTTCGTATTTAACTCAGGATTCTCAGATAACAGAATTCTAATAAACTGCGATATAAAATAAGCATGTTGCATTTCATCACGTTGAATATAGCTAATCATCGTACTTGTCTTCAACATTTTTTGCCCGCGCGCGAGGTTATAAAAGAAAGCAAACCCTGCATAAAAGTAGATCCCCTCTAAATTAATGGAATTAATGCTCAACTGAAAGAGATTTTGTGGTGTCGGATTTTGTCTAAAGGCCTCATACGCCTCTAAGATGAGATGATTCCGTTTTTGAATAATGGGATCCTCTTTCGCTTGATTAAAACGCTCGTTTTGAACATGTAAAGGGACGAGTGAACTTAAAATATAGGAATAGGACTCATTGTGAACAGCTTCTTGTTGGGAAATGACCGCCAGAATCGCCTTAAAGCTCGAATCTGTAACATAGTCCATCACCTGTGTCATTGTCGGTGTTTGTAAACTATCTAAAGAAGCAAGTTGCGTATTAATCCGCAGAAAAATGTCTTTCTCTTTTTCCGTTAATGTATCCCACTGCTTAATATCATCTTGCATATTGATTTCTTGCGCCTTCCAAAAATTCCCCAACAACGTTTGATACAAGGTATACATTTGCGGATAAGCAATATCATTCCAATTGAGTAACCCCGAAGATTGTCCGTTGATAATACCCGTTGATTTATTTGGAAACTCTGAGTTTAAGAGTTTAATGCGTGTTAAAGGTTGTGTTGTATCCATGTCATCATTCCTCCTTGATGCTTGATGCTATTAACTCATGCAGGCTTCGCATTCTTCGATTTCTGCTTGAGACGTACTACGGACATAATAAGTTGTTTTTAATTTTTGCTCCCAGGCATCCAGATGAAGATTTAATAGTTCTTTCGCCTTGATATCATGTCGCACGTATAAATTAAAACTAATCGCTTGATCGATATGACGTTGACGAGCCGCGTTTTGCTTAATACTCCAGTGTTGATCAAGCATGTGTCTTGCCCGGCGATAATACGCATATGTCTTGTGATCGAGATCAGGTGCAGTGACTTTAAACTTAAAGTTTTTCTTTTCCTCTGCATATTCCACAGCATAAATCGGATCAATGCCATCTGTTGAGCCGCCAATTTTCGCAGTCGAAGAGTTCGGAGCGACAGCCATCATCCAACCATTACGAACACCGTTTTGTCGAACTAAATCTTTAAGCTCGTTCCAGCGAGGGCTGTGATAATGCTTTCTTTCAAAGTAAACACCCGTTTCCCATTCTGAACCTTTGAATTGACGATAAGCCCCTTTTTCTTTCGCTAAGGTCATGGAAGCCTTAATCGTTAAATAGGCAATGTGTTCATACAGTTCATCTGCATAATTGACCGCTGCATCTGATTCCCAATCTATCGATTTTAGTGCAAGCAGGTGATGCCAGCCAAAAGTTCCTAAACCTACTGCTCTAAACCTTTGATTCGTTGCTGTCGCTTGCCCGACCACTATTGTATTAAGATCGATAACATTATCCAGCATTCTCATTTGAATAGGGATTAACCGCTCTAAGACATCCGCACGCACTGCACGTGGGAGATTAATAGACGATAGATTACAGACAACGAAATCACCAGGCTTACGAACGATGACAATATTGCCTTCTTCATCTCTATACTCCTTAACAATCGTAGTGGCTGACATATTTTGTGCAATTTCTGTACAAAGATTACTACAGAAGATGGACGTCCGCCCTTCCCCTAGCACATGCTTATTCGGATTTTGCCTGTTCACTTCATCACGATAAAACATATAAGGTGTCCCTGTTTCAAGCTGTGCCACCATGATCCGGGCCATAATATCCATTGCTCGATAGGTTTTCCGCGGTAAAAGCGGATGATTGACGGCTTCCACATACTTCTCAGTGAAATACTTTCGATCCGTTTCATCGTAAAAATCTTCTAAACCTAAAGGATTTCCGGCTTCATCCTGCCATCCCATGATCTGCTTAACTTGATGAGGACAGAAAACATGCCATTCGCCAATGCTCTTGCCACTTTCATCTACCTCTTGTAATTTTTCCATGAAATGATCTGGAATCGACACACCAGTAAAAATATCGTGTGCCTTTCGCCGTTCGTCCCCATTATTTGTTTTGAGATCAAGAAAGCCATTCATAATATCCTTATGGAAAACATCAAGATAGACGGCTACAGCCCCTTGCCGTTGACCGAGTTGATCAACACTCACTGCCGTATCATTAATCAATCGGATCCAGGGAACAACACCAGAAGAATTGCCTTTGAATTTCTTAATATCAGAGCCTAGTGCCCGGACCTTGCCAAAATAAATACCAATACCCCCACCATCTTTACTTAAACGAGCAATATCCCAGTTATTTAAATAAATGCCATCTAACGAATCATCGACGGTGTCAATAAAACAAGAGGACAACTGCCCAAAACTTTTTCCCGCGTTCGATAACGTAGGCGTCGCCACTGTCATGTACAAATGACTTAAAGCCCAATAGGCCTCTTTAACCAACGCCACACGCTGATCTTCCGGTTCATTCATCATTAGCGTCATCGCGATGATCATAAAACGTTCTTGAGGTAACTCATAAAGATGTCTGTCATGGTCACGCGCAAGATAGCGATCTGCCAGTAAAAACAATCCTATATAGTTAAAAAGTTCATCACACTTAGGATCGATAGCATGAGCAATGTCATCAATCTCCTGGTGTGAATAGCTGTCTAAAAGTTTGCTTGAATAGATTCCCTTTTTCGTTAGAGTCTCTATGAGTTCATAAAAGCGATCATATTTTTGTTCAGCATCATACTTCCGATTCTCAGCTGCTTCTTTATACAATGCATTCAGATACAAATGAGCGGCAGCAAAAGTCCACTTCGGTTGATCCATCGCAATATGATTTAAAGAATAAAAAAGTGCATGTTGATTGGCCTGACTTTGAGTAGCCTCCAAATCTAGCAATTGTTGTTTTAATTCGGTAACATCTAAGTTATATTTTTCAGAGATGCTCTGCACAGCGTCTAAAACAGAATCAATGTCACTTCGTAAATATGTACTCAAAAAAATTCCTCCTTTGGACATTAAAAAACCCGCTCAGGGAATAAGAGCGGGCGAGAGACAATAACAGTAAAAGGAGGATTATGCATGAATGCAAACCTATCCTTCGTTGCCATCGCATCACCTTCTCACTCCCCGAAGAAGTCTGAAACTATTTGAATTAAGACAGGTCTACTGACTCGTGCATTAGCCTACTTTGAACCCTTCCCATATAATAGTTTTGAAGAACCATTATACAGTGGTACGTTCAGTTCGTTGCACTTACAGTTGCGGGGGCAGTTCTAGCTTTTCACTAGATTCCCTATTAAGCCTAAAGGCATCTTAACTCTAGACAATCACAATATAGAGTATTAAATACTAAATCACACTCAATATATAGTATTAAATATCTTCCTTTATACTAATCTATTTGTGCGATTTAAACAAGAGATAAAATTAAAACTTCCTCAACCAAATGCCTCATAATGGTAAACAAAGCTGAATACAGCCCTTCATAAAAAAATATTCACGTCAATTTTTTTTAAAATGCATAGAATCTTTTCATAGTAAAAGGCTATGAAAGGTGAATAACAGGAGGAAATCGGTGATGAGACCTTTTTTTATGATTATTTTTATCACGACAGCAATCATTTTAGAAAGTATACTGAACAAACCCCATTTAGCATTTGGAAAAGAGGATAAATATATACCTGTGTTAATGTACCATACATTTGATAACACCCCTTCTTTTCCATATATAAACACTTCACCCGCTCACTTTGAAGAGCAAATGACGACCCTAAAACAAGCGGGTTACTCTACAATTACAATTGGGGACTTATTAGATTACTTACAAGGTGAAGATCATCTACCCACAAAACCAATATTAATTACCATTGATGATGGCTATCGTTCCATTTACACCAATGCCTATCCCATTATCAAGAAATATAAGTTATTTGTTTGCCTGTTTATATCAACAAGTTATGTTCAAAAAGGACAAAGGTTGGGCCGTCCCTTTCTTAATTGGACTCAAATAAGGAAAATGTATCATTCTGGTTTAGTGGAAGTTCAAAATCATACCCATGATTTACATTGGCGATATAACAACAAAGCCGGTAAAGAAGCTTTAATAACGCCCACTTCCAAAGATGGGGAACACTTAACCCACAAAAAACATCATCGTATTGTTAAAAGGGATATTAACAAGGCTAAACAAATGATAGAAAAGAACGTCGGTAACTCTGTTTTTGCCTTCGCCTATCCCTATGGTGCCTATAACAAAGATATAGAAAACATCGTGAGTCAACAGCATCAGCTCATTTTTACGACGACAACAGGAATAAATACCTTTGGGACCAATAGGTTAGAAATAAAAAGAATAAATATCAATGATTCTTTAAAAGGGAAACAAATCATCAAAGAGATCAAGGCGTTAGAAAATTATTCGGATGTCCTTTTCTTTGGTACAAACGGCTTCTAACGTCAACATCATGATTCAAAAAATCTTTCAAAAGGAACGAGTAGCTGAACTCAACTGTAACATCCCCTCCTCCAGATCGTGAAAAAACCCAAGTTCAGCTCTTTTGCCGAACTTGGGTTTCTTTATACGCTTTTCAAATTGTATTTATTGATTAAGCGACCTTTTCTAAATCTACAGGCAGTTGCTCATTCATATTTTGCTTTGCTTTGATCCAGAATAAGCCGATGATGATGACCGCAATGATAAGCGAGCCGATAAAGGAAAGCGGCATCGGTAAATTAAAGCCAATAGGTGCATTCAAAATATACGTAAAGGTAAAGATGGTTGCAAAGGTCGCTGGAATCGAAGCCACCCAATGAAACTTCCGACTTAACACAAGATACATTGCCCCTACCCATAGAGCAATCATAGCTGTCGTTTGGTTGGCCCATGAGAAGTAACGCCATAAGATATTAAAATCAATGCGGGTTAATAAAAACGAAATGATGAATAAAGGAGCTGCGATCCAAATACGATTTAAAATTTTGGTTTGGCCCACTTTAATGTAATCCGCTATAATCATACGAGCGCTTCGGAAACACGTGTCACCAGAAGTAATTGGTAAAATAATAACCCCTAAAACCGCCAATGTTCCGCCAATTGAGCCAAGCATCTTAGTTGATACTTCGCTTACAACGGCTGCCGGTCCTGCAGTATTAATCAATTCATTTAAGTCGGTCCCGTGGAAGAGGCTCATAGCTGCAGCTGCCCAAATCATGGCAATAATCCCTTCTGCAATCATCATGCCATAAAACACCCGTCGCGCTTGGTTTTCGTTCTTCAATGTCCGAGAGATTATAGGACTTTGAGTCGCATGAAATCCCGATAACGCGCCACAAGAAATGGTTAAGAAAAGCAACGGAAAAATCGGGGTCCCAGCAGGATGTAGATTTTTCAAGGTACTCATCGAGAGTTCAGGAATTGGAGCCCCTGTTACAATAAGGCCCACACCGACCCCAACGGCACTAATCACAAGAAGAATACCAAAAATCGGATAGATACGTCCGATAATCTTATCAATAGGTAAAATTGTGGATGCAATATAGTAAATAAAGATAACGGCAACAATAATTCCCAATGCCACCCAACCATTCATCAAATTATGAAGCAATTCAGCAGGCGAAGTAACGAAAACGGTTCCAGTTAAAAGCAAAAGCAAGACTGAAAAAATATTAACAACATGTTTCATCGCTTTTCCTAAAAACTTTCCCGCCAGTTCAGGAAGATGAGCCCCTCTGTTACGAATGGAAATCATCCCTGTTAAGTAATCATGAACAGCCCCAGCAAAAATACAGCCAAATACGATCCATAAAAAGGCAACAGGGCCATAAAGCGCTCCCATAATAGGGCCAAAAATTGGACCAACCCCAGCAATGTTCAAAAGTTGAATCATCGCATTCTTTTTCGTACTCATTGGCACATAATCAATATTATCTTGGTTGGCATAGGCTGGGGTCTTTCTCGCACTTTTTACCCCAAAAAGTTTTTCAATGACTTTCCCATAAGTGAAATAGCCTACAATAAGTAAAATAATAGCAAGAATAAAGGTTACCATCTCTAAAATCTCCTTTCTGATGCACACAAACTATGTTAGAACAGTTGTCATAAAAACCTTGATGATCAATTTTAGATCCGTAAGATAAAAGCGATTGAAATCGTTTTCATCCCTTATATTTACTAATTTATCATATTTATATATAAATGAAAAGAAGATTTTTTAAAAAACACATGACTATTTTATGTTTAAAAACGGTCGTCCATGCTTGAGGATATCATCGTTTTAACCGCCAAAAGGTCAGAGCAATAAGAGCGGCTAGCCCTAATATAAAAATGCCTTTACACCACTAGCAATCAAGTTCATGAGAGTGGAAAACGACCATTTCTGGAGCGGAAATCCGCATCGTCCTGATAACCAGAATTTTATATACTTTTAATTAGAAAAACCGGGCGAAATGCATGCCCGGTCCTTATTAAAACACGGAATAAGATTTTAATCCCAAAAGGCACCAGCGGCAACCCGTTGCTCGGAACGGAAGGCGCGAGATTCGGAACACTTATACTCAGTGTATTCCTCAGCGCCGCTGACTCACGGGTGCCTAAACTAGAGTCCTTCGGGAACGGGGCCAGCGTGACTTCACGAGTAATCTTCGAGTTGTTCCGAGAAAGCTGACGACGAAGCAATACTCGTAGACGCAGGAACAGGGGTTTTTAGTCATAAATACTTAAGAACCTCACTATATTATTCCCAAGTTAGCTGAGGATACTAAGGTCGATCGACTAAAACCGTCACATCCGTGTGACAACGTCAAAGCTAGCACTTCAACCACCCCAAAAAGTAAAGAACACTTTTCGGGGACCCCGATTACCACCCCAAAAAGTAAAGAACACTTTTCGGGGACCCCGATGGTGCGTCGGACGCCGACCCTACCCACATCAAAAAATCGTAAAAACGCGATTTTTCTGCGAGGATTATTCTCTTAACAGCTTTCCTTAGTCGTGTGGGCATGAGGAAAGCGAGCGACCTGGAGTGGCGATCAACACTATAAGCGTTAAACTTATAAATGCTGATATTATAAAGAAAACTGGGAGTGCTTCCCGGCCTTCGATTAGCGGTATTAAAACTCTCTATTAAAACTTAGCGATCAAGAACAATAAGATAAGCGACCTTGATAGGACCATGGACACCGACAACGAGGTTCATCTCAATATCCGCGCTATTACTCGGCCCGGAGACCATATTAATATAGGGTTCTATCATCTCCCCAGCCTGCACGCGGTCTTGAATAACTTTCATCGCCTGGGTTATTCTCGGCACAATGATGCTTTTAGGCACGATGACAATGGAGGTGATCGGCAGGAGACTGATGGATCGAGCTTTATACTTATCATTAAAGAAGACCGCTGTTCCTGATTCGGCTAAGCTAATATCACTAAAAGAAATTCCGATATTTGCCTCCTTTGCTTTATCAATATTTAAAGCGCCCAAATCAGTATCCCAGATATGGGTTTCATTTTGGTCAAGAACTTCCTGGAGGCCAAAATCATGGAAGCGAGGATCCTGCCCGACAACAATCGAGCCACCCCCATAAGTCGTCAGCAGCTCAGCTAGAGCTGAAGGTAAAGCCTCTGCCTTAGTTTCCTTCACTGATGTATGAACCGGCTCGCAAGCCTTTTTAAAGGTTGCCAGGAGTTCATCCTGTGAGTCTCCTTTAAAGACCTCCCATTGTGGGCGATAGTTCCAGCTTGGCTTTGACACTTTTGTTCTTCTTTCACGTCCTAGTTTATTAGCAATATTATCTAGAAAGGCTTCACGATTATGAATAGTCCCTTGTGTCATTTTAAGTTTGCCTCCTTACGCTTGTGATCCTCAAACCATTTGCGAAAATCGTCTCGACTAGGGGCTGGGAAATCACGAATTTCTGTCCATGGCTTCATCGGGCCCGGTCCTTTGCTTATGTTCTCGTCTTTCGTGAACGGTTTAAGCATCGTCGGTGCCATTTTTTTCGCCATCTGAAAGAGCGAAGGATGACTGGCGCCGATCGCAAACGCCTTCATGGATAATTTTTCTCCAGATTTAGCCTTTCCTGCCCCTGCAACGTAATGTTGTCGGTGGCGAATCAAATGCTCATGAAGCGGAATCTTAACTGGACAAGCTTCTGTACAAGCGGCGCAAAGGCTTGAAGCATAGGGCAATTCACCATATTCCTCATAACCACCCAAAATAGGCGAAAGCACAGCGCCAATCGGTCCTTGATAAATGGAACCATAAGAATGTCCACCAATATGACGATAAACCGGACACACATTCACGCAAGCCGCACAGCGAATACAGTGAAGAGCTGATTGGAATTCCGTTCCTAGCGCTTTGGAACGTCCGGCATCCACGATCACGAGGTGATAGTCACGAGGGCTATCAACACTGCCCGCCTCAATATCTGGGGTCAGACCGGTCACATAAGTTGTGAGTTTTTGCCCAACGGCGCTACGGCATAATAACGTTACTAAAACATCGAGTTCTTCCCATGAAGGTACAATTCGTTCCATCCCCATGACGGTAATTTGCGTTTCTGGCAGTGTCGTCACCATATTGGCATTACCTTCATTGGTCACAAGAGCAATCGAGCCCGAATCGGCGACCGCAAAATTACAACCTGTAATACCGACATCAGCATTGAGGAAAGCCTCCCGCAGCTCTTCTCTAGCAAAAGCAGCCAATTCCTCTGGTTTTTCTGTCTTCGTATATCCGCGCTTCTCTCGAAAGGTATCACGAATTTGCTCTTTATTTTTATGCAACGAGGGAACAACAATATGTGAAGGCCGATCATGATCATCGAGCTGTAAAATATATTCCGCCAAATCAGATTCTAAAACATCACAGCCGACAGCTTCTAAAGCCTCATTCAAACCGATTTCCTCAGTTACCATTGATTTGGCCTTTACAACCTTTTTTGCCCCTTTTTTCTTTACAACCTCTTGGATATATTGGTTAGCCTCCTCAGCCGTTGCTGCAAAATAGACGTGCCCACCACGTGCCGAATAGGTTTCACTGAGTTGCTGTAGATAATAATCGAGGTTTTCCAGCGTATGCCTTCGAATTTCCTCACCAGCATTTCTCCAAAGCTCCCAATCAATTAAAGAACGATCACCTGTTGTCGCCTTCAGTTTTCTTTCTCTTAGACTATCTTGTGCAGACACCATGGCTTGGCGCATAAATTGATCCTGAAGCCCTTTATCGACGCGATCAAAGAACGGCTCCGTTCCGATTTTCATCGGCATAGTGATGACCTCCCTTCAAACCGAAATTCAGAATTTCAGCAATGTGCATCACTTTTATTGGTTTGCCTTTACGATTTAGTCTCCCTTTAATATTCATCAGACATCCATTATCCGCACCAATGAGGATATCGGCTTCTGTTTCCTCCACGTGTTTGACTTTCTCATCGACCATCTGTTCTGAAATCGGCACCATTTTCACAGCGAAGGTACCACCAAAGCCACAGCAGTCATAATTGTTTTGCAAAGGCACCAAGTCGAGTCCCTTGACATGACTTAAGAGCTTGAAAGGGGCTTCGGTTTCGTTAAGTAAGCGTGTCATATGACATGAGGTATGGTAAGTTGCTTTGGCACGGAATACGGCCCCTAAATCCTCCACACCCAGAACATTAACAATAAACTGTGTAAATTCATAAGTCTTTTGTGCAAGCTGTGTCGCTTTTTCCTGCCATTCAGGATCTTCTTCAAACATCTTAGGATACTCTTTTAACATGGCTGCACAAGATCCCGAAGGTGTGACGACATACTCAGCGTCCGAAAAAGCTTTGATCATTTGCTTTGCAGCTTTCATAGATTCTTGCAAATAGCCACTATTATATGCCGGTTGCCCACAACAAATTTGACCTTTTGGGAAATCGACCTCACATCCTAAATGTTCCAATACCTCTGTAACGTCCTTTCCAACTGTTGGATAAAACATTTCTCCTAAACACGTCACAAACAAGGATACCTTCACTTTTGTCCCTCCTCAAATATGCCTTCTATCTCTCATCTCTATACTTCTAATCTCTTATGATTTACCGGTTATAGGCTTATTTAACAGCGTTTCCTCTACACGTTCTAGATGCGAGAGCATTCTTTCTTGAGCCAACGTGGCATTTCTCTCTTTGACCGCTTGAAAGATCTCTCGGTGCTCCTGATAAATTTTTTCAACGGTGGTCTCTTGTGAAAACAACCATAGTTTCCTTGTCTCGCGCATGGCTTCCACCATGATTTCAGAAACATTCGTCATGAGGTGTACAAGCAGGCTGTTTTGTGAAGCCTTTGCGATCGCCATGTGAAAAGCAAAATCTGCTTTCTCCCCTAGTTCTTCATTACCTGCGGTTTGCATTTCTTCTAACGCGGTTTCTAAAGTTAAGAGATCGTGCTCGTTCCAATGTTGTGCAGCTGCACTTACTGCACCGACCTCAAGGATTTTTCTCACCTCAAGCAGTTCTTTGATGTCCTCTTCTTTCATGAGCAATGTATTGAACATCGCTTCTGCTAATGCCCTCGGACTGTGCTCCCTTATATATGTTCCTTCTCCTTGTCGCATTTCAACAAGTCCCATCACTCGAAGGGCACTTAGAGCTTCACGAATAGCCGAACGACCGACTTGAAAGTTTTCAGCCAGTTGCTGAACAGACGCCACTTTATCTCCTGGCCTGAGTTTCCCTGTGCTAATCATTTGCAACAATTCATCAATCACGACTTCATAAATCTTTTTGCTTTTAATTTTTTTATATTCCATTGCCTCACCTCATGGTGGTCTTTTGAAAGTTTGGCTTGTACTTCACTGCCGCGCTAAGCACACTTCATACACTAAGGCTTTCGCCAAGCCACAGTTGCACTTATCAAATCCTCCATCAACTCATATTTTTGATAAAAAAGCTTGTGCCTTATGACGCTATTTAAAAATATATGACTCATAGGGTCATCAGATGACCTGTTGATTATAAGTATAAAGAAATCGCTTTCTAAAAACAATCAAAAAAGTATGTATTTATTAAAAAAGTGAAACTAAAGAAATTGAGAGGTCGTCATTAAGTCAAACATTACGCGTAAGGGGATCTAAAATGAAAGCATCTCTCAAACATATTTTTGTTGCCCTTCTACTTTGTTCTCTATCAGGCTGCGGTATCGTGAAATCAAATCATCATCACCATAACTCCGACTTGAGTTTGTCAAAATATGATACTCTTCCTAATCGTTTTCAAAATAATAAGCTTCACTTTAAAATATCGATTGACCAAGAGGCCCCAAAGGAATTAATCTTAGTTATTGAGAATCTAGGCTCACAACAAATAACCTTTGGCACACCTTATTCGATTGAGAAATGGCACAATCACCATTGGTACGTTATTCCTCTGAAAAAGAATATGGGATTCACCGCCATCGGCATCCTGCTTGCTCCCCAAAAACAGTATAGACAGTCTATCGATAAGAAAAATTTAGTTGATCCATTGGCAAAGGGGCACTATCGCCTGGTGAAGAAAATCGAGTCCGAAGTTGTTGCTGCAGCATTCGAAATCCATTGAAGAGAATGGGTTAGCATTGTATAAGAAAAAACGGGAAAAAAACATGCTAGGTCAGCTTTCCTTAGTCCTGCCGGCATGAGGAAAGCGAACGTTCTGGAGCGGAAATCCATACCATCCTGATGACCAGAAATTTTATACTTTCTGATCTTTTGAGAAAAACTTGGCTTCCGCCAAGTCCTAATCAAAGAAGACAAATTTTTCTACCGAAATGCTTTCTTCCCTCGTCAATTTATACATTCTTATAATTTTAAGAAAAAAAGAGCGCCTTAGGCACTCTTTTTTAAAAAATGGTGTTTAGTTTTTTGGTGCTAATTCAATTGCGGATTCTATCGCGGCAAGCATGCTGCGTTTATCAGCAATGTTTTTACCTGCAATATCAAACGCTGTTCCATGGTCAACAGAAGTACGGATAATACCGCCCTTTAGACCCACCGTGATATTAACCCCGGCTTCTAATCCAAGCACTTTAATTGGACCGTGGCCTTGATCATGATAACAAGCGACAACAATATCGAAGTCTCCACGTCCCGCTCTAAAGAACAAGGTATCGGCAGGGTGCGGCCCTGAAGCATTAATCCCTTCAGCTTGTGCTCGCTCAATACCTGGAAGAAGTTTTTCTTCCTCTTCACCATTACCAAATAAGCCATGTTCCCCTGCGTGTGGGTTGATCCCACAAACCGCAATACTTGGGTTCGTCATTCCCGCACGGGTTAAGGTCTCATGAGCAAGTTTAATCACTGTATAAGTTCTTTCAGGATTGATCATTTCAATCGCTTTAATCAAGCCTACATGTGTGGTTAAATGAATAACCTTTAACTTTGGAGATGAAAGCATCATGGAGAAGTCCTTAGTACCTGTTAATTCTGCTAAGATTTCTGTATGTCCAGGGAACATATGCCCACCTTTATGCAAGGCCTCTTTATTTAATGGCGCTGTACAAATCGCTTGAATTTCATTGTTTTTAGCAAGTGCAACAGCTTTCTCAATAAAACGGAACGCAGCGTCTCCAGCTGCTGCTGAAATTTGTCCAAAAGGCAAATCAGCAGGGAGGAGATCTAAGTCCATACAATCAATCTCACCATATGAAAATTTCGCGTCCTTCACGTCAGTAATTTTATTAATTTTGAGCTCTGATTTTACAATATTGATGGCACGCTCTAATATTTTAGCATCGCCAATGACCAAAGGTTGGCAAGTGTGATATAGTTCTTCAGTATCTAAAGCTTTCACAATAATTTCTGGACCAATACCCGCTGCATCACCCATTGTAATTCCAATGACCGGTTTCATTCAAACATCTCCTTGAAGCTTTTTTATCGAATTAAGTAATGAATAGTCTGTCCCGAAGGCACCTGCTTTAGTAATCGCATGAAATTCTTTCTGTCCAATAGCAAGTCCTAGAGGAATTCCTGTTTCAATTTCATCAATTAAGTTAAATCCAACCACACCTAATTGATCACACACTTGTTTAGCTGTATCTCCACCTGTGAGGACTAAACCTTTAAATGCATGGTCATGTGTCAATGTGGCTGCGACTTGACCTAAACTCTTTGAAATGTGATTACTGACGTCTCTCTTGTCTAATCCGTTGGTTCTACCAACGTCCTGTGCTCGCATAATATCTTCACGTCGCCCAGAAGAATAAAGGGCAATGCCTTTATGGCTATTTAAGGTAGCTCTCGCCTCTTTTAAAACTCTAGCTATTTCTTTTTGTTTCGTTTCAGGATCTGAAACGACAGCTACAGAATCAAGTTCGATACCCCTTAAGTCCGACTCTGTTAACACAATGTCTAATTGCTTTCGCGTGATTTGACTTACACTACCGACAACAAGCATGACGGGATGGTTTCCTTTTGGTCCTGCTTTCATCACCTGTTGCTTCTTTATTTTATACGCTTCAGGTAAATAATTGGCCATCCCTGCTGATCCGACCCAGCAGACCTTTAAATTACTTTGCACAATAAATTGAGCAATGTGTTGTAAATCCTCTTCAACCACTGCATCAAAAACAACATAATGAACCTCTTTAGAAATCATTGTCTCTATTTTTTCTAAAAGAGCCTTTTTTCCCAGCTTAAGTTCATGATAAGTAATGAGACCCACTTTTTTTCCCGTTTGATCCTCTATTAATTTTGGAATATATGATTCTTTTACAGGCGTCTTAGGATCATGCGCAATTTCAGTTTCATTGAGTAACTTTCCATTTAAATAATGATGTCCGTCTTTTGTATAGCGGTTATTTTTAGGAAAGGCAGGAGCAATAACAACAAGCTCGGGGTGAAAACTATCATATATCGCATTAATTTCCGCCCCTACATTTCCTCGCAAAGTAGAATCAACTTTTTTATAGATAATGTCAAACGAACCTTTTTTTAAGAACTCAGAAGCCTCTTTAACCTTTGTATAGGCTTCTGAGTCCGTAAGGGAACGACTATCGGTATCAATAACTATGGCCTCATGTTTTTTTAAAGCATCCACTTCATTTTTAAAGAGAACGGAAGTATCAATACCATATCTGGCTAGTTGCACCCCGCTGTCATTCGCACCTGTTAAATCATCGGCAATCATCGCCAGTTTCAATGGAATTCCCTCCAATTTTTTAATTCTTGACTACCTTCTCAATACCATACTTTTCAAGTTTTCCTTTTTTCTCTAAGCGTTTAACAAGAAAAGCAATGTAGAGTGGTAATAGAATTGCTGTTGTTACAACACTCGCAGCGACCTGAACTGTCGCAAGATTGGCAAGGGGCTGGAAAGCTACGTTCGCCGCTGCAATCGCAGCTGGTGTAGCGACAGCATTCCCTGCGGTTGACCCTTCAGAGGCACCAACAATCGGATTCCAACGAAAGGCTCTGAAGACGAAATATCCAGCAGTTCCTGTGATAAAGACAGTCATAAGTCCTAGAAGTACACCGGCGATACCACCGTCAAGAATAGCCTTGAAATTAATGCCCATACCTAGTGCAAATGCAAAGAATGGAATTAACATATCGGAGCCTTTCGCTAGGAAGTCACGCATGTCAGTGTCTAAATTCCCTAATACCATTCCGACTACAATCGGTAAAAGCACAGACACGAAAGACTGAACTGAGAACAGTCCATTTACAAATCCCATAGCTCCAAAAATTGAAAGAGCAACCATTGTTAAGAAAGGTCCGTCGTTTAATGCAAGAATTGAATAGGCAGCTTTATCATCTGTCTTACCATATTGTCCGACTATCGCCATGTAAAGCCCACCGTTACTATTACTCATCGCTGCAATAATAGCGATCGGAGCTAAGCCTAGAAATAAACCATTGGAACCTGCAAATAGATAAGCAATACAACCAATAATGGCTGCTACTACCCATTTTACGACTAACAAGGTGACACCTTTACCAAGTGAAACCCCTACACTTCGCACATTAATTGAAGCGCCTGCGCAAAGTAGGAACAGTGCAATTAGTGTACTAGACCCATCGACAAATAACGATTGTGTAAAATTACCAATTCTTAATAAATTCGGTGCAAACGTATTGATACAGGCAGCTAATAATAATGGTACAACCATCATCCCACCAGGAATACGATCTAAAGTTGCTTTTATCTTCATGATTATCCCCCTTATGTTTAAAAATTAAACACTCATTTAAGATGTTTAACATTTAACAGCGTTTACATCTATGAATAATACATGAAATCGCTTAATTACGCAACACCTTTTCTACAAAAAGTGATAAAAAAAGCAAAAACGTTTAATAATTAAACGCTTTTGCTTGATGAATCTCTCATATTCTTTAATTTACGCCACAGTGTTGCCCGAGTAATCCCTAAGCGTTGTGCCGTTTTTGTCTGGTTCATATTCTCAGCTTCAAGTACTTTTTGAATTATTTTCTGTTCAATCGCTTCTAAAGAATCTTCCAAGGGAATGACGATAGATGTACTGGAATCATCTATAAGCTCAAAAGAATGGTTTGGGGCGACTTTTTCTACCGTCTCCTTTTCTATATACTCTCCCTTAGTCTCTTGAACTAATCGATCCACGACTTCTTCACACTCTTTAATATTTTGCTCCCAATGCCTCTTCGCAAGTAAATTCAATGCCTCTTCGCGAATCCCCACAATTTGCTTTCCATATTTCTCATTATATCTTCCTATAAAGTACCGAATATGGTCATCTAAATCTTCAACTCTTTCTCTAAGTGGCGCCACAAAAATGGAATGATGGGAAATCAAATGATAAAGCTTTTGAGAAATCGCCATCTTCAAATTGTCCTTCGATGAAGCCTCAAACGAGAAAATAATATGTTTTTTTTGTAACTGAAATAAAGTGTCAACAAGTTGGTCTTGATCGTCTTTAGCTAGTCTCTCCACCCCTCTTATGAATAAAGTTCCCTCTACATTTTTGGACATAATAGAATTAAATCTTTTGTATGCTTGCTCTGAATATCGCTTGAAGGAAAGCTCTAAAAAGGTTTTATCTCTTCTTGCCCCTGATCCATGCATGGCAAACGCAAGATAAGTTTTGCCCGCTCCCTCTTCTCCATATATCGCTTTAATATTTTTTGCGGATAATTCTCTTGCTTTAGAGATCGTCTTTTGAATTTGTTCACTTGCTCCTAATATCTGAGTAAAAGAATGGATAGGCGAATAAACAATTTTTACTTGCAAATCTTCATCACTATTTTCACTATAACTTGATCGGATTAAATAGCATTGGGACGATCCATTTTGTTCAAAAATACTTAGTGAAAAAAAGACCTCAGTACCGTTAATCATTGACTTGCAAAGAATAGGTTCTTCATCATTAAGCTCTCGAATCGTATTAAGCCATTCGGGTCGAGATTCAAATAGAGAAAGGGTGTCACTCGTCTTATTTAAATGCAACATCTCAAGGAAGGTATTATTGGAATAACACAATTGACCGTTACTATTTATAATAGCCATTCCATTCTCAAATGAATCAATCAGTTTTTCAAGCATTGCCTGCTTTTTTTCATATTTATACAATACAGAATATAACCGACGAGCAAGATTAAATGATTCTAAAACTGATTCACGGCCTGAAGTAATGAGAATCCCCTGCAGACCATGTTTCTCTGCTATTCGGACAGTTATCGTATCACCAACGATAACTTTTGCACCGTTTTCCTTCGCTTCTAAAATTAATTTCTCAACTTCTTCTTGCTGTTCAATGATTCTATAAGGGATATTTATATTTAATAAATTTGAAACCGCATGTAGACCTTGACAAATACTCGGAAAAGCGACCATTTCTAAAGGAACCTTGTAGTCCTTTATTAGGGTTAAAGTTCTTAAAATATCATATCCTGACAATGGAATCTCGATCACAGGTTGATTTAAATTTTCCCTTAATAACTTTGCTGTCCCACCTCGGCTAATAATAATGTCAAAAGGTGTATCCGCCATTTCTTCCATGACAATCAATGCTTCTTTTAAATCGCCTTCTCTTACTGTAATATCTAGTTCTTTTTGTTCTTTTGCTAACTTTAACGCCAGTGTCTTCAAGCCTGTATAAGGAGCTATAAGGAGTACCTTAATTTTCATTTATATTACCCTTCCAATAGTTGTTCTCTAAAATAATTAACTATAGCTTATCACACTTCTATCGAAAGCCATAAGGACTATGTCATCATTTACTATTAAAGATTTTATGATATGAAAGGCAAAATCAAGAGGTACCTTATCATAGACTTGACGATACTAAAACCTCAGGGGCAACATTGACCCTTCCTCGTCACCTAAAACACTTGTAAGGGGCTGGCACAGGCTTTGGTCTCACGTTCCTTTAAACGCTCTTCGAAACCCTCACGCTCCGAAGATTTTGCCCTTGCGGGCTTTTATTTTTTACATACAAAAAAACAGCCATCTCTGACTGTTTTTTCTCTTGCCCAGCAACGTCCTACTTTCACAGGGAGCCTACAACATGATTAAACTCCTATTTGCTGGCTTGTCCCGAGAAAGCCATCTTCGAAGCATAGCGAGTAGACGCAGGGACAGGAAGTGTCCTTTGCCCCCAATTACCATCGGCGCACGAGCTTAACGACCGTATTCGGGGCTTGAGGCTTCCGCTGAGCGGCAGATCTCTGCGTCAGCTGCAGTCACTTGCACAGGACGTGCTGACTTCTACGTTTGTCACAGGACGTGAACGCCTTTCGTCAGCGTTCCTTTATGCTCTTCGAAACCCTCACGCTCTGTAGTTTCGCCCTTGCGGGCTTTTATTTTTTACATACAAAAAAACAGCCATCTCTGACTGTTTTTTCT
>NZ_BMFV01000014.1 GCF_014639255.1 Pullulanibacillus pueri
TTAAATCCTTTTTATTATTTCCACTGTCTACTTGACAGGGGGCACTTCATTTTTAGGTCGTCTTTTTAATAAAGCTAATGAGTTATTCCAGAAAATCGTAAGATTTTCAGTGCCCTCGCAATTATCCTGTAGGTTTTAACTCTAACTATGATAGCACATTACCCGCATTGGTCTTCGCCTTCATGGGCTTTTAATGCTGATCCGGTTTCTCCTTTAAGAAGGTCACCGCCGGTCGCTTTAATAATTTCATCGCTCACACGGTTAGAGATTGTGATCGAAATGTATTGAAGCAAATCGTTTACATCAGTTTGTGATTGTTTAAATTCTTGAACGACAGGGATTTCATCAAGTTCCTTCATCAGTTCATCAATTTTTTGCTCGTTTCGCTTATACGCTTCGTGCTTTTGAAAATGTTGTAGGTTCACAGATTCCTTTTGAAGCAACTTAATTCTCTTGATGATCTGTTGCACCTTTTCATTTTGGTTAATGGCTTCCTCAGCGCGTTTGAAAAAATCAACTTCTTCTGTTTCAGCTAACATCAATGCCAGTTCATGGGTTCTTTTCATAATTTCATCTCTTGTAAATTTACTCATTGAACCATAGCCTCCACTTCTTTCAAAAGCTCACCATCAAGCGACCATGTTTTGGCCCCTGTAATTCTGACTTGAACAAGCTTACCAATCAGTGATTTTGGTCCTTTAAAATTGACAACCTTATTTGTTCTCGTATGCCCTGAAAGGACTTCGTCGTTTTTCTTACTAACGCCTTCGACAAGGACGTCAACAACCTCATCTAACATTTTTTGGTTGCTTTCCGCCATGAAGTGATTAACAACTGTATTTAAGCGTTGGAGTCGCTCTTTCTTCACATCCATGGAAACATTATCTTCCATACGTGCAGCCGGTGTTCCTGGCCGTGGTGAATAGATAAAGGTATAAGCCCCATCAAACTCGCATTCTTCTACGAGTGACAGTGTTTCTTGGAACTGTTCCTCTGTCTCATTTGGATAACCTACGATAATGTCGGTTGTAAATGACGCATGTGGAATCGCCTTTTTCAACTTATGGAAGAGTTCAAGATAAGATTCACGGGTATAGTTACGCCCCATAATTTTAAGAATCGCATTATTCCCTGATTGGACCGGCAAATGAATATGCTCAACGAGGTTGCCCCCTTTAGCGAGCACTTCAATTAAATCATCGGTAAAGTCCCATGGGTGGCTGGTTGTAAAACGGACACGCGGAATATCAATTTTACGAATCTCATCCATTAAGTGACTGAGACGATAAGGGTTCCCCTCTAAATCTTTACCGTAAGCGTTCACGTTTTGACCGAGCAAAGTAATTTCTTTATAGCCACGTCTAGCAAGGTCTCGCACTTCATGGATGACTTCAGCTGGCTGACGACTACGTTCTTTCCCGCGAGTATAAGGCACGATACAATACGTGCAAAACTTATCACACCCATACATGATATTTACCCATGCACGAATGTTCCCTTTTCTAGCTTTCGGAAGGTTTTCAATAACATCGCCTTCTTTTGACCAGACCTCCATGACCATTTCCTTACTGAACATCGCTTCTTTAAGTAATTGCGGCAAACGATGGATGTTATGTGTTCCGAAAATCAGATCCACATGTTGATGCTTTTGGAGAATACGATTGACGACAGCTTCCTCCTGAGCCATACACCCACAAACCCCAACAATGAGATCGGGTTTTTCTTGCTTGAGAGGTTTCAAATGTCCGATCTCACCAAATACTTTGTTTTCAGCGTTCTCTCTGATCGCACAAGTATTCAGAAGGATGACATCGGCCTCTTCTTCATGTTCAGTCGCTTCATAGCCGAGTTCCTCAAAGATCCCAGCCATCACCTCTGTATCATGTTCATTCATTTGGCAGCCATAAGTTCTAATTAAAAATTTCCGTCCCGCACCAATGTTTTGAATATCTTCTGGAATGCCAAAATCATCAACATATTGGGTGGTATTTTTCCGACGTCTCCGTGCCTCCTTAAGATTAGGAGGCATATAGGTTTGCTCAAAGTACTTCGCAAAGTCGGCAGACGTTTTCTTTTTTAGACGTTCAAGATTTTTATCGGATTTTAAGTCCGTCGGCTCTACCGCCTGATTGTGAATATTTCTATGTTTCTCGTCCATAATCGAACTCCTTTCTATAAAATGAGGGAAATTATGCCCTCAAGCTTTAACTCTTCTGACATAGTTGTACATTATTACAGTATAAAGCCTATTCATCATTTAAACAACAATTTGGCAGAGGTATAGAGTCTAAATATGGGGATATAGACCCTCTCTTTTATTTCAAATCTAGTCGTCCTTCCATTGTCTTTTTCCATCGTCTCGCACGGTCAACCCTTGTAGATCGAGTAATTCTAAAAAAGGAATTAAATATTTTCTAGAAACACCCAGCGCTTCTTTTGCTTCTTTTAATACAAAGTTTTTAGCCGTTTGGGTTTTTAATGTTTTTAAAGCCTTCTCGTAAGCATCAGCATGAATCAACAAGTGTTCCGATATCCAATAGGCTTGTCCGGTATTGGTAAGGTACAAGGCTAGCTCTTCTTGATCAGTTTCTGAGAGTTTATTTGCCTGAGCATAATGCTCCCAATCTTCTACTTGCAGACCATCTTTTTGTAGAGTTGTAATAACACGTTGCATGTTTACTTGGTTTTTTTCAGGAAGATGGGGACGAAAATCTGCTAAGGCTAAAACATCATCCTGTTTTCGGACCCTTTTCTCAGCGATTAAGGCCTTTAAGCCCGCTTCGATTAATCCCTTTGGCGTATGACCTCTTATCGTTGTAACCAGTTCCGCTCTTTTCATTCCTACCTTCATAGGATTAACGTTATGATAATTCCGAAGTTCGTCGATGAGCTTTGCTTTCAAAGTTACGAAAATCGTGTTCAAACAGTATTCGTTCTGAAAGAGCCTTAATATCGTCTCTTCTTTTACCCCTGTTGCAATCACTTGTTGAACTTCCTGTTCTGTTAAACCCGTCTGTTGAACTAAAGCAGCTAGCGTTGATGCTTTTGATTCTCTCAAAACTTCTTCTACAAGAAATTCTGGTGTGCCTGCTTTTAATTGTTGCAACCTCTCAATGGTTGCTGCACCAAAACGATATTTCTCGCCTTGAGGTTGTATAACCCAGCCGCCACCCACTGTCTCAGCAGGTGAAGGACGCCGTAAAATGAAACGATCGCCTCGTCGGACGACAACGTCCTCCGTTAAACGAAGCTGACAGAGCACTTCTGCAGCCTCATCCTTTACCTCCTTGCGATCAAAAAACACAATGGTTCCCATCACCTCAGCAGTTCCGATATGCACTTTGACCTGTCCACGTTGCTTGAGAGGAGATGAAAGAGATGCCAAAAATTGCACAGTAACATCAAGTGTCTTACTGACAGAAAAGAACTCTGAGTTGACCAGCACATCTCCACGTTTTATCTCACGAGTTTCAATATCTGTAAGATTAACGGCCGTTCTCTGGCCAGCTTTTGCCGTCTCTCTAGACTGATGATGGACTTGAATCTGTCGAGCCCGAACGGTTTTATTCAAAGGCAAGACGGTTAATGTCTCACCCTTTTGAACAATGCCATCATAAATGGTCCCTCTAACGACAGTCCCATGCCCGTGAATCGTTAATACTTGATCAATGGGCAACCGGAATGCTGTATGAGATTGACGACGTTCCACTTGCTTTAATTGTTGGCGGAGGATATTCTTAAGATTTTCTATACCCTGTCCTGATAGACTGTCAACATAAACCATAGGCGCCTTTGAAAAAACAGTATCCTTTAGCGTCTCTTTTATATCCTCCGTTACGAGTTCAATGAGGGCTTCATCAGAACGATCTATTTTAGTCACAACAACAACGGCATGATGAATACCTAAAAATTTCAGTATCTCAATGTGCTCCCTTGTTTGCGGCATGACCCCTTCATCCGCAGCCAGCACGATCATAACAAGGTCAATTCCCGCAACCCCAGCGATCATTTGCCGAATAAACCGTTCATGCCCTGGCACATCAACGATGGAGACCTGCACGTCCTCCCCGATATTGAAAGGGGCATACCCCAACTCTATGGAGATCCCTCTTTCTTTTTCGGCCTGTAATCGGTCCGTATCTATCCCTGTTAATGCTTTGGTCAATGCTGTTTTCCCATGATCAATATGCCCTGCCATACCAAGGGTATAATACCTCTCATCCAATTCCATCCACCTGCTTCTCATGATGATCTCTTCATTCTACTTTAATGAGTCCTTCATATCTATTCAAGTGAAAATGATTATATATTTGGTTCAAAATAAACAGATGAATAATACCTCAGGTGCCTCTGAGCTTTTTACGTGAGCAAAGCTGACTCTGGCGAAGAGGGAGCGCCCTCTTTAAGATCATTTGAAGCAATATAGACAGCAATAGAGGATCCAAGTAAGAAAAAGAGTACACCAATTAAATAGCAAATCGTTTGCGCATAAGTTAACAGCTTAGTATGCCACTCTTCTTCATCTTTGTCTTTCGTTATTCCTGGTTTTACCAACGCAAGCCCCCCTAAAATTTAAATTTCTCTACTATGAGTATTTAATATGTAATAACTGCAAGGTTGCTTGTATAAGTACCTAATTTCTTTAAAATATCTCTATCTGACTATAAAAAATTCCCAACACAGGTTTCCTATTCATCTATAAACCATGTATTCCCTTTTAATTATTCTACTAGCGATATAGCAGTCAGTCTTGTATAATCTAATTTTGGTACAACTTCTTAAGTTATATATTTAAAAAACATTCTTGGGGCTAGTTGCAATGCTGGTGCTTGCCTGAGTCTTCAAAACTTTTTGAGAGGCGCGTGTCGTCTCTGGTCGGTTCGATTCCGATCTAGTCCCGCCATACATCATACACTGGATCGTTTTTCTTGATGAGCATACCAGTGGATTTTTCGATTGAATTGTAGGCAAAATGAAAGTATCAAGTCATATAACCAGACTTGGTAAAGGAGCGTGAGACCATGAAGGACTTGAAACTTACACATTATAGTTCAAAAGGTGGCTGAGGCTGCAAGATTGGTCCTGAGGACCTGACGCAAGTTTTGCGTCACTTACCACAACCTGAAATAAAAGATCCGAATCTACTCGTAGGACTTGATACAGCTGATGATGCTGGCATCTATAAATTAACTGACGACCTTGCAATGATCCAGACGATTGACTTTTTTACCCCTATTGTCAATGATCCTTATATGTTCGGGCAAATTGCGGCGGCCAATGCTCTGAGCGACGTTTATGCCATGGGCGGAAAACCCAAAACAGTCTTAAATGTCGTTGCCTTTCCTATTGCAACACTGGGTGCAGATGTATTAGCAGAAATCTTAAAAGGTGCCGCAGAGAAAGTTGAGGAGGCGGGGGCGATTACGGTTGGTGGCCACTCCATAGATGATAGTGAACCCAAATTCGGTCTATCAGTAACTGGTCTTGTCCACCCTGAACATTATTATAAAAATGTCGGGGCTTTACCAGGTGATGTCCTTGTCATCACTAAGCCTATTGGTGTGGGGATTCAAACGTCTGCTTTAAAGAGAGATTTGCTCACAGAAGCGCAGATTGAAAAGGTTTCACATACCATGGCCCAGCTTAATAAAAAGGCTGCCGAAGCTCTCACGTCCTTTCATCCCCATGCAGTTACCGATATTACCGGCTTCGGATTACTCGGGCATGCATACGAAATGGCATCAGGGAGCAATATAAGTATCACAATTCATGCCGAACAAGTCCCAATTTTGCCTGGCACTCGAGGTCTTGCAGAGAAAAATGTTATTCCTGGTGGGTCAAAGAGCAATTATCGTTGGATTAAAGAAGCTGTCTCTTATGATGTTGGAATTGATGAGCTTCAGCGCTTTATTTTATGCGATGCTGTCACCTCTGGCGGCCTATTGATCAGTCTACCTAAGGAGGAAGCTGAAGATTATGTGTCCCTCCTTCATGATCAAGGGATAGGAGACGCTGCCATCATCGGTGAAGTAGGTCCCAAAGCGAGCCATGACCTCTTTGTCAAATAGTGATAAAAAAAGAGGCCGTACGATGTGACGTGCCTCTTTTTGTTTTTCCTAAACACGTTTTTGTTGTGAAGACCTTTGATTTTTCGTGATAGGAATATTATAATGAAAAAAGGAAATAAAAAGAATAAAGAACGTTGATGCGGTAACATCAACGTTCTCTCCAGCTACTCCGCAGGAAGTGCGGTGGCGTTTGGAAAAAAGTAACCCCTTTTCCCTACTGGCCGGCAGGGTGGGTTACTTTTTTATTTCTTTCATAACCATAACGATAAGTGAGGCAAAACTGATCATTAACACCAGTGCTTCATATACCGTCATTCGGCAACACCCCCTTCCCCGTTATAACATAGCCATAGACGAGAAAATAATGGGTGCCACCGCCCACCCTGCTTATGTAGCTGTATGAGTATTATAGCAAAACAAGAACATATATTCTATATGCTAAATTTACTATTTTTAAGTCTAGCTCTGAGAGATTTGGTGACCATAGAAAATCTCATCCATCTCCGTTTGCAACCTTTGAGTAATTGTCTCCTGCTCTTCTTGACTCAGTTTCTCTTTCGTATAACCAAATAGATAATTATTTAAATCAAATTCTTTTAGCTTACATTTTGTATGAAAGAGATTATTTTGACTCATATTGATGTCTATCATTTCATATTGAACTTTGACTTCATCCGGAATGTAATTTTGAATGGAGCTCATATCGTGATCAATGAATAACTTATTTCCATCAATATCTCGTGTAAATCCTCTAACACGGTAATCAATTGTCATAATATCGGTATCAAAAGAATGAATTAAAAAGTTTAGGGCCTTAAGAGGCGAAATTTCACCACATGTTGACACATCAATATCGGCCCGGAACGTGCTGATCCCTTCGTGCGGATGATATTCCGGATAAGTATGGACGGTAATATGACTTTTATCAAGCTGCATAACCACCGAATCCGGAAGCGGTCCGGGCGATTCATCAAAATGCTCTGTTGGCACTTCCACAATAGGTCCTTCAGAAATTAAATAAGTCACACTCGCGCCTTGTGGAACATAATCTTGCTTCGCCACATTTAAAACATGGGCGCCAATGATATCAGAGACCGATTGTAAAATAGCCGCCAGACGCTCAGCATTATACTGCTCATCGATATATTCTATATAAGCTTCCCGTTCTTTCTTTGTCCTTGTGTAACAAATATCGTACATATTAAAACTCAAAGTCTTAGTTAAATTATTAAATTCATGCAGTTGGATGCGTTTTTCATGTGATAGCTTCATGACTTTCCCCCACTTTTTTCATTTTCTTCTCGTTTCCGATTCAAAACAGATTTAGCCTTAGTTTACCCACCCTTTCCAATAAAAAAACCGCCTATATAAAAATACAAGCGGACGATTTCTCGTCTTTACTTATAAACGACCTTAAACGTTTCACAAACCACTAATACATCCTCTGAAAAAGTGTGTTTAAGGTCAGCCAATTCCTCTGAAAAAAAGCGGATATGAACGTCTCGCCAATAGTTTAAAGTTCGATCTCCTTCGCCTTCCTTTGCGGCAAATTCAGCATTTACCTCTTTAAATGGAAGGATGTCCACCCTTAAGGTCTCTATTACCGCCTGCGCTCTTCCCTCCCAATCAGTAATGATATTAAACTCACCGACTTGTGGAAGTGCTTCATTTTCTAGTTCATATAAAAGATGTAAAGAAGAAGTAGCCGTTTTTATCCCTCTTTTAACGAGTTCAGCAAGAGTATTCGCATCCCCTTCATTATTGCAAAAATGCCAAGCGTTGTAGTTTTTTATTTCAGAGCAATCTCCTAATGTCTCTCTATAATTTTGCCACATCATTTCGACCGATGGATGTTCCATATGTATCGTTTCCCCCATCATTTTTCTTTATACTTAGAACTATTTGCAAGCGCCCATGTACTTTGTGCTTTTGAATGTATTAAAAAATTAACCAATTTCTCAAAGGGGCAGAAAAAATGCCCTACTTGACCCGAACGTCATTTTCAAAATAACTGTCAATAGGCTCATAATCCCTACACTTACCCTTCCATTTTTTCTATTATATCACTTGAATGAATAGAAAAAATCAAATATTTACAGCACCAAAAGTTGGAGCCATTTCACATTTCAATATTTCTCCTCCAGATGCTCCTTTATTAACCCTTTTACTTGTTTTAATACTTAAAACTAACTCTTATTCAAACATTCATTTTCATAGCTCTAATCCACTTTTCACACACAGAAAACACAAGAGCGATGACTTGTTAACCCATCCTGAAAATAGTTAAAGCAAGTATAGACATTGTCCATTTCTCAATTACATTTGGATAGAAAAGTGATATAATCCTTTTTAAAGGAATGCCTTGTGATGTACGGGAGGATGAGAGACTTGGGGACTGGCGGTGTTAATAAGACCGAAACGATTGAAAAGACACTAAGCTCTTGGCAGCTTGCCATCATCGATCGTGAAACGAGTGAGGCTGATCATTTAAAAGAAGAGATTGATGCGCTTCTAAGCACCCTTAAGCATACAGGGAACATCATCCATACTAAATACCATCTATTAAACTATGGCTATCTATTACTTAAAGGTAATTTTAAGCTAGCCAATGACATTTTGGACACCCTTTCTGATCAGACAAATCAATTCAATCAAGAACTCTACTTTCTTTTCCATTTTTTTAAAGGCTTACATTTTAAACTTGAAGACGAACGTTATGTTAAGGCCATTGAGGAATTTCAAAAGGCAGAAAATTTCACAGAATTTATAAAAAATGATAGTATAGTAGCAGAACTTTATTACCAGACAGGAACCGTTTTTTATGAGCGGATTAAAAACTTTGATTCTTTTATCTACATACAAAAGGCTCATGAGATTTTCTCTAAAATAGGCTATACAGAGCGAATTGCCGGTTGCGAAATGTTGATTGGTTTAAACTGCATGGATATGCATCAATACGAAGAAGCCGAAAGACGCTTTTATCTCGCATTAAAAGCAGCCAATAAAACAGAGAACACATCGCTTAAAACCTTAGCTTATCATGATTTGGGTCTATTATATGGACAACAGAATCTTTCAAAAGCAGCGATTCGGTGGTTAACTGAGGCAGTGAAACTTCAAGAGGACTATTTTAAATCGAGCTTTCTTCTTTTTCGTGAATACTGTAAATTAAATGAACTAGAAAAGGCAAAAGAGTGGTACGTAAAAGGTATTAAACGTTGTAAAGAAGTCAATGACCAGGATAATCTTATTCGATTTGAATTATTGTATGCCATGTATATGGATACAAGTCAGTTTGAAACCACATTTATCAAAGGTATTCAACACTTTTATAAGACTAAACTCTGGCAATATGTAAAGGAATATTCAGTTATTCTTGCACAACACTATCGTGATCATGGGAAGGTTCAAGAAGCGATTAAATACTATGATTTATTTATTGAGGCAGATCAAAAAATCATTGAATCGGAGGCTTTAAAATGAAAAAGCTTAAAATCGCACTTGTTACTTTAGCTCTTGCCGCTGTTTTTGGTTTAGTTAGCCATTCTTCCTTTAACTTTAGTAACCACGACCACCCTGGACAAGCCGATAGTAGAGAAGGCGGCTATCCAACACCATCCTCTTATAAAACCATTCCAGAAGATTTACCTGAATGATTTAATGTCAACCGTTTTTACGACACCTTCTTTTTTTATTCATGCTAAAACCAAAGCAAAATCCCCAAATGAATGGGGATTTTTTTACGGCATTCGGTACTCTTTTAAATGTAAAAGCACAGGCATTAAATAATATTTAATTCTTTCCCTGCTTTAGCAAAGGCATCGAGCGCTTCTTGTAGTTCGTCTTTTGTATGTTCTGCAGTCACAATCGTGCGCACTCGGCCTGTCCCTTTTGGAACCGTTGGGAATACAATTCCTTGGGCGAAAACGCCATACTCAAATAATTTGTCAGAAAGTTGATGTGTTTTGGCTTCATCTCCGACAACAACCGGTGTAATTGGTGTTTCACTATGACCCGTATTAAACCCGAGTTCCTCTAGGCCTTTCTTAAAGAAGGCGCGATTATCCCATAACTTCTCGATGAGTTCAGGTTCTTCCAAAAGGACATCAATAGCTGCAGAACAAGCAGCTGTTACTGCAGGTGGGTGGGAAGTACTAAATAAAAACGGACGACCTTTGTGAATGAGGTAATCTCGTAACGTATTCGTACTGGCAACATAACCACCTAGGACTCCAATGGCTTTACTCAATGTTCCCACCTGGATATGAACACGGCCATCTAAACCAAAGTGGTTGACTGTTCCTCTCCCATTTTTCCCTAACACACCACTGGCATGGGCATCATCAACCATAACCATCGCGTCATACTGTTCAGCAAGCGCCACAATCTCTGGTAGCGGTGCAATATCCCCATCCATAGAGAAAACGCCATCCGTGACTATAAGCTTTGTGCGGTACCCCTCAGCTTCTTTAAGAGCGGCTTCTAATGAGTCCATATCTGCATGCTTATAAATTTTGCGTCCTGCTTTTGTTAAGCGAATGCCGTCAATGATGGAGGCGTGATTAAGTTCATCGGAAATGACAACATCTTGGTCAGACAAGATGGCCGAAAGAACACCTTGGTTCGTTGTAAACCCTGATTGAAAAACGAGTGAGGCTTCGGTATGTTTAAAATCTGCTAACTTCTCTTCTAACTGATTATGCATTTCTAATGTTCCTGCAATCGTCCGCACGGATCCTGTCCCAGCACCAAACTTTTCAATTGCTTCTATGGCTGCTTGTTTCATTTTAGGATGATCTGTCAACCCTAAATAGTTATTTGACGAGAGCTGGATGACATTTTTCCCATGAATGTTTACTCGTGAACTCTGCTTCGTTTCGAGCGGTATAAGGTTTCTAAAGGTGTTTTTTTCTTTCATTTCATCGAGTTCTTCTTGTAAATAGCGGAATGCTTCTTTCACAACGCTACCTCCTTTAATAGAATTATGTATTTTTGTCTCACACCATACTGACCGATTCTAAGAAAAACTTAACTTACACTTCACCCTGAGCCTCACCATTGTTCTATACATGAAGGCTGTGGCAACATCCTAATAACAGAAGTCAATTGTTTTCCTTATCGTAAAACTAAAGTCTATGTCTGTCACTTTATTTTATCATGCCCTATTCAGAAGTACAATCATACTGTACTTGTGATATGAACAGTTTTATTCAGGAAGTGCATTGAAAAAATGATCATAGAGGAAGCCCTTTACGAGGGTTTCATCATAGTTTTGTAGCAAACGATCAACAAGCTTAGGATAATGACTGAAATTTTTCAAATCAATAGGTGTATATCTGATACCGTCAAAATCTGAACCAAACCCAATGTTCTTTGCACCACCAAGGGTACAAATATGCTCAATATGCTTGAGGATATCATCAATCGAAGCGGTTTTTGACTCATTGAGGAAGTAGGGTACAAAATTAATTCCAATTACCCCATTCTTTTCAATAAGAGCTTTAATCTGGTCATCATATAAATTTCTTGGATGATCATAGATTGCCCGAGCATTTGAATGAGAGGCGATCGGATAGTCTGCTTCTTCAATACAATCCCAGAAACTTTTAACGTTGAGATGAGAAACATCAGTCCAAACCTTATAGGCATTATTTTGCCGAACGAGTTCACGACCAAAATCTGACAGACCGGCGCCTCGTGATTCTTCTGCACCATCGGCTGTCGCATTGGCATTATTCCACGTCAACCCCACCGCTCTTACCCCTAATCTAAATAAAGTTCGAAGTTTCATAAGATCAGTGTCAATGGCGTCACAGCCCTCTAGGGTCAGCATCGCCCCTATTTCATTTTCTTGCAGTGCTTCAATATCCGCTTTTGTACGAACAGCACGAACATTGTCATGCGCCTCTACCACTTGTCTATAGAAAATATCAATCATGTCCAAAGCGGTTCGGAATTTAACTTCCTGCGGGATTTCTGTCGGAATGAATAAGGCAAAACATTGAACCTTACTCCCCCCTTGTTGCAAATACTCATAGTTAATATGCATGTCACTAGCATTCGTAAAATTAAGCCGCTGATCAAAATGGAGCTTAAGCAACGCATCACAATGGGTATCAAAAACATTCATCACGGTTTCCTCCCTCTTTCCTCTCCTCTATATTAACACATAAAAAAAGAATATTATGTCTTTAACTCCCTTTACCAAACGTGCTATAAAAGATGAATGACTCTTCTCAAGTAAATCATTTTAGGAGGGGTTGAAGGAAATGCGACGTAAAGGCTCTCGCACTCTTACTTTATTTGGTGCTAAACAACCGCTCCGGCAGAATACTCCGCCTTCCGTGGGCACGGCTTCAGCATCCTCACGGACACTTCACCCAACCGGGGCCCCGAAAAAACGCTTTCTGTTTTTTCGGGGTGGTCTAGGGGTCTTCAGACGCGTGCTGTTCCCACAGGAGTCTACGTATTCTGCCTACGCACATGAAGAAGATCTGACTTAAAATTGTTTGAAAGAAAAGTAATGGTGCCTGTTTTTGAGATGAATTAAGAAAACGGGCATTAAAGAGAAGTCATGATGATCCGTACCGGAACACTTCAGTAAAAGCGTGTCCCTCAGCGCCGCCTAAACTAGAACGATCATCACCGATGGCGACCAGAACTTTTTATATCAAAAACCATCGACAGCACGCAAGTGGTTTGGAGCGTATGGCGCGAGACTCCTTCGGGAACAGCTACCAGGTTACTTCACGAATAAACTTCGAGTTGTTTCGAGAAAGCTGACGACGAAGTTATACGAGTAAACGCAGGAACAGGGGATTTGTAGTATAAAGACTTGGGAACACAAATATAACAACCAAGGAACTTCGGTTGAAAACGTCACGTCATTAAGGAACTTCGACTAAAACCGTCACATCCGTGTGACGACACCGAAGCTAGCACCTCAATACCACCCCAAAAAGTAAAGAACTCTTTTCGGGGACCCCGATGGTGCGTCGAACGCCGACCCTACCCACATCAAAAAATCGTAAAACATGATTTTTCTGCGAGGCTAATTCTCCTAGTAGCTTTCCTTAGTCGTGTGGGCATGAGAAAAGCGAGCGACCTGGAGCAGAGATCTAACACTATTAGCTCGGAAAAGTATCACCTTGCAGTTACGTCGTAATTTATATGAATTGTAGGACTCAACACGTATTGAGCCTATAAAAACAAAGGGTCAGGCGCTACCCGTTCATAGATGACTTTTTCAAAAGTCTTATCTATGGCTCCGGATAGAATCCTGACCCCTTCTGATCTTGAGTCACCCTTTATACAAGTCTTAGCGTGGCTCTACTATTAACTTAATGGCCGTTCTTTCTTCACCGTCAATTAAAATATCCGTGAAAGCGGGAATACAAATGAGGTCTACACCACTTGGAGCTACAAAGCCTCGTGCAATCGCTACAGCTTTGACCGCTTGATTTAAGGCACCCGCACCAATGGCTTGTATCTCAGCACTTCCTCGTTCACGAAGGACACCAGCGAGTGCACCAGCTACGGAATTCGGGTTAGATTTTGCTGAAACCTTTAATACGTCCATTTCTTCTGTACCTCCTCTAGAGAATCGTTATCCCATTGTATCTATATTCCTCATCTAGTACATGTATTCCTTCAAAGGTAAAATTAATATTCAAATTTTTCTAAATGACCATAAAACGCTCAAAAATTCAGTCGTAAAAGGGATGGTCATCATTAATTAGCCGCCGTTTTATCGCGGTTGCTTTCCCTGATGAAGGAGCAATATCTATGATCACCGCACTTAATTGCCCTCGTCCCTTTTGACTTTCAAAACGAACGGGTAAAGCCGTCTTGAAACGGCGAATAACCGCCTCTCTTTCAACACCTATAATCCCATCATAAGGACCTGTCATCCCAACATCCGTCAAATATGCTGTGCCATTATCTAAGATTCTTTCGTCTGCAGTTGGGACGTGGGTATGGGTACCGACCACCGCAGACACCCTTCCATCCAGATACCAGCCCATCGCCAATTTTTCACTCGTGGTTTCAGCATGGAAATCAACAAAGATGAAAGACGTTCTCTTTCTCGCTTCGTCAATAAGTTTATCTGCTGTTTGAAAAGGGCAATCGATCGCAGGCAAGAAGGTCCTTCCTTGGAGATTAATGACTGCAATCTCAATACCATTTTTATTTAGAAAGGTCATGCCTTTGCCTGGTAAGCCTTGTGGATAATTAGCTGGACGAACCATATGTTTGGCATCATCAATAAATTCAAAAATTTCTTTATTATCCCATGTGTGGTTACCTAGCGTTACTGCATCTGCGCCCGCACTCATCAATCCTTTATATATTTTTTGAGTAATGCCTTTACCATGTGCGGCATTTTCACCATTCACAATGGTTACTCCTGGTTTATAGTAGGATTTTAGTTTCGGTAAATAATGATCTACCATTTCCCGCCCTGTTTTACCGTAAACATCTCCTACAAATAATATTCTCATGTCAATACTCCTTCTCACTACAATATTCCGTTATTTCTAAATAGCATTTCTTACGACTCTTATTATAGTTTAAACTTATGGTCTTCACGATGCAAAGACAAACGCTACACTAAAAGACTGAGCATCCTGATGCATATTGAAAAAGACCCTTTTGATCATTGTGTGAAAGTAAAAAACGGCAAAAAGCATGCCCAGTCGTCATTCAGTTGGGTACGGGGAAAGCGAACGTTCTGGAGTAGAAATCCACACCGTCTTGTTGACCAGAATTTATGTTTTCTGCCGTTATGAAAAAAACGGCCAAGATGGCCGTTTTTTATTTATTATTTAGCATATTCAATTGCTCGAGTCTCACGTATAACAGTGACTTTAATATGCCCTGGATAATCCAGTTCATTTTCGATTTTTTTCGTAATATCCTTTGCCAATTGATAAGATTTGGCATCATCCACAAGATCTGGCTCAACCATAATACGAATTTCACGGCCAGCTTGAATCGCGAATGATTTCTCAACCCCTTCAAATGACTCGGAAATTTCTTCTAATTTCTCGAGACGACGGATATAAGTTTCCAATGTCTCTCTTCTCGCACCCGGGCGAGCGGCTGATAAAGCGTCTGCCGCTGCGACAAGAACGGAAATGACTGATGTTGCTTCTGTATCACCATGATGCGAAGCGACACTGTTAATCACCACAGGGTGTTCTCCGTATTTCGTTGTTAACTCAACCCCGATTTCAACGTGACTGCCTTCTACTTCATGGTCAATAGCCTTTCCGATGTCATGCAGTAAGCCCGCACGTTTTGCTAGAGTCACATCTTCTCCTAGTTCCGCAGCCATTAATCCCGTTAAATAAGCAACTTCCATGGAGTGCTTTAAGACATTTTGTCCATAACTTGTCCTAAATTTTAAACGACCAAGAATTTTGATCAAGTCAGGATGCAAGCCATGAATTCCAACTTCAAACGTAGTTTGCTCCCCGTATTCGCGAATCATTTCATCAACTTCTCGGCGAGATTTTTCTACCATTTCTTCAATCCGCGCTGGATGGATTCGTCCATCAAGGACCAGCTTTTCTAAAGCAATTCTGGCAATTTCGCGTCGGATCGGATCAAATCCAGATAAAATAACGGCCTCTGGTGTATCATCAATGATGAGATCAATACCGGTTAATGTTTCAAGGGTACGGATATTTCTACCTTCTCGGCCAATAATTCGACCCTTCATTTCGTCATTTGGCAAGTTAACAACTGAAACCGTTGTCTCCGCCACATGATCTGCCGCACAACGTTGAATGGCAAGAGAAAGAATACTCTTTGCTTTCTTATCGGCTTCTTCTTTAGCACGATTTTCAATTTCCTTCGCCATTTGTGCAGCTTCATGGACAGCTTCGTGCTTCACTTGATTAATGACGAGTTCTTTTGCCTCGGTAGCCGTTAACCCAGAAATCCGCTCAAGTTCGGCTTGCTGACTACGCAACAATTCCTCCACTTTGCTTTCCATCTCTTCAATTTGTCGTTGTTGTTTTCCGAGAGAATCCTCCTTTTTATCCAGTGATTCCTCTTTTTTATCGAGTGTTTCGCTTTTTCTATCAAGGAGATCTTCTTTTTGAACGAGTCGATTCTCTTGCTTCTGAAGTTCGTTCCGGCGATCACGAAGTTCATTATCCGCTTCCGTTCTCATCGAATGAATTTCATCTTTTGCTTCAAGAAGCGCTTCCTTCTTGGACGCTTCAGCGTTCCGCTTTGCCTCTTCAATAATTTGTGACGCCTGATTTTCAGCCGTCGCAATCCTAGCTTCAGCGATTGATTTGCGTACCAAGTACCCGATCAGGATCCCAACGACTATAGAGATCAGCGCAATGGAGATGGTGGCTAGTATACCCATAATATTCACCTCCTGCTCTGAAACAGTCGTCCTATTTCACACACATAAAGACCTAAAAGGCCTCTTTTTCACTTTTTTAACTCACATTTTTAATGAAAGAAAATAAAGAGACACTTTTATTGTATATTTGGAAAAATTGGTTGTCAACTCAGTACAGGAATAAGATTCTATTTTTAGGGGAAAATAATTTGGTTATTGCCGATTTTCAAGCGTTATTGGCCTTTTGTAAAAAATTTTATTTTCAAGTATGAAATAACAGGAAATCCTTCTTTTTTACATTTCCAAAACAACCAAACATGAAATAGGAATTAAAACCTATGCCCAGATATAAAAGACGCCCATGAATGACTCATGGGCGTCTTTCTATCCTACTCTTATAACAATTCGCCTTGTTCAGCAATATCAGCGGCTGCTTCTTCTTTATCTGCATCCAACCCATAGTGTTGTCTGACAGCTGTTTCAATGATATTACGCATCTCTTGATTTTCCTTAAGGAATTGCTTGGCATTTTCACGTCCCTGACCTAAACGTTCGTCATTATAGGAATACCATGCGCCGCTTTTTTGGACAACATCAATGTCAGAGCCAATGTCCAAAATCTCGCCTTCCTTAGAGATCCCTTCACCATACATAATATCCACTTCTGCTTGTTTGAATGGAGGCGCAACTTTATTTTTAACCACTTTTATACGTGTCCGGTTCCCAACCATGTCATTCCCTTGCTTCAAGGTTTCTGCACGTCGGACTTCAAGACGCACTGACGAATAAAACTTCAATGCACGTCCCCCTGGAGTAGTTTCTGGATTCCCAAACATCACACCGACTTTTTCACGGATTTGGTTAATAAATATTGCTGTGGTTTTTGATTTATTAATGGCACCTGAAAGTTTCCGCAAGGCTTGGGACATAAGACGAGCTTGAAGACCCACATGAGAATCACCCATCTCACCTTCAATTTCAGCCTTAGGAACAAGTGCGGCAACAGAGTCAATAATAATGATATCGACCGCACCACTTCTCACAAGAGCCTCAGCGATCTCAAGGGCCTGTTCCCCTGTATCTGGTTGCGAGAGGAGTAACTCATCAATGTTAACCCCTAAGTTTTGAGCATAGACGGGATCTAAGGCATGCTCTGCATCAATAAATGCCGCTTGACCGCCATTTCTTTGCGCCTCAGCAATCGCGTGTAAAGCAACGGTCGTCTTACCAGAAGATTCGGGTCCATAGACTTCAATGACTCTTCCGCGAGGGTAACCACCAACGCCTAATGCGATATCAAGTGCTAAAGAGCCACTTGAGACTGTGGATACTCTTTGTTCAGCTTGTTCACCAAGCTTCATAATTGAACCTTTACCAAATTGCTTTTCTATTTGTCTTAAAGCCATATCGAGGGCTGCTTTTCTCTCGTTCATAAGCTATTATCTCTCCTTAATAGGTATAAAGGGGCAAGGGACTCCGATCGTTTATTTCTATGCTTTGAAAGTCAATCCCTAGCAAACCTCTTCCGTATACTATTATAATAGACGTTTTTCATTCATTTGCCAAGTGTTTTGCGAACATTTATTCGATATTTTTCAAAAATGAATATCAATCTATTAAATGACGTCTCAAAAAATCAAATCCATGTAAAACCGTTCTTTTCCGAATAGCCGCTCTAGAACCATTTAACTCTAAAGCATGAACCACCGTCTCATTATCATCAGCTATACCGATAAAGACCGTTCCAATAGGTTGACCTTCTTCTGTTGAAGGACCCGCGACACCAGTAAAACTAATGCCAATATCAGAGCCACATTGTTTTTTTGCTCCGATGGCCATCTCTTCAGCGCAAGCACGGCTCACTGCACCTGCGTTATCCAAGGTTGTTTGCGCAACCTCAAGGAGATGCCCCTTCACTTGATTGGTATAACTAACAACAGCGCCCTTAAAAACCGACGAGGCTCCGGGTAAATCGGTCAATTGCTGACTAAATAGCCCCCCCGTTAAGCTTTCTGCCGCCGCTACCGTCAGGTGCTTCTCTTTAAGCAATTCAAAAACAACCTTCGGGAGTGAGGTAGCATCACCATAACCGTATAAAAACTGACCTACTCGTGACTGAATCTTTTGCTCTAAATCATTTAAAAGTTCCTGAGCCACGGCTGCATCTTTATGTTTTGCCGTTAAGCGTAGCGTCACTTCACCTTCTTTAGCCAAAGGGGCGAGGGTCGGATTAGTCTGAGAATCAATCAGATCCATCAGTTCTGTTTCTAATGCTGATTCGCCTATACCAAAAAAGCGCAAAACACGTGAATGGAGAGGTTCATTCAAATCATTCATAAGATAAGGCTTTACACTATTAAGAAACATTGGTCTCATTTCACTCGGTGGTCCTGGCATTAAGATATAACGATGCTCTGGGTTCTCGATGATCATCCCAGGGGCCATTCCATTGTTATTAGGAAGGACATGACTCCCCTCTAAAATAATCGCCTGCCTACGATTATTTTCGGTCATCACACGTCCTTGCTTAATAAAATAAGCCTCAATTTGATCCATTGCTGTTTTGTCGGTCACCAATGCTCTCCCCAAGCATTTCGCAACAACTTCCTTGGTAAGATCATCTTTTGTCGGTCCTAAACCGCCCGTAAATATAATTAAATTAGAGCGTGTTTGCGCAATATGAATGACTTGCTCTAAACGCTTCGGATTATCACCTACAACGGTATGAAAAAACACATTAATCCCTAGCTCTGCCAATTGTTCCGATATAAATTGCGCATTTGTATTTGCAATCTGCCCAAGTAAAAGTTCCGATCCCACTGCAATAATTTCCGCATTCATCTTCAAGGCCACCTTCATTCATGACAAATTTTGATTCTTATTGAAACTCATAATAAAAAATGCAACTTACTGCCCTAGTTAAATAATTATCGTTAGACAGGGCTAATTCCTGCTTTTATTTTGATTTTAATAAAATGTCACGATTTTTATAAAAGTACTCTCCACCAGAAAGAATCGTTAAAACAACGGCTATCCACAAGAAAATATCAGCAAGCGGGAATCCTTCCTCACCAAAAGGGATATTATGAAAAAGTAAAAGGATAAGAGCAATCATTTGTGTTGCTGTCTTCCATTTGGCCATTTGACTAGCGGCAATAACTTCGCCACCTTCAACCGCAACGAGGCGTAAACCCGTCACAGCGAATTCACGTGCTAAAATCACAATCACCATCCATGAAGGGATGACATCAAAGCCGACTAAAGGAACGAAAGCACTCATCACAAGCAATTTATCTGCAAGCGGGTCAAGAAATTTCCCGAAATTCGTCACCAGATTCAATTTCCGGGCATAATAGCCATCTAACCAATCAGTACATGAGGCAACAATAAAAATAATCGCCGCTATAAAATCCTGAACGGGAATGACTGCATGCCAGATGGTAATATTTCCGAAGGACCATGGAATTAAAAAAAAGATTAAAAAGATAGGGATTAGGATCACTCTCGAAACAGTAATTTTATTAGCAATATTCATTTCTATTCCTCCAATAATAAAAACGTAAAGGTTCATTTCCGTAGAAAAAGAGCCACCCTTCGATGACTCTCAATCATTTAGGATTTTTTAAAATTAATCGTAATCGACTGGGTATAGTCGTCATTGGGGTACTTTAAAACTTCTCCATTAATCTTCACAATCGCATGATGCGTATCGCCAATTTTCAAGTAAAGCGTACCAATATCACTTAAATCCTTTTTAAAAGAAACATCCTTCCTGTTATCCACGCCTTTAGATACACTATCATAGAAATATTTTTCACCGCTTGCATTGTCCTTCGTAGCTGTTAACCACGAATAATGACCATCCATGGCAGTGACTTCAACAACAAACTTATCCGTTCCAGATAAGGTATAGGTTGAAGCTGAACCATTGGTTTCTGGTTCAGATAGCTTTTGGGTCTGTTTTTGTTCCGTCTCATCAGACGTTGTTTTATTCTCTTTGTCAGTATCCGTATCTTTAGCAGACGCCTCAGATCCCGGTTGATCATTCACCGCGTCATTACTTTTAGACTGATGATTTCCAATATCATTTCCTTGTTCTAAAGTCACATCGTCATTAGAAGTCTCTGTATCCTTTGAGCTGTCACTTCCACCAGACATATGTTGAGCAACAACCCAAATCCCGATTCCTAAAGCTAATAGGATAACCACAGCTCCTGCAAAAGGAAGTATTGATGACACCTTTGAACTCGTATTTTTTGCTTTAATAGGTGTTGTTTTAACACTTCGTGAAGGTAATTGCTCTATCTCGGGCTGAACAGGTTGGGGAATCTCTTTACCGTACTGACTAAATATTTCCTGAGTATCAAGGCCTAAAGCTTCAGCATAGCTTTTGATAAACGCACGAATATAAAACTGCCCTGGAAGAATCTGATAGTCGCCACGTTCGATAGCGGCTAAATAGCGTTTTTGTATTTTGGTTGTTTCTTGAATTTCATCGAGCGACAGTCCTTTTGCCTCTCTTGCCTCTTTTAGAACCTGTCCTAACTCACTCACGAATGAACACCTGCCCAATATCAGTTAAAATCATTAAATGCTGAATAGCCTTCTTCCAACATATCGTATGTAATTTCTTCATCATGATGGTTCCTTAATTCAATAATATAGTCAAAGTCATCCAGTCGATATTCTGAATCACGAACAAAGATATCAGGATGTTCTACCACCTTAGTCACAGGCATTCTCATCACTCTCCGCAGTAACTCCCAATGTCGTTCTGAAGAGCGTCTAGTAGAGACAATCCCATCGATGATAAAAATATGGTCATCAGTAAACTCGTCATCAGCTAATTGACTTCTCACTGTTTGTTTTAACAATGTGGATGAGATAAAAACCCAGCGCTTATTGGCGCACACACTCGAAGCGACCACCGATTCCGTTTTTCCGACACGTGGAAGTCCCCGAATACCGATAAGTTTGTGTCCCTCTTTCTTATACAGCTCTGCCATAAAATCAACAAGTAAACCAATTTCATCACGAACAAAGCGAAAGGTTTTTTTATCATCAGCATCACGAATAAGATACCGGCCATGACGAACAGCAAGCCTGTCACTTAATTTAGGTTCTCTCAATTTTGTTACATTTATGTTATCCATTGTCTTAACAATTGCAAAGAGTTGATCAATCTGTGTACTGTTTTCCGTACGTAATAACATCCCTCGTCTTGAATCATCGACTCCATTAATCGAAAGGATATTAATACCAAGCATACCAAATAAGGAAGCAATATCTCCTAATAGCCCAGGACGATTCCTTTGAATTTCATACTCTAAATACCAATCTTTTGTCAACATAGAAAACCTCTGGAAATTCGACGTATAAAACTTTACTACTATAAAGAACATCTTTCCTTAATATTAATTTAAACTAAATGATAAAAGGTTTCAAGTGAGGATAAGGAAAATCAAATAAATTATAGAATTTTCAATTATCTACACATGAAGGATTCTATAAAAAAACTGGAACAAGTCATTCAAAACACACCTGACGATCAGACATGAATCCTCCGCATTAAATCAAAGCTTTTATTTTTACGTCCGTTTTACTTATATAGTATTAGAAAAACCGAACAGAGAAAACTTGCTCTTTCTTTATAAAGTACTGAAAAAATTTTTAATATCAAAGGCAGCTTTAGCATAAGGGAATTGGATCGGAAAGACGTGAGATTGGGAACACTTATACTAAATGTGTTCCTCAGCGCGTGGACTCACGGATACCTAAACGAGAGTCCTTCGGGAAAGCAACGAGTCAACGCCGAGTTGTTCTGAGAAAGCTGACTTCAAAGCATTCGAGTAGACGTAGGAACAGGGGACTTTTAATCATAGTTACTTTGGAACACACAGGTAAACCATCCCAAAAAAACACTTTTAGGGGACCCCGATTGAGCGTCGAACGCCGCCCCTACCCACATCAAAAATCGTAAAAACGCGATTTTTTTTGCGAGGCTTATTCTCTTAGACGCTTTCCTTAGTCGTGTGGGCATGAGAAAAGCGAGCGTTCTGGAGCCGTAATCCACTCCGTCTTGATGGCCAAACATTTATACTTTTAAGAAAAAATCGGCATAACGCCAAGCCTTGGTGAAGTTGCACTTATAGATAAAATTATCCTTTCTGAGGTTACAAAGAAAGTCAGGTTCTCAGAATGGTGAGAACCTGACTCTTAACCTTGACTTACCTAAAACGATGATTATTTTGATCCATTATTTTGAACAAGCTTCACCATCATATTGGCGATAGCGTGCTGTTCATCTTTGTCCGCTACACTCCATAAGTCAGAGAGCATGCGTTGCTCATCATTTTTTGGATCAACATGATCAGCAAGATAACCACCGATTTCAGTAGCAAAATTGCTTATTGTATCTTGACCTACGCCCTTGCCTTCTGCTTGATGCAAGCGATCAGCTAAGAAATCTTTCCATTGATCCCAGTTTTGAAGAACAGACATGTTTGAATTACCTCCTTGAATAGGTCCTACGCTAATAGGATGTCTTCCGGACGGTAATCTATTCACATTTGACTTTCCCAATAAAAGGTATGTCTGGCTGCTTGTCAAGATACTGTCTAGCAGTACCAAGCGCCATTGATTGAAATAATTTGACCGTTAATATATTCTGCGGATGGTGAGGCTAAAAATTTCACTAATGCTGCCACTTCATTCGCTGTCCCTAATCGTCCCGCTGGAATTTCATCCCTTAAAAGCGCCATGGTTTCTTCATCATAGGTTGCCATCATTGCGGTTTCTATCGCTCCTGGAGCAACAGCATTAACATTAATATGACTGGGGGCAAGCTCCTTGGCGAGAGCCTTCACAAAACTGTTTTGCGCCCCTTTTACCATGGAATACATCACTTCCATCGCCGCCCCTGTTAACCCCCAAATGGAGGTAATAAAAATGATCGTGCCCTTCTTAGCCTTTACCATCTGAGGAACAAAATGCTGCGTCACTAAAAAAGGGTGGGTAATATTGGCTCTAATAAAAGCATCAAGGCTTGCTGGACTAACATCCGTTATTAATCCTACATGGCTTTGTCCTGAATTTTGTATTAAGCATTCAATAGGCACTTTAATGGTTTGCAGAGCCTGAAGCCCCTCTGGCTGTGTCAAATCAGCCTGAATGAGTGGGAATGATTGTTGCGGATAGTCCTCTTTTAAGCCCGTCGCTAATGCTTCCGCAGCTTCACGGTTACGATTATAGTGCAAATAAAGAGAAAACCCCGCTTCAGCCAAAGCTCTGGCAATTTCCTGACCAATCCCTCCACTTGCTCCTGTAATTAAAGCAAACTTTGTCTCTTCCAATTATTTGGCCACCACTTTAAACTTTGTAAAGCCTTCATCATGGAAATGTTCTTCAAGCACTTGTTTTAATTCATCAAGACTTAAGGATTCAAGGGTTGGCACAATAGAAAATAAATCCATTCCGTTAAATTGGTAACGGGTAAATTGGTTTGCAATAAATTCGGGTGAATTTAAAGCCTTTAAAAAGGAGCCAATTCTTTTCTTGCGTGCCCTTTCAATGGCCGTTTCGTCTAAAGCCTGTTGTTTCGCTTGATCAATCATATCCTTGACACGAATTGCAAAGCCATCTGGATCTTCGGTGTTCCCTCCGATAGCGGAAAAAGCAAACTCATGCTCTTCTGTATACTCAAAAGAGAAACTGTCATCAATGAGACCTTCCTCAATGAGGGTGCGATAGTTTTCAGTTCCTTTACCAAACAACACCTCTAATAACAGCTGAACAGAGAGTTCGTGACGGAGCATTGCCTCGCCTTCTCGATGAACCGTACGTTCCTTAAAGCCCACAAGACACTTTGGTGTTTTCACAGGCATAGATAATACTTCTTCTTTCTTTGCAACAGTCTGAGGTTCTTCAGGATACTTTCTTTCGATGGCTTGTTTATTGGTATAATCCTTCTGCCTTTGGTTATCCTCAACAAGTTGGAATATCTTTTCTGGATCGACAGGCCCTACAATAAAAAGCACCATATTACTCGGATGATAAAAGGTACGATAACAATCATAAAGATGCTCTTTTGTGATCTTAGCAATAGACTCCACTGTTCCAGCGATATCAATTTTCACAGGCTGCTGATGATACATATTCTCGATTAAACCGAAATACAGCCGCCAATCCGGATTGTCATCATACATTCTAATCTCTTGTCCGATAATCCCTTTTTCTTTTTCAACATTCTCATCTGTAAATGCCGGAGTTTGGACAAAGTCGATGAGGGTTTGTAAATTCTCTTCGACACGAGACGTGCTAGAAAATAAATAGGCCGTTGCTGTAAAAGAAGTAAAAGCATTCGCCATCGCTCCTTGTGTCCCAAAGGCTTGGAAAACATCAGTCCCATCGGGTTGCTCAAACATTTTATGTTCGAGAAAATGGGCAATCCCATCAGGAACGTTCAGCCACTCATCACTATTATGCTTTTTGAAATGGTTATCAATCGACCCGTATTTCGTCGTAAAGGTGGCAAAAGTCTTATTAAACCCTTCTTTTGGCAAAATATAGACGTTTAAGCCATTGGCTAATTGTTGATGGTAGACGGTCTCTTGTAATTGATCAAAGCGTTTCGTTTCCATCTTCATCCCTCCTGTCCTTGAAGAAAGTAAGTCGTGTCAAGCGTTGTCATATGAGCGGCTTTTATAATCTCATCTCGATCAACCTTCTCAATGGCTGCAAACCACTGATCAAGTTCAAGCCCATGATTAGAAAGGACCTTTTGATAAAGGACATCAATCAGACCAAAAGGACTATCTAAAGCTTCAAGAATGGAATTTTTCAACAAAGCTTTAGTCTGAGCCACTTCTCCCTCCGTAAAATCGCCTTCTTGGATGGCTTTTAATTGGGCAGCAATAATATCGACCGCTTTCTGGTAATTCACAAATTCAATACCGGACATGACAATAAGCAGCCCTTTAAAACTTTCATATCTTGATGTCGCATAATAAGCAAGACTCATCTTTTCTCGTACATTCATAAACAGCTTGGAATGAGGAAAGCCCCCGAATAATCCATTAAACACTTGTGTTGCCGGATAAAGGGGATCATCTATTGTCACATTGGTGCGGTAGCCTAGGTTGAGTTTGCCTTGTTCGACTTCCTGACTTTCTTTAACGACTTTAGCTTGCCTTTTAACAACCGGCTCGAAGGTGTTTTGAAGCTTTACTGTTTCCCGATTGTTAAAGGTTAAGACTTGGCCAATCCTTTGCTTCATTTCTTGATGATCGATGTCACCCACAACATAAAGATCAATTTCATTTGTTTTAAGCATGTCTTGATAATATGTGTAGAGTTCCTCAGAGGTTAGCGATTCTAATGCATCCAATGTGCCATTGGTATGAAGAGCATAAACCTCTCCTTCACACATTTCATCAATTAAGCGCTCATTTGCATAACGCATCTTATCATCGTAAATGGCCAGAAGTCGCTGTTTTAAAGCTCGTTTTTCCTTTTTAAAACTCACTTCATCAAAAGCGTGACCCTCAACATTCGGCTGAAGGATAGCCTCGCTCAAAAGTTGGATACTTTCTTCAAGAAGTGATGAGGTCTCTGAAATAAACCGTTCGTTGGCCACATGAACATGAAGTGAGAGAAGATGATTGTTCCCTTTCTTCTGAACCTGTGATGACAAAGTTGCCCCATAAAGATCATCCAAACGTTGTTGAAGTTGTTGAGACGTTGGTGATTGTTTTGTACTACTCTTCAAAAGATGGGCGAGTAGAGCTCTTTTAGTCACTGTTTCCTCTTCCAAAGGGGCTCTAAATTGGATTACCATTGTTACCGTTTTAAATTTATTTGTGGCTACAGTATGTAACGTAAAGCCTGGTAACGCATGAATGTGTTCATCTATGTAACTCAAGGTCATTCCCTCCTCGTGAATAAGTGTTCTAATAAGGTTTTTTATCCTTATTCGAACTAACTTTTTTTAAAGTCTGTTTCTTTTTTCATTGTACCCGAAAGCAAGCATTTGAACCAATAATATTAGAAAAACCGAGCTAAAAAAACATGCCCGGTCCTCGTTTAGATATTGAAAAAGTTTTTGTTACCAAATGGTTCGTAAGCAATCCAATTGCATGGGACGGAAGGTGCGAGATTCGGAACACTTATAATTAGTGTGTTCCTCAGCGCCACCAACTCAAGGGTGCCTAAAAGAGAGTCCTTCGGGAACGGGGCGAGCATGATTTCACGAATAGATGCCCGAGTTGTTCCGAGAGGAGCCTACTAGTAGACACACGAACAGGGAATAGCTTGGAATGAGATCACCACTTATTTGAAGACTCAAGCTTTTGTTTTCTTTTCTTGTTTCTAGACGCTTCATTTATGAGGAAATTTCATCTTCAATTTTAGAAATAAGCACTTCTCTTGGTTTACTGCCTTCATAAGGCCCAATAATATGATGATCTTCCATAGCATCAATTAAACGTGCCGCGCGTGTATAACCAATTCGAAAACGACGCTGGAGCATAGACACTGATGCGGTTTGCATGTCGACGACTAATTTTACAGCATCATCGAATAATTCATCCTCAACGTCTTGTGCTTTCGTCTCTGGCTCATCTGTTGGAATCATATTTTCTTGATATTGGGCTTTCTGTTGTGAAATAACGAAGTCCACCACAGCTTCAACCTCATCATCTGATAAAAAGGCTCCTTGAATACGAGTAGGTTTCGAGGCACCAATCGGCAAGAAAAGCATATCTCCTTTTCCAAGCAACTTCTCTGCCCCACCACTGTCCAAAATTGTCCGCGAATCGGTCTGTGAAGAGACACTAAATGCAATTCTCGAAGGAATATTGGCCTTAATGACACCAGTAATGACATCGACAGAAGGGCGCTGCGTGGCAATAATTAAATGAATACCAGCGGCCCTCGCCATTTGTGCCAGTCGCGTAATGGCATCTTCGACATCCTTAGAAGCGATCATCATAAGATCTGCTAACTCATCAATAATGACGACGATATAAGGCATGAAGGGCTGTTGTTCCTCAGTGAGCTCATTATTTTTTTGAATATAGTTATTATAGCCGGTAATATTCCGGGTCCCGCTGTGTGAAAACAACTCATAACGCCGTTCCATCTCGTCAACAACCTTCTTCAAAGCCTGCGACGCTTTCTTAGGGTCTGTCACCACTGGCGTCAAAAGATGGGGTACCCCATTATACACATTGAGTTCGACCATCTTGGGATCAACCATGAGGAGTTTCACCTCATGGGGCTTCGTTCTCATTAAAAGACTCGTTATAATTCCATTAATACACACACTTTTACCACTCCCTGTTGCCCCTGCAACAAGTAAATGTGGCATTTTACTCAGGTCGGCAAGAATAGGCACTCCTGAAATATCCCGACCTAGACCGATGGCCAACTTAGAGGATTCTTTTGAGGCGTAATCAGATTCTAGTACCTCTCTCAAGCTAACCATGGCCACTTCTTGATTAGGAACCTCAATCCCTACCGCAGATTTCCCTGGAATAGGCGCTTCAATTCGGATTTCTTTAGCGGCTAAGGCAAGGGCTAAATCATCGTTCAGATTCACGATCCGACTTACCTTCACACCGACATCTGGATAGACCTCATACTTAGTCACCGCTGGCCCTAGATGGACCTTTTTCACTTTTGCTTTGACACCAAAGCTTTCAAAGGTCTGTTCGAGCTTTCGAACATTCGCCGCAATATGCTTTCGCTCATTGGACTGGGAGTTCTTAACCGGTGAATGCAATAAGTCAAAAGATGGGAGTTGGTAAGATTCATTTTCAAGTTCTGGCACGAGAAAGCTTTGCTCATTCACTTCTTCATCCTCAGCCTCCTCATTGTCAGTTGCCTGAACATCCTGGGACTCCACATGGCCTTCATCCTTATTAGCCGGGTTAGCTTGTTCATTAAAATCATGGATAATTGGAGGCTCAACGTCTTGACTTGTTTCAGCATGATCAATCAATTCAAGTGAAGCCTCTGCTTCTGCCTCCTGCTCTTTTTCCTTCGCCTCTTTTTTCTCACGTTTTCTTTCCTTGTTTTCTTCCCATTTCACTGCAGTATTTTCTTTGGCTGAGACGATTGCCTGTCGAAACTTAGCTAAAAGCTTATGTAAGAGATCTCGAATCGACTTTCCTGTAATCAATATAATAGAAATTAAGATTAAAAATAATGCCATAAACATGGCGCCTTTAGCATCAAAGAGAACATAAAAAAAGGCGAAGCAGATCGCACCAACCATACCGCCTCCTAAATATTTCACAGAGATATGACCAAGCAGTTGTTCTCTATATAATTCCCACGTGTTTCTTAGGACCGACGCATTTTTCCATTGATTATTTTCCGTTAAGGATTCAAAAAGTTTAACATGGCTAAGTAATAATAATGCCAGACACAGTAAATAAACACCGACCAAACGACGTGAAAAATAGGCCGGCTGTTTTCGGGACCAAATATAGTAAATGGATAAGGCAAGAGTGCCTAAAAAAATCAGAATGTACCATTCACCTGCAAAAAAGCGAGCAACTTGGACTAAAACTTTACCAGCGACCCCCATTTTAGTAATGCCAATGCAAGTCAAAGCAAATAAAAGAAGGCCAGTGGTTTCATAAATGAACATTTGCTTCCAGCCTTTTTTGGTCTGTCGTTTCTTTTTCCGCTTCCTTGCCATGGTGTCACCTCGGTTCTATCTTAAGATATATCTTAAGCACCGCATGATAAAAATCCTTAAGAGCTTTATCAAACAAATGCGGTGCTTGTCTTTTCCCTATTTATAATGTACCTTAAAATGTTTACTTGAGTAAAGGCTGAAGTGTCATCTTTTTTCCGGGTTGAATTTTTTCAGAAAGAAAATCTTGTGGATTGGAGCTCAAAATCTGTACAATCTCATATTCAGATGTTGAACTCTGTTCAATGATAAGAGGAACACCATCCACTTGAATGGTCCGCCTCTGAGCGGTAGGCACATCATGATCCTCATCAAAAAGAATTTCATGTGGCACAATCGTATAATACATGTTACTGCACCACCTGTTGATCAGATTGTTCTTTATGTTCCTTAATCAATTCCTGAAGCTTCATCAGGGCTTTCGCTACGCCCCCTACCTCATTAATAATGCCATATTCCACGGCTTGCTTCCCAACTAAATTAGTCCCTATATCAGTGGTTAAATTCGTTTTGTTAAACATGAGCTCTTGAAATTTTTCTGCACTAATATTGGAATGTTCAGTAACAAAGCGTGTAATACGTTCTTGAATCTTTTCAATATAATCAAAACTTTGAGGAACACCGATAACAAGTCCATTCATTCTCACTGGATGCACCAGCATTGTGGCACTCTCAGCAATAAAGGCATAGTCGGACGCAACTGCAATCGGGACCCCAATGGAATGTCCACCTCCAATGACTAAGGTTACGGTCGGCTTCGAGATCGTCGAAATCATTTCTGCAATTGCGAGTCCCGCTTCGACATCCCCACCTACTGTATTTAACATGACGAGTAACCCTTCAATTTTTTCATTTTGCTCAATCGCAATTAATTGCGGAATAAGATGTTCGTATTTTGTCGTTTTATTCTTTGGTGGAAGCGCCATGTGCCCCTCAATTTGCCCGATGACAGTAAGGCAATGGATGTTTGATTCCGCACCAGCAACATTGGTCTGTCCCAATTTTTGAATTTGGTTTAATATCGCATTGGATTCATTGTTTTGTTCCTGCTCTTGTTCATGTTGTTCATCAGACATAGTAACCTCTCCTTTTAAACTAGATAGCCATAGTATCTGATAAGGAGAAGGTTTTAATACAAAAAAGCGTCGCAGAAGCAACGCTTTTCTAAGAAGTAGTTCAAAAACAGATGTTTTGCAAAGATGAGTTTAAGTGAAGACACTATAGTCCAAAAAGCAAACACTTTTTGATGACCCTAAATTGCCTCTTTAACCTATAGCTTCCTCTTTTCCGATATCTCCCATTTTTGAACGTGAAATTGATTTAAATTTCCATGATAATTGGCAATATCATTGGGCGGCGTTTAGTTTTGTCATATAAATAGCGACTCAGGGCATCACGAATACCGTTTTTCAATGATGACCACTCTGAGACATTTTCGGTTAAAGCTTTTGAAAGAACTTCTGTGACAATATTGTTCGCATCTTCTATTAATTCCTCAGATTCTCGGACATAGACAAATCCACGCGTAATAATCTCAGGTCCTGATAAAATTTTCTTCGTGCGTCTTCCCAAAGTGACAACCACGATAAGCGTCCCATCCTCAGCAAGAAGTCTGCGATCTCGCAAAACAATGTTTCCGACATCACCGACGCCGAGACCATCGACGAGAACTTGGCCAGCAGGCACCTTATCTGTTTGTCTTGCTTCTCCCTTTGAAAATTCAACAACATCACCCTTTTCAATAAGAAAAACATGATGCAAAGGCACACCCATGGCCCCAGCAATGTCCATGTGAGCCTTGAGCAAACGAAATTCCCCATGAATCGGAATAAAATATTTGGGTCTAACGAGTTCAAGGATAAGCTTTAAGTCTTCACTAGAAGCATGTCCGGATACATGGACGCTTTCTCCATAAACAACCTTAACCCCCAAACGCATGAGATCATCAATCGCTTTGGTGACATCCTTCTCATCACCTGGTGAAGCTGAAGAAGCGTAAATAAAGATATCATTCGCTTTTGCCTCAATTTTTTTATGAGAATGATTAGCGATTCGAGTAAGCGGTGTAATCGGATCGCCTTCTGGACCCGTTGTAATAATAGCTGTTTCTTTATCTGAGATTTTCCCGATCTTATCTAAACTAATAAAAGTATGTTTAGGCACATGAATATAGCCTAATTTAGTGGCTATCCCCACTATACGTTCAAGATAGCGATTTTCGAGAGCCACCTTTCGCTTAGTTTGCACAGCTGCATTAATGACCTGCTGAATTCTATGAAGATTCGATGCATAAAGGGTCGTAATGACTCTGCCTTCAGCAAAATAAAAAATATCTTCCAGCTTCTCACCAACAATGGATTCTGATGGCGTATGACCGAGTCTTTCCGAATTTTTACTATCCGAAAGTAAACACAGTACACCTTCATCACCAAGACGTGTTAATTTGCTGAGATCAAACTTAACCCCATCTACAGGTGTGTGATCGAGTTTAAAATCACCTGTATGTACAATGGCTCCTTGCGAGGTATGGAAAATCAAGCCAACAGTATCCGGGATACTATGCGTGGTCCTAAAAAAGGAGATTCGATGTGCCCCAATCGCTACGTCTTTGTCGGGATCAATGGTGATCGTCTTTAGTTTTTTATTCAGCTTCATTTCCCTTAACATTTGCTCAAGAATGGCTAAAGTTAAAGTCGTGCCGTATATTGGAGCCTTAATTTTTTTAATTAAGTACGGTATGCCCCCAATATGAGCATTGTGAGCGTGAGTTAAAAATATAGCTTTCACTCGCTCACGATTTTGTTCTAGGTACGTAATGTCTGGAATAACAGTATCAACACCAAACATTTCATCTTTTGGATGCATCATCCCCGCATCAACAATGAAAATATCCTCGTTGATCTCTATAACAGTCATATTATTACCTATTTCGCCAACGCCGCCCATCGCATAAATCTTGACCTTATCTTCTCGTTGATTTTGCAATGAGCATTCCTCCTACTATTCACTTTTACGCTCGTTCATAGCTAAAGGGAACAGATTAGCTGCTCAGGCCAGCGGCTCAGAGCTCCCATTTCTGCGAACACAGGGCACTGTTGACTCCCAGCTCTGTGATCCCCTTATTTGAACACACACATAACAAATGAACATTTGAATTATTTAAATTTTCTTATAAAAAAGGATTACATTAGGCCTAAGAAATAGCATTACAGTATTCACACTTAACTCTCCCTGATAGGTAAGACACCATACTCAAGGATAAGCCCTTACACTTTTTAATCAAATTAAAATCAAATGATCAGCTATTTTCAAACATTAAACTTGATTAAAATCACTTACCGACAGTGATCCTACCGTGCCCAAGCTTGGCCACTTTTGAGGCATAGTTGGGCATTGCCAAGTCATCCTAGCCTTTTGTTAACCCGTTCGAATCCTTTAAAGGTATTATACTCTATATACTTGTTCATATACAAGGTAAAATCCTCATGTTATGTAATTAGCATCAATTTAGAGAATAAAGGGAAAGACATTCAAAGTGATGCACAGCGCCTTCCCCGCTCTGTATGTCCGTTGCCAAAACTGATAAATAGCGCTTTTTTATTCACTGAATTTATCAGTAAATTGTTGATAGACCTGACTAAGTTCCGCTTGCTCTGTATCGCTTAAACCTACCAGCGGCAGACGAACACCGCCAACCGAAACCCCCAATTGATTTAATAATGCTTTAACAGGAACCGGACTAGGCTGAGCAAACAATTGTTTCATTATGGGAAGTAGCAAGCGATGGGTCTGAGCAGCTTCCTTAACATTGCCATCAATAAAATCATGAATCATCTGTTGCATCTGCTGGCCAACGACATGTGAAGCCACAGAAACCACACCATAGCCACCAATAGATAGAACTGGAAGGGTTAAGGCGTCATCACCACTATAGACAACAAAATCATCAGATGTTCGCTCAATAATTTGCGCCATTTGACTAAGATCACCACTGGCTTCTTTAATACATACCACATTATCCAGTGCCGCTAACTTGACTACTGTATCGGCTTCTAGATTTGATGCTGTCCTTCCAGGAACATTATAAAGCATGATCGGAATGTGAACAGATTGAGCAATGGTTTTGAAATGTTCATATAATCCGCTTTGATTCGGTTTACTATAATAAGGGGAAACCAATAAAACACCTTCTACACCCAGCTTCTCTACTTCTTTTGTTAAAGCGACCGTGTCGGCAGTGTTATTACTCCCTGTACCAGCAATGACTGGCACACGCCCATCTGTGGCTTCTAAAACCATTTCAAATAATGCGAGTTTCTCACTTTTAGATAACGTCGGGGATTCCCCTGTTGTTCCTGAAACAACAAGACCTTCTGTTCCTGTATGAATTAAATGATCAACAAGCGGTTTGATTTGTTTTTCGTCTACCTCTCCATGCTGATCAAAAGGTGTTACCATTGCGGTTAATAACCGTCCAAACACCACAAAAATCGCCTCCTGAAACCTATCGAACATTTTTCATGATAATGAGTGACCACCATGATTTTCTCTCTCGGAATTTCTTTCTATAAACCTTATTGCTTAGTAATACTCACTAATGCCACTCGACTTCTGATTTTCTTTGTCTAATTCAAAAGCCCGATGGAGCCCGTTAACTGCTTCATGCAAGTATTTATTCTCAATCAGCACCCAAATTGTAGTATGAGAATCAGCTGATTGTAAAATTTGGATCCCTTGGCTGGTTAATGCATGCACAATTTTCGAGGTGACGCCAGGGACACCGGCAATTCCTGCCCCTACTGTTGAGACCTTTGCACAGTCCCTTTTCACTTCCGGATGATAACCAATGACCTCCAAAGCCGCAATAGCGCGGTCAGTCGTGCTTTTATTCACCGTATAGACGACTTCCTGCGGGCTGATATTAAAAAAGTCTACACTAATCTGTTGTTCCGCCATGGCTTTGAAAATCTTAGATTGGAAATCATATTCATCTTTTTTAGCTTTAACTTTAATTTGAGTAATTTCATCCATATAGGTGATACCAGTGATTAAACGCTCCTGAATATCCTGTCCTTTGCTTACTTTTTTCAATGCCGTAATCAAAGTTCCCGGACGGTCGGATTGGGTTGAGCGAATTCTGATAGGCACCTTCGCATGCATGGCAATTTCCACCGCTCTAGGATGAATGACCTTTGCGCCTTGATAGGCCATGTTACAGACTTCGTTATAGGTTAAAACATCAAGATGGCGAGCCTCAGATACAATCCTAGGGTCTGCTGTCATAATCCCTTCGACATCAGTAAAAATATCGATCCATTCTGCACCTAAGGCCGCACCTAGGGCAGCCGCCGAAGTGTCACTTCCCCCGCGACCAATTGTTGTGATCTCTCCTGTTTTGGTTTGTCCTTGAAAGCCGGCAACAACCACAACATCAACCATTTTTAAACGCTCTCTAATGTGTTCCGTTTTAACCTCAATTATTTTGGCATTTGTAAAATTTTCACTAGTGCGAAATCCCGCTTGACCACCTGTCATCGCTTCAGACTGGATATGATTTTCTTGTAAAAGGCTTGAGAACACGACTGAAGAAATCGTTTCACCACAAGACATTAACAGATCCATTTCACGATTTGACAAGTGTTTATTTTCTACTAGGCTAAGGAGAGTATCTGTTGCATAAGGAGCACCTTTACGGCCCATCGCAGAAACAACGACAACAACCTTATAGCCTTCCTCCACAGCCTTTTTAACATGTAAGGCGGCTTTTTGTCGATCCTCTACAGACTGAACCGACGTTCCGCCAAATTTCTGTACAATGATCTTCATCTATAGAACCCCTTAACTTTAAGTGTCGTTCAAAATAAGGCGATCAATCAACAGCACGAAGTCAGATGTCAAATGCGTTCGTGCGCTTGCCCGACAAAAAACCATAAATTGAACTTTCATTTTTAACCTTTGAGTTTCACGATTCCAGAGTCGACTAAGGTTTCAGCAATTTGAACTGAATTCCAAGCCGCTCCCTTTAATAGATTATCCGAAACAATCCAAAGATGAAGCCCATTTTTTACATCTAGGTCTTTTCTTATTCTGCCAACAAAAACTTCTTTTTTCCCGGCAGCGTCAACAGGCATAGGATAACTTAAATGCTCTGGGTCATCCACAACGGTTACCCCAGGTGCTTTAGAAAGAAGCTCAATTACTTCATCTACACTAACATCTTTGTCATCGCCTAATTCGACGTAAACAGATTCAGCATGACCTACCGCTACAGGTAATCTCACACAAGTTGCTGCGACTTTAAGAGTGTGATCATCCATGATTTTTCTCGTCTCATTGATCATCTTCATCTCTTCAAAAGTATAACGATTTTCTTGAAATTTATCGATCTGTGGAATCACATTAAAAGCAATTTGATGTGGAAATTTATCTGTTTTGGTTTTTTCTCCCTTTAATACCGATTTGGTTTGCTCCGTTAGCTCATTGATAGCTGATTGTCCTGCTCCTGAAACCGCTTGGTAGGTCGAAACCACCACTCTATTTAACTCGTACGCCTGACGTAAGGGTTCAAGAGCAACCACCATTTGAATGGTAGAACAATTGGGATTAGCAATAATACCTTTATGTTCACGTAGTGCCTCTGGGTTTACCTCAGGAACAACTAATGGCACTTCTGGATCCATTCGAAAGGCACTCGTATTATCAACAACGACGGCACCTCGTTTTGCAGCTTCGGGAGCTAATTGTTTAGAAACAGCTCCCCCGGCACTAAATAAGGCGATATCTATACCTTCAAAAGACTCAGGCCGTGCTTCTTCAACGCGAATGGTTTGTGATTTAAATTCGCGCGTTTGTCCTACAGACCGTTTAGAAGCTAAGAGCTTTAATTCTGCTATTGGCAAAGTTGAGCCTTCAAGCATCTTTAACATTTGTACACCTACAGCCCCTGTAGCTCCAACAATTGCTACATTTAACCCCTGTTGTTTATTCAAAGGGAACACACTCCTTATATTCCTCTAACTTACACTCAAAGGAGAAACGCAAGTCCTGAACGTTTCTCCATACATATACTTACTATTTTATCATATCCTCTAATGAAGAAAAGTGAAAGGGCTAATCACGGAATTTTTCTATTAAAACGGGCTGAATTTGTTTTTTCTGAAGGGCAGCCTCCACTGTTTCCGGGATAGCTTCCATTCTAGAAACCAAGGAGGTTTTCTTCTTAACGGGATCATCCTGCCCAAACGGTATAAAAAAGACATTCTTCGCCACCATAAGTTTCGCGATGTTCGCCATACTTAGTCCTAAGCCATCATTTGTCGATATCCCTAAGACAACAGGAGATTCGTTCCTAAGTGTTGCCTTCGCCGCCATCAGAACAGCACTGTCCGTCGTTGCGTTGGCAAATTTACTTAAAGAATTCCCCGTTAAAGGCGCAATAATCATGCAATCCATTGGACTATTGGGGCCAAAGGGTTCTGCTTCAACTACAGAGTCGATGACCTTGTTTCCAGTCACTTCTTCTAACTTATTAACCCACTCTTGCCCGTCACCAAAACGAGTATTTGTATTTTTTACTGTATAGGTGACAAACGGAGTGACATTGGCACCGAGTTCAACCAACCGTTCAATTTGGGGAACGACCTGACTATAGGTACAATGTGAGCCCGTCATTCCAAATCCGATATGTTTTCCCTTAAAGTCCACTCTCATCATCCTCCTCAACAAATTTCTCAAGTAAAAGCTCCGATAAGACATTTCCAATAATGCGACCCGCAGTTTTAGGAGCCACCATTGCTGGAATACCAAGAACATGAAGCGCCTTAATGCCGCGTTTTTCTGCATAACGAAAATCGGTTCCACCAGGATTTGAAGCTATATCCACGATAAGCGCACGCGAAGGAACTCTCGATAGAACTTTACCTGTTAACACTTTGGCAGGAATCGTGTTAATACAAACATCAACATCCACGACTTGAGATTCTAGATCTTTTATTTGGAAAGGCGTCATTCCCATCTCACGAATCCTCGCAAGACTTTCTGGTTCACGGGCCCCTACCCTAACGTTGGCTCCCAGTGCATCAAACGTTCGTGCTAAAGTCATTCCCGTGCGCCCTAAGCCAAGGACTATAACATTTGATTGATGAATCGTGATATCAGTATTTTGGATGACGATCATCAGTGTCCCTTCAGCCGTTGGGATTGAGTTATAGATGGCAACATCATCCCGTTCAAAAAGTTTGACAACTTCACGGTTACATTTCTTTGCACAATTACTAAGATAAGGCGTGGTAATCCCCGAATAGATCACACAATGTTCAGGCGTTTTTTTTAACCAATCTTCATGGATGCGAATGGTTTTATCACTAAAAATGGTTTCTACAACGCCATCTCCGTTGGTCCCACTTACCGGTAGGACTATCGCATCGACCTTCTCATATTCAATATCTTCTAGATCGACTTTAGAAACGCCTGTATAATACCGATCTAATTGATCAAATCCGACGAGGTCTAATGTTGCATCTAGTTCATTAAGTTTGCTAATCACTTCTAACTGTCGTGCATCTCCACCTAAAATAACGATATGGATGCCTGTTAACATCTGCTTTCCCCCTTTTTAATTAATCATGAGTCTGCTCCAAAGAAGGTTAAGTGTTTTCTTATTAACGGTTGCTAATGTACACATCACGCTAACCTTTCATCCTCGTTTTCCTGGGCCTTGAACATCCCCAATAAAAAAAGACTCACGGGAGAAGTCTTCTAGGTCAGTGTCTTGGATATAGTATGAAAGCACAACAGTAATGGTGAAAAATTATAAAAAGCGGAGAAGATACCCATTACGCCTTCTCCATTTTTTGGCTCAAACTTAAATATTGGGGGAACTAAAGAGTCGAACCAATAATAAAATTTCAAATAAAGATGACGAGACTCAAAAAGCATACAGAGTGTGATTTGATACATGATTGATATAAATTGCGACGTAACTTGAGAAGAGTTATGAGGGGTTAATAGTGGGGATTTCCACTGCAGGTCGCTCGCTTTCCTCATGCCTACACGATGTGGGTAGAGTCGGCGTTCGATGCACCATCGGGGTCCCCGAAAAGTGTTCTTTACTTTTTGGGGGGTATTAATGTGCTAGCTTCGGTGTTGTCACACAACGTGACGTTTTCAACCGAAGTTCCTTGGTTGTTATATTTGTGTTTCCCAAGTCTTTATAAATAAAAATCCCCTGTTCCTGCGTCTACGAGTATTGCCTCGTCGTCAGCTTTCTCGGAACTACTCGAAGTATTGTCGAGAAGAAACGCTGGCCCCGTTCCCATAGGACTCTAGTGTAGGCATCCGTGAATCAGCGGCGCTGCGGAACACACAATGTTTAAGGTTCCGAACCTCGCGCTTTACGCCACAATCCACTTCCATGCTGTCAATAAATGGTTGTAAATGATTAGGCCACAACCTGTATAAAAGCCCAAATTTTTTATATTTTAAAATGAGCCAAACCCCCTCCTTTACTTATACAGCTTAGTAAAAGAAGAAGCCTGACTCTTATCATCGTCTTAGTTTAATTTTGGTAATGCTCCGTTTGGACTAATCACCGAGCAGGAATAATCTTCTGCAAAAAGATGTTCTATTACAGTTTGAATATCATCAAGTGTTACTGCCTCAATCATCTTCGTCATGTCATCTAAAGAGCGATGCTTTTGCAGCAACAATTCATTTTTGGCATTGCGATTCATTCGACTTGAAGTACTTTCTAGACTCAACATTAAGTTTCCTTTGATTTGTTCCTTGCTATTATCTAATTCTTTTTGTGTGAACCCTTTCTTTTTAATGTCATCAAGGGTTTTAAATATCGTGCTAAAGAGTTCATCCATTTGCTCTGCACCCGTTCCACCATATATGGTTAAAAGGCCACTATCCCTATGAGCGGAATGATACGAAAAGATTGAATAAGCAAGACCTCTTTCTTCTCGAACCTCTTGAAACAGGCGACTACTCATACTCCCCCCAAGAATATTATTCAATATACTCATCGGAAACATGTTTTCATTTCCTAATGGATAGCCGTTAAATCCTACACATAAATGAGCCTGCTCAGTATCCTTTTGTTTGGCAATTTTCCCCGGGTGAAAGACAGCCTTCTCACCTTGTATGTCTGAGCCTTCAGCTTGGTATGTAGAAAAAATCCCTTCTATCTTCCCTATGATTTGTTCGGTTACATTCCCAGCTATTGAAACCACAATATTTTCAGGAAGATAATGCTCTTTCATATGTTGTTTGAGATACATCTTATCGAAGCTTTTGAGCGTCTCTTCAGTCCCAAGGATAGGATAGCCAAGCGGATGTTGTTTATAGGTCACTTGACTTAATAAATCGTGAACACGATCATCAGGAGTATCCTCATACATCTTTATTTCTTCGTAAACAACTTGTTTTTCCTTCGCCAGTTCTTCATCATCAAAAGTAGAATTAAATAGCATATCCGAGAGAATCTCTAATGCGTACTCCGCGTGTTCATCCAGCACTCTCGCATAAAGACACGTATATTCTTTGGAAGTAAAAGCATTAACCTGACCTCCAACACGATCAAAAGCCTCTGCAATGTCCCGCGCATTTCGATCTTGGGTCCCTTTAAAAAGCATGTGTTCGATAAAGTGGGAAATACCATTATTCTCTTCTGTTTCATCACGTGAGCCCGTTCCAATCCATAATCCTATTGTGACAGATCTTACAGATGGTATGTTTTCCAAAACTATGCGTACACCGTTTGAACATCTGTGTTTAGTAATCATGCTGCATCCTCCTAAAACGCCTATGCGATCATATTTCACCTACGAAAAATTAGCCTTAATGAATACTATAACACGTTCGGCGGCTTGTCACAATTTAAGCACATTCTATTAAAGGGATGTCAATTATCGATTCTATTTTCATTCGTAAGTTCACTTAATGTCCCTAACTGAAAACCTTTCTTTTTAATGCTCCCAATTATCATTTCCAAGGCTTTAACCGTTGATTCTGTTGGAGAGAACCGGATAATAGAACCCGATTCAACCTCGTTCGCTACGCGCCTGACCATACTCGTGGGCTGGCCACTGTTCCCGTCACCTGCATCAATGGTCCAGAGCGTGGTCATTAAATTTAATGAATAAGCGACATTCAACATTTGTTGATTATATTTCCCCATTGGAGGGGTAAACCATTTTGGTGTAACATCTAATGTCGCTTCAATAATATCATTGGTTTTATTTATTTTTGTCACCATCTCTTCTTTGGATTGTGTACTGAGGTCTTCTTGTGTAAGAGAATAGTTTCCAATTTCATGGCCCTCATCACTGATCATAAGCGCTAATTCTGCGTGTTTTTTCACCCAATCGCCATCTAAATAAAAGGTGGCTGAGACATTAGCTTGACTTAAGATATTTAATATTTTTGGAATATCCTCTTCCCCATCAGCTACATCAAATGCAAGGGCTACCATTGGTTTTTTTGGATTCCCGCGGAAAATTGGCGCGGGCTGTAAGTCTGATAAATGGATAGATGGTGACACTTCCTCATATATCAATCGATCAGGGCGGAAGGCTTTTGCTTTTTTTTGTTTTTCGTAAGAGGCCTTAACATTTATCGTTAAGCCATTATAACCAGGGATTGCTTTCCACACTTTATCTATTTTGGCATCAATAGGTTGAACATTGTGCTCATCCGCATAGTGCTTTATTTTAAGATAAAGTGAATCAGGATTTGTATCTACAGGCTTTGTTTCATAGACGGTAGGTAAGAATTGTGATTGGTAAAAGGCTTTATACGATGGAAACGCAGTGAATGTAAAGACCAAGAGGATCAAGAAAACAGCCCACTGCAATATCTTTATCCACACCATGTTTGGCCCCTTTCATACATAGTATACAAGTCATCTTGTACCACTAAGTTATGCATGAGGGTTCATAGGATAGAACAAGAGATTTGAGGATAGGGATGGAGCATAAAAAATAGATACAGCTAAAAGATTCTAATTCAATTTTGGGTAAGAAAGCGAAACCAATAATAGGGATTTCAAACGAAAATATGATGCTGAGGATCCTAGCAATTTATCCGCAGAAAGAAAACCGTTTTCGTGCATTTTCAATTCGCTTCATTTGCAATTGATATAGAATGCGACGTAACGCTTAAGCTAAGAGCTAACATAATAGGTGATTACTACTGGCTTATGATGTGGATTTGAGCTTCAGGTCGCTCGCTTTCCATGGGCACGGCCTCAGCTAACTAGGGAATGAATTAATTGGTTTCCCAAGTCTTTATAAATAAAAATCCCCTGTTCCTGCGTCTAAGAGTATTGATTCGTCGTCAGCTTTCTCGGAACGACTCGAAGTTTATTCGAGAAGTAACGCTGGCCCCGTTCCCATAGGACTCGAGTATCGGCATCCGTGAGTCAGCGGCGCTGAGGAACACACAATGTTTAAGTGTTCCGAACCTCGCGCCTTACGCTCCAATCCACTTGATTGCTGTTGATTTTTTTGTTAGTTAACTGCATCTTATGTGCGTGCCCACACTGTTTTGTTAGTTTCAGCCTTGATTCGTGCGTCATTTGTGAGTAGTGGCTAGCTTTTGTAAGTGTGGCCTTTCTTTTGTTAGTACAGCACCTCTTGTGCGCGTGCCTAGCGATCTTTTAATTTTTAATAAACAAATAACAAGCGGTTGGCTTATTGTTTTCCATCAAATTAGCGGAGGAAATACACGTAGACTCAAAAAATCGCAAACACCACGATTTTTCTGCGAGGATGATTCTCCTAGCAGCCTTCCTTAGTCCTGCGGGAGCAGAGGCTCACCAGCCTCCCGCGGAAAGCGTAGTTTATTCCCTTAGCGGTGCTTATGTGTGGTGAGTTACGTCTCCATTTCCTTCAGCTCCGAAAATCCATGATTTATTAAGTTGACATTTTCTAATAAATCTCAGATTTAATAATAGATTCTATTAGAGTAGGTTTACAAAGTATTTTTTAAAATGTGTTAAACCCGAAAATATATAATAGAGCCCAAAAAAAGAGTGTGGTCATTTTAAGACCTCACTCTTTTTATTGTTTCTGTTTTTCCTTCTCTGACTCAGTTTCAGTTGTCATCGCTTGTTTTCTAGACAACTTAATTCTTCCTTGCTTATCAATATCGATGACTTTTACAAGCACTTCATCACCTAAAGCAAGTACATCTTCGACTTTTGCAACCCTTTTATTATCAAGTTCTGAAATATGAACAAGACCATCTTTGGAATTAAACAATTCAACAAAGGCGCCAAATTTCTCAATGCGTTTTACTTTTCCAACAAACATGTCGCCAACTTTGACTTCACGAACAATGTCTTCAATTATCTTCTTCGCTTTCGCATTCATGGCTTGATCCGTTGAAGCGATAAAGATCGTTCCATCTTGTTCTATATCAATTTTCACACCCGTATCATCAATGATTTTATTAATGACTTTACCACTTGGTCCAATCACATCACGAATTCTATCAGGGTGAATTGACATGGTTAAGATTTTTGGTGCATATTGTGAGAGTTCTTCTCTCGGTTGATTAATGGTATTCATCATATGATTTAAGATCGTCATACGACCTTCACGTGCTTGTGTTAGAGCTGTTTCAAGAACTTCACGATTAATACCGGATATTTTAATGTCCATTTGTAGTGCTGTAACACCTTTTTCAGTCCCGGCAACTTTAAAGTCCATATCACCTAACGCGTCTTCCATTCCTTGAATATCTGTAAGGACCACAACATCATCTTCATGCTTGACTAACCCCATAGCAATCCCAGCAACAGGTGCTTTAATTGGCACACCCGCATCCATCATCGCCATTGTACTGGCACAAATACTCGCTTGGGAAGTGGAGCCATTAGATTCTAGGACTTCGGATACTAAACGAATGGTATAAGGAAAATCCTTTTCATTAGGGATAACAGGTTCAAGTGCACGCTCACCTAATGCACCGTGACCAATTTCCCGGCGACCTGGTGCTCTCATTGGGCGCGCCTCACCAACACTAAATGGCGGGAAGTTGTAATGATGCATAAAGCGTTTAGACTCTTCCATATCAAGACCGTCTAAAATTTGCACATCACCTAAAGCACCTAATGTACAGATACTAAGAGCTTGAGTTTGTCCACGTGTAAATAAGGCTGAGCCGTGCGTCCGTGGCAATAAATTAATAGCTGAAGATAGAGGACGTATCTCATTAATTTTACGGCCATCTGGGCGAATATTATCAACGACGATGGTCCGACGAACTTCCTCTTTCACAATCTTGTGTAAAACATCTTCTATATGGGCCAGCTTATCAGCATAGGCTTCGTCTTCTTCGTAACGAGCCAAAACTTCTGACTTCACGCTATCAATGGCTTGCTCACGCTCTTGCTTATCTTTCGTTAGAATCGCCTTCTTCAAGCCTTCTGTCGCTTCCTCGCGAATTTGTTTTTCTAGGGATTCATCCGCCTTGAAGAGTTCAACAGTCATTTTTTCTTTGCCCACTTGAGCTACAATTTCTTCTTGGAAAGCCACGAGTTTTTTGATATATTCATGACCAAATAATATCGCATCAAGCATGACTTCTTCAGGGACTTCGTCCGCACCTGCTTCAACCATGTTAATGGCTTCCTTGGTTCCGGCAACGGTAAGATGAACATCGCTTTCTTCCGCCTGTTTAACAGTTGGGTTAATCACAAATTCACCATTGACTCTTCCTACCACCACACCCGCAATCGGTCCTTCAAAAGGAATATCAGAAATACAAAGGGCTAATGAGGAGCCAAACATTGCCGCCATTTCTGATGAGCAATCTTGGTCAACACTCATAACCATGCTGACAACTTGTACTTCATTACGGAAACCGTCTTCGAATAAGGGTCTTATTGGACGGTCTATGAGACGACTCGCGAGAATAGCTTTTTCACTAGGACGACCTTCTCTTTTGATAAAACCACCAGGGATTTTACCAACAGCGTATAATCGTTCTTCATAGTTCACTGTAAGAGGAAAAAACGGTAAATCCTTAGCTTCTTTTGAAGCTGTAACCGTTGATAGTACTGCTGTATCACCATAGCGTACCATCACTGCACCGTTTGCCTGCTTAGCTAATTGTCCTATTTCTAAAGTGAGCGGTCTTCCTGCCCAATCCATCGTAAAACTTTGTTTCGATCCTTCAACCATATGTTTATATTACCCCTTCCGTCCAATCTTTTTTACGTAAACAAGGTCATTTAAAAACAGGAATTCGTGGGACACAGATCCGTTCAAAATTGCCCTTAACCGAACGTGCTCTTAACTTTGACCCTTTGACCCACAAACACCATTTGAGTAAGCACTCGGCATAAGTGAGATCATCGTTAAACATCGGGGCTACGGTTAGTCATTTCCTTCTGGTTAATACAACTTTACAGATCTATGATGTGTTTAATCCTATTCACTAAGATAACCATCAGTATGTAAATTAATAATAAAAACTGAGTTTAAATGCCAATTATAAGCCAAAATAGCGGAAAAAGCGGGAAGACTCCCGCTTTTAATCACTATACTATCGACGTAAACCTAATCTTTGGATCAAATCACGGTAACGTGTCACATCTTTGTTACGCAAATACGTTAATAGATGCTTACGTTTACCAACCATCATTAAAAGACCTCTGCGAGACGCGTGGTCTTTCTTATGAGTACGTAGATGATCATTTAAAGTGTTGATCTGTTCCGTTAGGATAGCAACTTGCACTTCTGGTGAACCAGTGTCACCTTCATGCGTTCTGAACTCTTCTACAAGTTGATTCTTGCGTTCTTTTGCTAATGCCATCCTTTTCACCTCCTTACTATAATCCCCGACAGCCTAGCCGTCGTTGGTGACTCGATCAGCCACGCTGTGGTTCATGGGTCAACAACTAGCATACAACGTTTCGACTTAAAATTCAAGTTTAATATAAAAACTTCAATGAATAGAGAGGCTCCAACATCTTCCTGCCTTTAAAAATAACGAATCAAGGATCGTTCAATAAGGGCACTCCCTCGGTTTTCGATTGAATCTATTTTACGACTGATATCAATGGTTCTCATGAAAGAATTGTATGATGTCTTGTTTATCCTTGCTCATTTGTGTAATCAAATCATCAACATTGGTAAAAGCAATATCATCTCTCATTTTCGCGTGCCATTCTACTTTGACAGTTTCACCATAAATCGTCTGATCAAAATCAAAGAGATTGATCTCAATAACTACTGGTTTAGCCCCTTCATAAAAAGTAGGGCGCTCACCAATATACCCCATTCCCTCATACCATTTATGCTCAACTTCCATACGCACGGCATAAATCCCTTGTGAAGGACAAACATAAGGTTCATGTGTTTTTACATTTGCGGTCGGAAAACCAAGGGTGGCTCCCCCTCTTTTGTCACCGTGAACGACCATCCCACTCATTTGATAGGGCCGTCCAAGAAAAGCAATAGCTTCATGGACCTTTCCGTCCAAAATCAGTTCACGAATATGGGTAGTACTTACTTTTTTATCACGAATGGTAAATTTGGGTATAGTTGTGACCCCAAACATATTGCGTGAATGATCTGAGAGGGTCTCCATCGTTCCCTTCGCCATTCGACCATAGCTAAAATCAAAACCTGCAACGACATGCTTAACATTTAAACGAATCACATACTGATCAATAAAATCCTGTGGCGAGAGACGACTAAAAGCCTGATCAAAACGAACAAAATAAAGAATGTCGACACCCATTTCTTTAAGTAGAGCCGCTTTTTCTGCTGGAGGCGTTAAATAATCCTCTCGCTTACTCATTTTTTTTAAGACGACTGAAGGATGAGGGTGAAAAGTCATAACGGCTGCTTTTTGTCCCTTTTCCCTTGCAATATCAATTGCTGTCTTTATGACTTTTTGATGCCCGAGATGGATACCATCAAAATATCCAAGTGCTAAAACTTTTTCACCTGCGTTATCTATCGGCCCCTCGGGTGGTTGAGTTAAATGGATAGTTTCCATAGACGCGCCACCTTCTTGTGTTTCAATTCGAAAATACTTTTTCTGGTTTGATATATTGTGGTTTTTGGGGATGTACTTTATAAATAGCGATACACTCACCTTGTCTATTATAAACTGTATGGGGTTCGTTTTTAAAGTCATCCGGTTTTACTAGCACTGAGCCGTTTTGAATTCGGCTTGCCGTTTCATCATCAACAATCCATTTGGGCATCCCACTAAGGGCTACATTTATTGGCTTAATAAATTGGTCAACATTACCATTTTCAATTGCCACTTCAATATCAGAGAAGGTCACACACTCTTCAAGCTGAAAAGCACCTGAACGAAGACGTGTTAATTGTGATAAATGAGCTGGATAGCCCAATTTGTGTCCAATATCCACAGCAAGCGTTCGGACGTATGTGCCCTTACTGCAATCGACAACAAAAGGAATCATTGTGGAAAACCGCTTTTCCTCACTATCAACACTCAAACGATGGATAGTAATCATTCTTATTGGGCGTTCTACGATTATTCCCTCTCGTGCGTATTCATACAATTTTTTCCCCTTCACTTTTACAGCAGAATACATCGGAGGAACCTGTGTTATAGCACCTTCAAAACTTTTAAAAACCCTTTCAAGCTCTGAACGTGACCAAGAATCGGTTACAGGTTTTTCTTCTATAGATTCTCCACTGGCGTCTTCAGTGGTTGTGGTTTTCCCTAAGGAAATGATTCCGCGATACGTTTTACTATCGGCAGTAATATATTGCGCAATTTTGGTCGCTTGACCAAGGCAAATCGGAAGGACACCGTCAACATCAGGATCTAAAGTTCCTGTATGACCGATTTTTTTCATTTTCAATAGTTTTCGCAAACGATAAATACAGTCGTGTGAAGTCATTCCTTTAGGTTTATATAGTGGCAATACTCCTGATAGCATGGTCTTGAACGACACCTTTCTTAGAAAACGGATAGGCTCCCGCTTGGCTACTTCATGGCAAGCGTTAATATTTTTTAGGTTATGTACGAGCTCTTTAATTTTTTCTCAGAGCAAAAGAAAGGATAGACAAAAGTCTACCCTTTGGTTTCACTCATCATGATGAATATCATGTAACAGGCGATTAATGCGATTGCCATATTCAATCGATTCATCAATTTCAAAACTAATTTCTGGCGTTTTTCGCAATCTTATGCGTTTACCTATTTCCGAACGGATAAATCCTTTGGCTTTATTAAGACCCTCTAAGGTTTCCGATTGTGAATCAGTACTAAGGACCGTAATATAAGCCGTAGCTTGTTGAAGATCTCCTGTCACATCAACACCTGTCACAGTCACAAAACCAACTCTAGGATCTTTGATTCGATTAGATATAATATCGCTGAGTTCTTTCTTCATCTGCTCGGCTATACGATTCACACGTAAATTCGCCAATGGACACACCTCCATTATAGTGAGTGATCAAAAAGGCTGAGCATCATCTTCACGATGGTGCCAAAAACAGCACTCTGTTTTTGAACTCAGCCTCATGGATATCCTCTTATAGCCATTCAAAGGTTGTATTTGTAATTTCAATTTCTGTATTTTGATCAATGAGTCTTAAGACCTTGGCAAATTCTTGTTCAACAACTTTCTTAGACGTTGAAACTGCCACAAAAGCCAGTTCTGTACGTTGCCATGTATCCTGATACCCCACTTCACTGCAGGCCACATTCAACCGGCTGATCGTCCGTCCTAAGATACTCTTGATGACTGAACGCTTATCCTTTAATGATTGTGCATTGTATAACAAGCACTCACAGCGAAGGGAGCCAATGATCAACGAGAAACCTCTTCCATAATCCAGGCTTCCATGGTATCTCCCTCTTTAATGTCGTTAAAATTCTCAAGGGTGATCCCACACTCGTAACCTGCACTGACTTCTTTTGCATCGTCTTTAAAACGTTTAAGGGTATCGACTTTCCCCTCGTATATGACAATACCATCACGGATTAAACGAATACCTGCTTCTCGTGATACCTTTCCATCAGTGACATAGCAACCTGCAATGGTGCCTACTTTTGAAACTTTAAAGGTTGTTCTAACTTCTACTTGACCGATGACTTTTTCTTCATATTCTGGATCAAGCATCCCTTTCATAGCGGCTTCCATTTCTTCAATCGCATTATAGATCACACGGTACAAACGGATATCCACTTTTTCAACCTCTGCCGTTCTTTTAGCATTACCATCCGGACGAACATTAAAACCAATAATAATCGCGTTTGAGGCTGAAGCCAAAATAATATCTGATTCCGTAATGGCCCCTACACCGGTATGAATAATATTGACACGAACACCTTCAACATCAATCTTTTGCAAAGAGCCTGAGACCGCTTCTGCTGAACCTTGGACATCAGCCTTAACGATCACATTAATTTCTTTCATGTCGCCTTCTTTAATCTTTTCGAAAAGATCATCAAGACTCACTTTGGATGTTTCTTTCCGTTCAGCTACGCGATTCTTCTCAGCACGAGCCTCACCAATTTGACGAGCTTTTTTCTCATCTTCATAGACAATAAACATGTCTCCAGCATTAGGCACGTCATTTAAGCCGGTAATTTCCACAGGCGTCGATGGTCCTGCCTGCTTCACGCGACGTCCTAGTTCATTGACCATCGCTCTCACACGGCCATAAGTATTCCCTACAACAATGGCGTCTCCAATATTCAGCGTCCCGTTTTGTACTAATAAGGTAGCAACCGGTCCACGGCCTTTATCGAGTTCAGCCTCAATGACGGATCCGCGTGCCGCTTTATCTGGGTTCGCTTTATAATCTTCAACTTCTGCAACAAGCGTAATCATTTCAAGGAGGTCATCAATACCTTCACCCTGAAGTGCAGATAACTTAACGAAGATGGTATCTCCGCCCCAATCTTCAGGAATAAGACCGTGCTCAGTTAATTCCTGCATCACACGATCAGGATTGGCGCCTTCTTTATCCATCTTGTTCACTGCTACAATAATTGGAACCTCGGCTGCTTTCGCATGGTTAATAGCCTCAATGGTTTGTGGCATCACACCGTCATCAGCAGCAACCACAAGAACAGTAATATCGGTTATTTTAGCTCCACGTGCTCTCATTGTTGTAAAAGCGGCGTGACCCGGCGTATCTAGGAATGTAATTTTCTTGCCCTCATGGGTAATTTGATAAGCACCGATATGCTGTGTTATCCCACCCGCTTCAGCATCTGTCACTTTAGTATGACGAATAGAATCGAGTAATGTGGTCTTACCGTGGTCAACATGACCCATGATCGTAACAACTGGAGGACGACCAACCGCTGTCTCTTCATCGATATCCAAGCCTTCATCTTCAAATGCTGTTTCATCAATGAAGACCTCTTCTTCAATCTTAACTCCGTAATCATCAGCAATAAGCTCAATGGTATCCTTATCTAACTGTTGATTCTTAGTAGCCATAACGCCTAAGGCCATGAGCTTTTTAATGATTTCTGTGGATTCTCTTCCTAACTTCTCAGCTAATTCACTTACAGCCAAGGAATCGGGAATCGTAATTTTTTCTGGAAGTGGTGTTTGTTGTTTTGGTTTTGGTCCTCTGTTGTCTTGTCTATTACGACGATTATTTCTTTTGCCTGAACGGTTTCCAAAGTGGCCATTGTCTGACCTCTTATTGTTACGGTTGCGAGGATCGTTATTTCTCGATTTATTTTTGGCGTTCGCATCCCCATTGTTATTTGTATTATTCGCTTGAGGTCTTCTGCTTCTTTCAGGTGACACCTTTTCATTAGAGTTTGCGCTCGGACGATTGCCTCTATTATTCGGACTCGCACCTTGTCTTTGGGTATGATTCGAACTGTTTGATGATTGATGGGAGTGAGACCTTTGTCCCTCTTTCGACCCACCGTTTTGGTTCCCTTTCGATGCAGGGTTTGATGGCCTATTTTGTTTAGGCGTCGCTTTTTGATTTGTATTTGGCTTTTCAGCCCCTAATTGTTGTTCTAATTGTTTGATTTCATTTTCTCCAATCACAGCCATATGACTTGATACTGGTTGTCCTAACCGTTCAAGCATTTCAATGACTTTTTTACTTGGTACATTTTTTTCTTTCGCAAATTCATAAACACGTTTTTTACTCATACATTCACCCCCGAAGTGATTGATCCAACATAGCGATCAATTGGTCACCAAAACCTTTATCGGTAACAGCGACGACAACACGTTCAGCCTTGCCAATCGCATGGCCCAAAACCTGGCGATCAGCAACAAACAATATAGGAACCTGATAAGACCGACATTTATCGCTAATTGTTTTTTTTGTTCGGTTAGAAGCGTCGTCTGACAAAATCACTACTTTAGCTTTATTTTGACGAACCGCCTGAATTACGGTTTCCTCTCCTGATATTACTTTCCTTGCACGATAGGCCAAGCCTAAAAATGAAAACCAACGCTCATTAGATGTCTTCACTTGCCTTCTCCTTGAACGAGCTTGCTCATTTCATCATATACGTCATCTGGAACGTCGGCCTTTAAATGTTTATTTAACAGTTTTTTACTCCGCGCGTTTTCGATGCAAGCAGTAGACTTAGAAATATAAGCCCCTCGACCATTTTTCTTGCCACTGAGATCCAAAAAGACTTCCCCTTCTGGAGATCTTACCACCCTAAATAGGTTTCTTTTATCTTCATTTTCCTGACATACGACACATTTTCTCATAGGAGTCTTACGCTGTTTCACGCGAAATCACCTACCTCTTACTCTTTATCCACAGAATCCGAGGTGTTCTCTGTTTCGTACCCCTCGTCGTCAGAAGTGTTTTCATCATTGTCTATAAGTTCAGGGTCTTCGATGTGATCTGTTTCATCAAAATACGTTGGCTCTTCATTTATCTCAGGTGTTGCCGCTTCATCAGTCTCAGACTCCACAAAGTCCTCTTGTTGTTGATCTGTTAATATCCCAAGCTCTTCTGCTTCTGATTCACTTTTAATATCAATCTTCCAGCCCGTTAATTTGGCAGCAAGACGCGCATTTTGTCCTCGTTTCCCAATCGCTAAGGAAAGTTGGTAATCCGGGACCACGACGGTCGTTGCTTTTTCATCCTCGTTAACAATGACTTCAACAACTTTTGAAGGGCTTAAGGCATTGGCAACATATTCAACAGGATCTTCTGACCAACGAACAATATCGATTTTTTCACCTTTTAGTTCATCAACAATGGCTTGCACACGTGCGCCGCGTTGACCAACGCAAGAACCTACAGGATCAACCTCAGGATCCTCTGCATGAACGGCAATTTTCGAACGGTCGCCTGCTTCTCTGGCAATCGACTTAATTTCAACGGTTCCATCATAAATCTCAGGAACCTCTAATTCAAAGAGCCGTTTGAGCAAACCTGGATGCGTCCGCGAAACAAGAACTGAAGGTCCTTTTGTTGTGTTTTCCACTTTGGTAATATAAACCTTAATACGATCGTGCGGACGATAAGATTCTGTCGGCATTTGTTCCGCTGCAGGTAACAAAGCCTCTAAGCGACCTAGATCAACGTAAATATAACGTGGATCTTGACGCTGAACGATCCCTGTCATAATATCATCTTCACGATCAATGTATTCAGAATAGATGACACCACGCTCGGCCTCACGTACTCGTTGAGTAACAACTTGTTTGGCTGTTTGTGCCGCAATGCGTCCAAAATTACGAGGTGTCACTTCTAACTCAATGACATCGCCTATTTCATACTGAGGGTTGATCTCTTTAGCTTCATCAAGTGAAATCTGTAATCTTGGATCTTCAACTTCTTCAACAACATCTTTTTGAGCAAAGACTTTAATCAGGCCGACTTGTTCGTTAATATCTACCCTTACGTTCTGTGCTTGATTAAAATTCCTCTTATAGGCGGATATAAGCGCAGCCTCTAATGCCTCAATAATAATATCTTTACTGACACCCTTATCCTTTTCCAGAGCGGTAAGCGCATCCAAAAGGTCACTTGTCATTTTTTTATCTCCCCTTTAGAAAACTTTGGATAATGAATGACCCAAATTCATTAATCCTTTTGTTAAGATCCTTTTTATTAACCCCTCTAAAAAATAATCGCTAAAGTTGCGTTGGCGATTTTTTCTATCGGAACTTGAACCTCATATCTCTTTGTTTTTTCCTTCATTGCCACCGTAACAAAGTCATCCGTCACATCAAGCAAGTGACCCTCAAATTCTTTATGACCGTCTATTGCTTCATAAGTTGTAATTCGGACGTCCTTGCCAATGGCCTTTTTAAAATCTTCAAGTCCTCGAAGCGGCCGCTCTGCGCCAGGTGAAGAAACTTCCAAATAGTAAGCATCATCAATAAAATCCTTTTCATCCAGAGCCTCACTTAAGCGCTCGCTTACCCTAGTACAAGTATCTAAGTCAATCCCACTGGGAGAATCAATAAAAACTCTTAGAAACCATGTCTTTCCCTCTTTTACATACTTAAGGTCAAAGAGCTCCAGGTCTAGTTCTTGTAAAATCGGTTCAATGATTTCTTTCGCTGTCTCAACGATCTTTCCGGCCATAATCATCCTCCTTTCTCATGCAGTTTTACTAAGATGAGTTTTTCCAAACATTTTAAGAAATAAGCATTATGTAAAAGCATCAACCCAAGTTGAACTTCTAAAAAGAAGCTTTTTTGAAAACGAAAGAGTGGGAAGCTCCCACTCTTTTCGCCGACCTATTCTCTAGTATTTCCAATCTTAATATATCATACCCATCCTATGCGTGGCAACTATTAGATCCCTTGTCCATACCTTTAAACCCATATAACACGCGTAACCGTTAAAGCAACAGTGAGCTATTTCCCTATTACTATAGGATCATGAGTAACAAAAGCACCTTCTAAAAACTTTCTTTACAAATTAGAACAATGATAATTGGTTAGCCTCTGGCAAGCCTTCGAGACACCCATGCTGGTCTAAATATTCTACGATGGTTTTTGAAAGCTTTGCTCGACGTTGAAGATCCTCTTTAGATAAGAATTCCCCATCATCCCGTGCCTTTGCCAGGTTAATGGCGGCATTTGTTCCAAGACCTTGAAGCGCATTGAAGGGAGGAATCAGGCTATTGCCGTCAACGATAAAATCCGTCGCACTTGAACGGTACAAATCAATGGATTGGAATGAAAAACCCCGTTCACACATTTCAAGAGCAATTTCAAGTACAGTCAGTAAACTTTTTTCCTTCGGTGAAGCATCTAAACCTTTTCCATTAATCTCTTCAATCTTTGTTCGGATGGCTGAAGAACCACGACGCATAATATCAAGATCAAAATCATCCGCTCTTACAGAAAAATAGGTTGCATAGTAAAGAAGGGGATGATGGACTTTGAAATATGCAATGCGCACAGCCATTAGGACATAGGCAGTAGCATGGGCTTTTGGAAACATGTATTTAATCTTTTGACACGATTCAACGTACCAATCGGGAACATCATGCTTCTTCATTTCTTCAATCCATTCTTCGGTTAACCCTTTTCCTTTACGGACAAATTCCATAATTTTAAAGGCTAAAGAAGGATCTAACCCTTTATGCATTAAATACACCATGATATCGTCACGACAGCCAATGACATCCTTTAGTTCGCAGATACCTTGGTTAATTAATTCATCAGCATTATTTAACCAGACATCAGTTCCGTGGGATAGACCTGACAGTTGTACCAATTCGGCGAATGTAGTTGGCCTCGTTGCTTCTAACATTTGCCTAACAAAGCGGGTCCCAAACTCCGGTATCCCCAATGTTCCGGTTTTACAATTAATCTGTTCCTCTGTCACCCCTAGACTCTCAGGAGAACTAAAGATCTTCATGACCTCTGGATCATCAGTCGGTATAGTCTTAGGATCAATACCACTTAAATCCTCTAACATCCGGATTACGGTTGGATCATCGTGCCCAAGAATATCGAGTTTGAGGACATTATCATGAATAGAATGAAAATCAAAATGTGTCGTTCTCCACTCAGAGTCTTTATCATCGGCTGGAAATTGAATCGGTGTAAAATCATAAATATCCATATAATCTGGAACAACGATAATGCCCCCAGGGTGCTGCCCTGTAGTTCTTTTAACGCCTGTACATCCTGAGGCCAACCGATCGATCTCTGCACTGCGAAAATGGAGATTATGATCCCCTTCGTAGCCTTTAACAAAGCCATAAGCGGTCTTGTCTGCGACAGTGCCGATCGTTCCCGCACGATAAACATAATCCTCACCGAAAAGTTCTTTTGTATAATTATGCGCTTTGGGCTGATAAGCTCCAGAGAAATTCAAATCGATATCAGGAACTTTATCCCCTTTAAATCCTAGAAAAGTTTCAAATGGTATATCGTGTCCATCTTTAACATAGTCCTGTCCACATTCTGGACATTTTTTATCGGATAAGTCAAAGCCACACGCAACACTACCATCTGTATAAAACTCAGAATGATAGCAGTTTGGACAATAATAATGTGGAGGTAAAGGATTGACCTCAGTAATCGACATCATCGTCGCAACGAACGATGAACCAACAGACCCCCGCGAACCCACAAGGTAGCCATCAGACAACGATTTAACAACCAACTTATGAGAGATAAGATAAATAACGGCAAAGCCATGACCAATGATACTATTAAGCTCTTTCTCGAGCCGCTGTTCCACAATCTCTGGAAGGTTTTCACCATAACGACGGCGGGCTTCCTTATAGCTCATCTCACGAACTTCTTCCTCAGCCCCCTCAATTTTAGGCGTGTAAAGCTCATCTTTTACAGGAGAAATCTCATCGATCATATTCGCCACAATGTGAGTGTTATCAACAACAACCTCTTGAGCCAAGTCTTCTCCCAAGAAACTGAAATCCTTTAACATTTCATCTGTTGTCCGGAAATGAACCGGTGGCTGAGTTTGTCTATTTAACGGATTTCCTGCCTGTGAGGCAATAAGAATTTGCCGATAGAGATGCTCATGTTCATCGAGATAATGGACATTCCCTGTAGCAACAACCGGCTTATTCATTTTTTTACCTAGCTGAACAATATTTGTGATAATTTGTCGTAAGGCTAATTCATCATTGACAAGTTCTTTTTCAATCAAGTGTTGTTGTATGGCTGGTGGTTGAACCTCAAGGTAATCATAAAACATGGCTGCTTTTTCAGCTTCCTCAGCTGATTTTTGCATCATCGCCTCAAACACTTCTCCTTGACTACAACCAGAACCAACAAGTAGCCCTTCCCTATATTTAGAAATGAGCGAGCGTGGCACTCGAGGCACACGATAAAAATAATTCACATGGGCTTGAGAAATGATTTTGTATAAGTTCTTTAAACCCTCTTGAGTTCTTGCTAATATCGTACAATGACTCGGTCTGACACGTTCAAAATTACCTTGTCCCATATTATTATTTAACTGATCATGCTGCGTAATGTCTCTCTCAATAGCGTCCTTAATCATTTTCCAAAGAAGGTAACCTGTGGCTTCTGCATCATAAATCGCCCGGTGATGTTGAGTGAGTTCGATGTTAAAAGCTTTACATAATGTATTTAATCGGTGGTTTTTCATCTTTGGATATAAAAAGCGTCCAAGTTCAAGGGTATCTATAACAGGATTTGCCGCTTTCGGTAATCCCATTCTTTCATAACCCGTATTTAAAAATCCCATATCAAATTGAGCATTATGCGCGACGAGAATACCATCCCCTGTGAATTCATGAAATTGCTTAAGGACAACATCAATTTCCGGAGCGTTTTTGACCATATCATCGGTAATGCCGGTAAGCTCAATTGTCGTTTGACCTAATGTTTCATGAGGATTCGCAAAGGCTTCAAAGCGATCAATGATTTCACCATTTTTTACTTTTACCGCAGCAAGTTCGATAATCTTATGATAAATGGCGGATAATCCCGTTGTTTCCACGTCAAAAACAATGTAAGTAGCATCTTCTAACGCAACAGGCTGCTCATTGAATGCAATAGGTACACCGTCATCCACCAAATTGGCTTCAACCCCGTATAAGACCTTGACTCCATGTTTTTTTCCTGCCGAATGGGCCTCTGGGTAGGCTTGAGCTACGGCGTGATCAGTGATGGCAATCGCCTCATGACCATAGCGTTTCGCTCTTTCCACTAAAGCTCCAGCAGGGGTCAATGCGTCCATTTGACTCATTGACGTATGGGCATGAAGTTCGATTCGCTTTTTTCCTTCAGGGGCATGATCCTCTTTAACATATGCACTAACCTCAGCGATGTCCTTGCCAAGAAGAACTAAGTCCCGCACAAAGGTATCGTTTTGAACGCCCCCTCGAACCTTCACCCACATCCCTTTCTTTAAGCCAGCGAGTTTTTCATTATCTTCTTTATCTCGTAAAAAGACTTTGACAAGAATGGAATCCGTATAGTCTGTAATCTTAAACAAAGCGAGCGTGCGCCCACTTCGTAGCTCACGAAATTCAACATCAAAAACATAGCCTTGTGTCGTAATCCGACGTTCCTCTTCTATAATGTCTTTCAAAGGGATGGGGTCGTCTTTGATCTCATATCCATAACGCAATGGCCCAGAAGGTGCCACTGGATTTGCTGCAGCATTTTCCTTTTTATTCCGCTCCTGGACAGCTTCTATGGCCTTTGACTTTATTTCTTCTTCTCGCTGTTTTTTAAATGCTTCGATGGCCTCTGAGGAAGCTCTTACTCGAAAGGCAATACTAACACCTTTAAAGCCAAGACTTTCATAATGTTGAATGAGCACTTGTGTCAGTTTCTTAGAAAGTGCTCCTGCTTCTGTTTCACTACTTGTATCAATATATAGCCGGTCATCCTCTAACTTTGGCGTCCGTGATTTTAATAACGGAACAAAGGCTGGTGAAACATCTGCAGCCTTTTCAACAACGTGGGGCCAATAGGACACTAAAAGCTCTTCGGTCAGAGACTGTTCATGATATATCAATGAAAAGGACACATCTTGAGTGATGTGTCTAAAAGCCTCTTGCAGCCTTCTGTCAAACCATTGATAGATATGGACAGGGAGCGGACGTTCGAGGGTAAATTTAAAATGCCATTTTTGCTCACCTTGATGAACTGTCAACCGTTCAATCGATCCGTTTCGAAAATGCTTTTCGATGATATCATCTGGTGTTTCGATTTGTCGAAGTAATATGGTAAAGCGATCCTGCTTCGTTTTTCCTTCAACCACGGCTCTCCCCTGCCTTTCTCTTTCATTTCATTTCTTTCCTTCAGAAATACTATTTTAAGCCTTTTTTAATTGCTTTTCAATATAATCTTGGAGTTGATCGATAGCCATTTCCTCAGACTCCCCTGAATGTCTTAATTTAACTTCCACAAAATTTTCAGAAGCTTTTTTACCTACCGTTATTCGAATAGGGCACCCAATCAAGTCTGAATCAGCAAACTTTACACCAACCCTTTCATTGCGATCATCAAGTAAAACTTCATACTGATGACCAAGTGTTTCATAGAGTTGCTCTGCGAGTTGTTTTTGGTCTTCGTTTTTCATATTGACTGGTACAATATGCAAAGCATATGGCGCAACAGAAAGCGGCCAGCAAATTCCTTGGTCATCAAAATGTTGTTCGACGACCGCCGACAATGTCCTTGAAACACCAATGCCATAACAACCCATCATAAGCGGCTTGCTCTTGCCATTCTGATCAAGAAAAGTGGCTTTCATATCTTCACTATAACGGGTCCCTAATTTAAAGACTTGTCCAATTTCAATACCACGCGCAAAACGGATAGTGCCCTTTCCATCAGGTGAAGGGTCTCCTTCTTTAATCATGCGAAGATCAGCAAATGTCATATGAGTTAAATCACGATCAGGATTGATATTAAAATGGAGAAGCTTTCCATTCATTTTCAATACGCCATTCACAACGTTTTTCACGCCATTATCTGCCAGGATCTGGATGGACGATGTTTGATCAAAAACATCAAAGTCAACGGTCTCCTCATCAGAAATGGATTCTAAAAGGGTAACATCCAAAGCATTTTTGACTTTAATGTCATTAACTTCATCTATCGCGCGATATAAAACAGCCACGACGTTGGCTTCACCATCACGGAAAAAGCTAATATGGATGGCGTCGGAATCATTTGTGCTTGCTTGTCCTTCATCCAAAGGTAACGGAGTTTCATCACGTTTCTGATCCACATGCAAGACAGCAGCCATTTCAATATTCGCAGCATACTGAGACTCATCTGAATAAGCAATGGTATCCTCACCTACAGCAGCAAGTGCCATAAATTCATGAGTGTCTTTTCCCCCTATGGCTCCCGAATCAGCGATAACCGCCCGGAAATCAAGACCACAGCGACTGAAAACCTTTTGATAAGCATCATACATCATATGATAGCGCTCATCGAGACTTTCCTCATCAGCATGAAAGGAGTAAGCATCCTTCATAATAAATTCACGGCCTCTTAATAACCCGAACCGTGGGCGACGTTCATCACGATATTTGGTCTGAATTTGATATAAAGTGAGCGGCAATTTCTTGTAACTTGTCAACTCGTCCCTCACTAAACTTGTAATAATTTCTTCATGTGTGGCCCCAAGCGCAAAATCACGTCCGTGTCGATCCTTTAAACGCATTAATTCTGGTCCATAAATGTTCCATCTACCCGTTTCATGCCAAAGTTCCGCCGGTTGAATCGCGGGCATGAGTAATTCTACACAGCCTGCTCGTTCCATCTCTTCCCGTACAATGGCCTCAATTTTTCTGAGGACACGGTAACCTAAAGGAAGGTAAGAATAAATACCCGCTGCATTTTGGCGAATATAACCTGCTTTTAATAATAATCGATGGCTGGTACATTCTGCATCAGCCGGATTTTCTCTCATTGTTGGAATTAGCATCTGACTTTGTCTCATAATTTAAAGATGCCCCTTTCGCACGTATACTCAATCATCAAATATAGAGGACTAACAAGTCCCCTTAATTTAAAGCATTGTTGTCTTAGATCATTTTCTACATAAATATTTTTTGAATATCATTCCAAGTGACAACGATCATTAATAACATCAAAAGCGCAAACCCAATAAAGTGGACAAGTGTTTCCTTTTTGGGATCAACAGGTTTGCCCCTTAAGGCCTCCGCAAATAAGAACAATAAACGACCACCATCTAAAGCTGGAAGCGGAAGTAGGTTAACAATGCCTAAGTTGATACTCAGCATTGCTGTCCATTGCATAATCATAAAGATGCCGTAATTTACCACTTGTCCGGTGATGGTATAAATACCGACGGGCCCAGAAAGTTGATCAATCCCTATGGCACCTGTCACCAGCTGCTTAAGAGCTTGCAATTCTAATTTAATCATTGAATAAGATTGAGTAAAACTCATCTTAATTGATTTTCCAACACTTTTTTCAAAAGGTTGTTGGACACCAATGATTCCTTGCCCTTGTTCATTTTTCGCTGTTGTCACGTGAAATGTCTTAATATTATTATCACGTTCAACTTTAATCGTTAAATCTTTATTTGGGCGTTTATTAATGTAAGAAGCAATCTCTGAAAAAGATTCAATGGCATTGCCGTTAATGGTTAAAACACGATCTCCTTGATGTAATCCTGCTTTAGTTGCTGGATCATCTGCTGTAAGTTTTCCCAACACCGGTTTATCGGAAGGGACACCTTGAAGGAGAAACATGATGATAAAAACAATCAATGCGAGTAAAAAATTGTTAAACGGCCCAGCGAAAATCGTTAAAATTCTATCAAATACAGATTTTGAACCAAATTGCCGATCCAATGGGGCAATCTGAAATTCCTGACCATCTGTGACATATTCGGCTTTCCGATCAACCGAAAAAGTCAATCGTTCACCATATTCTTCTTCGTAACCTTGGATATAAAGATCTCTTTCTAAATCAGCACTATCGACCGTAATCACTTTGGCATTTGGATATTTATTCAATTGATTGATGATGATTTTAGAAACCATCTGTTGGGGATTAAAAAGCAAACCAATGCGATGGCCTGGTTTAAGCTCAATCACTTCTGGATCTTCACCGGCCATTCTAACAAAACCACCGATGGGCAGAAGCCGTAAGGTATAGACTGTTTCTTTCTTTTTAATTGAAAAAAGTTTTGGACCAAAACCAATCGCAAATTCACGACAAAGGATGCCGGCTCGCTTAGCTAGCAGTAAATGTCCGAATTCATGAAAAGAGATAAGAAGCCCAAAAATAATGACAACAGCTATAAACGTTTCCATATAAAAACCACCTTTTTCGGTCTTGCCAAAAGAATAACTGGCGAGTCTGTTCTAGAGGATGAACCCTTAAAGGTTCCTCATGGTTGTCTATACTTCAATCCCTCTTGATCGGGGGTGGATAACGCTCCCTCCAAATGAAGAAGAGTAAAAGCAAAAAACAAGGGTCGATAAAAAACGCTTCAATTTAAAAAAGCAGGACGTTAGGTAGCGTTGACTTCCAAAAATGCTTTTAAATTGATATATGTTTCCTATGTACTTTATAGATCAATCATTAGGTCAAAACAAAAACAGTCACTTATATTTTATTTTATCTTTAAGCCTTCGGACCTAACCCAATGCCGAATGTCTTTGTCAACTCCCCTAATGTCATCTAATGATGGATGGTGTATAGGTTGATGAGCTTCCATGGCCTTTGTCACAATGGTCTCAATATCGAGAAAAGCAATCTTACCCTTAAGAAAAGCTGAAACAGCCTCCTCGTTTGCCGCATTAAGTACAGTTGTCATGGTTCCACCTGTTCGACCCGCATCATAAGCAAGTTTCAGACAAATAAACCTTTGAAAGTCTACTTGACTAAAGTGAAGCTGACCTACTTCCCATAAGTTTAACCTTTTTGCACCATGGAGTTCAAGCCGGTCAGGAAAGGTGAGCGCGTATTGAATAGGAACCCTCATATCCGGATCACCTAATTGCGCTATCACGCTACTGTCATTATATTCAACTAAAGAGTGGACAATGCTCTCCTTATGAATTAAAACATCAATATCATCATAAGAAAGGCCAAAGAGCCAATGGGCTTCAATGACTTCTAAACCTTTATTCATCATTGTAGCCGAATCAACCGTTAGTTTAGCCCCCATGGACCAGTTCGGATGATTCAAGGCATCTTCAATCGTAACATTTTGCAATTCTGAGCGGCTTTTATCTCTAAAACTCCCTCCTGACGCTGTCAGGATCAGACGGCGGACATCCGCAAGTTTTTCACCATTTAAAGCTTGAAAAATCGCCGAATGTTCACTATCAACAGGTAAGATCTTCACATGATTTTTCTCTGCTGCCTCCATCACAAGATGCCCTGCTGTCACTAATGTTTCTTTATTTGATAGGGCAATCGTCTTACCTGCTTCAATTGCGGCAAGTGTTGGCTCTAAGCCAATCGAACCAAGGACGGCATTCAAAACAATATCTGCTTCATGATAAGCTGCTACTTCTATCAAGCCTTCGAGCCCAGATACCACTTTCACATTCCCCGATAAATGCCTTTGAAGTTGCTTAGCCACTTGATCATTTTTGACGGAAACCAGTTTGGGCTTTAGCAATTTAATAATTTCCAAACCCTTGTCTACATTTTCGCCAAAAGCCATGGCCACTAGTCGAAAAGCTTCAGGATGATGTTGAATCACATCGACTGTTTGCAACCCAACAGAACCAGTTGCTCCAAGAAGACTAATTTTTTTCATGAATAAACCTCACTTTTAATGTATTTCCAGCCGTACTCTTCTGTATTAAATAAGTTGAAATAAATAAAGAACTGGGAGGACAAATATCCAACTGTCGACCCGATCCAGAACACCGCCATGACCAGGTAGTAGCTTTCCTGAATCTTTGACATCATAATGTCTTTTCAACGCTGATTCAGCTAAGTCACCAATCGGACCAAAAATAGCGATAAGCAGCGTCATCACGATGAGCTTAAATGGAGTATACGGATCGTCAAAATTCGCAACCAGTTGAAAAATTCCAGATATAATCAGAGCGGAAATAATGCCCCCGATCATCCCTTCAATGGTCTTATTCGGGCTAATATGTGGAGCAAGCTTATGTTTCCCCCATTGTCTACCAATAAAATAGGCCCCAGAATCGGTCGACCAAATGACAACCAAAATAAAAAGAAGAAGTAATAAGCTTTGTTCAACTCTAACTTGGGAAAGTAGCATGAATGAAAAGCCAATATAAAGAGCTGAAAATAACACAAATGAGGCTTTATCATATGAAAAAGTGTTGCGGGAAAACACTGTAACGATTAATAAAATAAGGGCTAGAGCAATAAAAAGAGTCACCAAATCATAAGAAAATACTTTCTGAACTTCCGCATTGAGTACGACTAATATTACGGCTAAAGCACCAAGAATGGCTTGTATGGAATTCTGCTTAATCTTCGCCATCGCAATCAATTCATAATAGGCTATTATTGCCATGACACATGTAAAAAGTTCAAATGGCAAATGCCCGATCACAAGAAAGGCAATGAAAATAACAGCTGCAATAACACCTGTAACAATTCGTTGTTTCACTTATAAAACTCCTTTAAAAGGCTAAACGGGATTTACACTCCCTATGCATTTAGACTGAAATTACCGAATCATCCCTTGATATCACCGTAGCGCCGTGTTCTCAAATTGTATTGCGAGATAGCTTCTTTTAAATGATCTTCAGTAAAATCAGGCCAATAGACTTTGGTAAACCATAATTCTGTATAGGCGAGTTGCCAAAGCATAAAATTACTTAATCGAAGCTCTCCACTTGTTCTAATCAAAAGATCAGGGTCAGGATAGGCCTTTGTTAAGAGATACTCTGAAACAGTACTTTCATCAATCGTTTCGGCATCCAAAAGTCCTTTTTTCGTGTCCTCAGCAATTTGCCGAATGGCTTCAGTAATTTCATGGCGACTGCCGTAATTCAAAGCAAAATTTAATACCATGCCATCATTTTGCAAGGTTTGTTGTTTCGCTTGATCAATCGCTCTTTTCGTGTGAATAGGAAGTCTAGATTCATCACCAATAACTCTCACCTGTACATTTTTTTCCACTAATTCTTTTAAATAAGTGGTTAAAAATTGTTCTGGGAGTCGCATAAGAAAATCAACTTCATCCTTCGGACGCTTCCAATTCTCAGTGGAGAAAGCATACAATGTTAAAATCCCTACACCAAGATCACTGGCTTCTCTTACAATCTTTTTTACGATTTTCATGCCCTCTCTGTGGCCAGCGATACGCGGAAGTCCTCTTCCTTTTGCCCAGCGCCCATTGCCGTCCATTATAATGGCAATGTGATTGGGTATATTTTGAAGATTGAAGGGTTCGTCTCTATTCTCTTTTGCTTTTATATTTCTGAAGGCTAGTTTCTCAAGCATTAGGGTTCCTCCTGAAAAGGGATCTGACTATATTAGAGATGGAATGAATAAGGCTTCCCTTTATCCATTCCACCCTAGAAATGACTCAAAAGCTTCCTCCTCTTAATAAAGAAAAGCCAAGCTCTTGAACACTCCCTTCTAATATAACATAGATTAAACCTCCATGATTTCCTTTTCTTTATTAGAGCATATTTCATCAATCTTCGAAATCGTGTCATCTGTTAATTTTTGCACTTGATCCGCAAAACGGTGATGCTCATCTTCTGTGAGCTCCCCATTTTTTTCTGCTTTTTTCAATTGGTCATTAGCATCCCGACGAATATTACGTACCGCAACCTTTGCCTCTTCTCCCGCTTTTTTCACTTGTTTTACAAGCTCCTTACGGCGTTCCTCGGTTAATGCGGGGATCGCCAAACGAATGATATCTCCATCATTATTAGGCGTTAATCCAAGATCTGCCATCAAAATCGCCTTTTCGATATCTCCTAATATTGATTTATCGTAAGGTTGAATCGTTAGTAGACGAGCCTCCGCTGCAGAAATATTCGCGAGTTGGTTAAGCGGCGTATCGGCACCATAATAATTCACAGTAACACGATCAAGTATCGTCGGATTGGCACGACCGGCACGGATAGTCCCTAGTTCTCTTGTTAAGGCTTCGGTTGCCTTATTCATTCTTCCTTTAGTGTCTTGCATAATTTCCGTTGTCATTATTTTTTCCCCCTTACGATCGTTCCGATGTCTTCACCGAGAACGGCGCGTTTAATATTGCCTTGTTCAGTTATTGAAAATACAATTAGCGGAATATCATTATCCATGCAAAGTGAAGACGCTGTAGAATCCATGACTGCCAATCCTTCATTCAGGACATCGAGATATGAAAGTTCATCATATTTCTCAGCATTTTTATCAAGTTTAGGATCAGCCGAATACACTCCGTCAACTTCATTTTTGGCCATCAGTATCACTTCAGCTTCAATCTCTGCAGCTCTCAAAGCAGCTGTTGTATCTGTTGAAAAATAAGGATTCCCTGTACCTGCCGCAAAAATAACGACGCGTTTCTTTTCCAAATGACGAATCGCTCTTCTTCTTATGTATGGTTCAGCCACCTGTCTCATTTCTATAGAAGATTGAACGCGCGTTTCAACTTCAAGCTTTTCTAATCCATCTTGCAGGGCTAAAGCGTTCATAACCGTAGCAAGCATTCCCATGTAATCAGCAGTAGCGCGATCCATGCCCATTTCACTACCGACTTTACCACGCCATATATTTCCTGCTCCAACAACGACAGCTACTTCTACGTCTAATTCTACTATTTCTTGGATTTGGCGCGCAACGGATTTAATCACTTTTGGATCAATACCGTAACCAATATCTCCTGAAAGTGCTTCCCCGCTGAGTTTTAGTACTACACGTTTATACTTGGAATTTTTAGCCACAGTGTGTGCACGCTCCTTCATACTTATTGATCAAAGTTCATTTATGTTTTCGAAAAATTCAACCCTTTGAAAATAGGGAACACATACTTCGTGCTCCCCATCTCCGCTTTTTTCTCTCTATTATTATTTTTTCATTTGAGCTTGAACTTCTTCAGCGAAGTTTTCTTGGCGTTTTTCCATCCCTTCGCCAACTTCATAACGAACGAAGGTTTCAACCTCTAAACCTTTGCCACTAAGATACTGTTTAACTTTCTGATCAGGGTCTTTTACAAAATCCTGTTCAACTAAACAAATGTCTTCAAGAAATTTATTGAGACGACCTTGTACCATTTTCTCAACGATTTTCTCTGGCTTTCCTTCGTTTAACGCTTGTTGCGTTAGAACTTCTTTTTCGTGTTCAAGTTCTGATGCCTCTACTTGATCTTTATTCACATACTTAGGATTGATTGCGGCGACGTGCATAGCAATATCTCGCGCCGCTTCATCGTCATTCCCTTTAAGTACTGAAAGAACAGCAATACGGCCACCCATATGAATATATTCTCCAAAGCTATCGCCATCCGCTTTTTCAAGAACCTCAAAGCGGCGCAAGGAGATTTTTTCACCAATTTTAGCAACTGCTGAATTAATTTTTTCTGCAAGCGTCGTACCATCAACGTTTAATTCCAATGCTGCTTCAACGTTAGCAGGTTTTTCTTTAATCAGGAGACTAAGGATATCATCAATTAAAGAGGTAAATTGCTCATTTTTAGCAACAAAGTCTGTTTCAGAGTTCACCTCAGCAATAACAGCGACATTGCCTTCAATCTTTGTTTTCGCAAGACCTTCAGCTGCAACACGATCAGCCTTTTTAGCAGCCTTCGCAATCCCTTTTTCACGGAGAAGATCTGCCGCTTTGTCGAGGTCACCGTCTGCTTCTGTTAAAGCCTTTTTGCAGTCCATCATGCCTGCACCTGTTTTCTCACGTAATTCTTTAACTAACTTTGCACTGATTGCCATGAATACGTTCCTCCTAAGTGTATGTAATTATATAGGTAGTGATTGTTTAAAAAGGGTGATAAAGGGTTACTCGCCCCTTATCACCCCTTGTCATTACAGATATTTATTCAGCTGTAACTTCTTCTGTTTCTTCTGCTACTTCAGCTTCAGGTTGAACCTCAGCTTCAGCAACTTCCGCAGGTGCATTTTCTTCACCTTGGTGTGCTTCTAAGATAGCATCTGCCATTTTACCAGTAAGAAGTTTAACCGCACGAATGGCATCGTCGTTACCAGGGATGATAACATCCACTTCGTCAGGATCACAGTTCGTATCAACAATCGCTACAACTGGGATGTGAAGTTTACGAGCTTCAGCAATTGCAATGCGCTCTTTACGAGGATCGATAACGAATAGTGCGTCAGGTAGACGATCCATGTCTTTAATACCGCCTAAGAATTTCTCTAGACGTTCAAGCTCTTTATTTAAACCGACAACTTCTTTTTTAGGTAAAACTTCAAAAGTGCCGTCTTCACGCATTTTTTCAATTTGTTTTAGACGATTAATCCGTTTACGAATGGTTTCGAAGTTTGTTAATGTCCCACCTAACCAACGATGGTTAACATAGTACATACCTGAACGTTCAGCTTCTGATTTAACAGAATCCTGAGCTTGTTTCTTTGTCCCTACGAATAGGACTTGACCACCATCTGCCGCTAAATCTCTAACAAAGTTGTAAGCTTCTTCAACTTTTTTAACGGTTTTCTGTAGATCAATAATGTAAATACCGTTTCTTTCTGTGAAAATGTAAGGCTTCATTTTTGGGTTCCAACGGCGTGTTTGGTGACCGAAGTGAACACCGGATTCTAACAGCTGCTTCATTGAAATAACTGCCATTTTAAAATTCCTCCCTATGGTTTTAATTCCTCCGCTCAAATCATTTTTGCACAAGACCCAGTGGGCACCGATGCACAAATCAATGAACGTGTGTGATTGACACCAACGATTAATATAACATAACTTTATCCATTTGACAATAGGACGAATAAAATATATAGCATTTCTTAAAAGATCAACGCATATAATAATTTTTTCCCAACCATTATGTGCTATTGGCCTTTTTCTTTTTTCTTGAAAATATTGATCGTGAGCTCAACTTCGCCCTTTCCAAGGTTCAATTGTTTCGCGATGGCTTCAATCTTTTGACCCTTTTGATGTAACTGCAGGATCTTCGCTTCCGTCGATTGTTCAACTTGATCTTGAATTTGTGATGTTGGTAAAGGCGCAGCCTCCAATAGCACTTCGTCAAAGGATTTCTTCATCTGCTGTTTCACAGGATTGATATCGCCTTTGAGTGTTTCGACTGTCTCTTTCTCTTTCAACTTCGCCTCATCACTCGTCATTTTCTTCTTATGATCATGTGCTTTTGACGTCAGTTCTAAGGATTGGATTCTCTCGATCAAAATATCATTTTCATGACGGATTTCCTCTAAATACTGTTCCATTGCAACCGCCAAAGTCTCATCATCCATTATAGGCTGTTCACCTTTCATCTGGTTCATACGTTGCACAAGAATGGTAATCAGATAGAAGGCAACCAAATGGAGACATAGACTAAAAATCAATAAAACAACAACCATAGCCCACCTCGTTCACGCTATCCGCGTTCATTAAATAAAGTATTCGTCTCAAGAACCTTTCTTAATTTCAATAAGGCTTTAGAATGAATTTGTGATACTCTCGACGTCGATAAGGACATCACCTTTCCAATTTCGGTCAATGTGAGCTCCTCGTGATAAAAAAGACTAATCACTATTTGTTCTTTCTCATTTAAGGAGGTGATATGTTGCGCAAGTGCCTGAATCATTTCATCTTTAATCATGTTTTGTTCAGGCCGGATGGCCCCTTTATCTTCAATCAAATGAGCAATCTTATCTCGCCGTTCATTGACAGTAAACTCATCATCTATTGACTTCATACTACCAAGAAAGCTATCCGTGATTATAGACTCCACTTCCTCAGACGAAATGCCCATTTCTTCAGCGATTTCATCAATCGTGACATTGCGCTTATATAGCTGCTCTAATCGTTCAGTAATGGCGTCTACTTTCTTACTTTTTTCACGGAGGGTTCTAGGAATCGGATCATCTCTTCTTAAACCATCTAAAATGGCTCCACGTATTCTAAAGGAGGCGTAGGTGTCAAACTTTAAATCTCTACTCACATCAAATTTAACAAGAGCGTCATATAATCCCATATACCCATAACTCATGAGTTCATCCGTTGTGACAGTGTTAGGTAAGCCAACACGCAAGCGTCTCACGTGAAATTGAACTAAAGGCTCATATAATTTTATTAAATAGTCAGCTGCTTCATTATCCCTTGTTTCCGTCCATCTTGTCCAATAATACTGTTTTTCATCACCCATGAGGTTTATCATCACACCACCTCCAATTTCATACTTTTAGATGAGGTCCGCTCGGATCTCCATAACCACTTTCTTAAATGACTTTATCACCTTGACTCACCGTATGAATACGTAAGTCTCCTGTCTCAGTTACAAACTCGATAGACCGACCAAAATTCCCGCCTACATCGGCGCTCACTAATTCGAAATGATGGGCATCTAACTCTGCCTTCACCGCTTCAATATTTCTCATCCCTATATTTGCAGTAAACCCTGTTGTTGTCCGGAACATTTCTGCTCCCCCAGCCATTTTCGCATAAAGGTTGCTTTTTTTTGCTCCAATTGCAAGAAGTTGCTTTAGGAGTTCCGGAACGGCCGTATTCGCAAACTTCCCTGGTGGATGAGCCTTTCCACGTGTGATTTTATTATCTGGGAGCATAATATGGGCCATGCCGGCAATGTGCCGCAACGAATCAAATAAAACTAATCCGACACATGAACCTAACCCAGAAGAGCGTAGATTTTGACCTTGCCTCGCAACTTTAATATCAGATAATCCAACAGCTAATACCTCAACCATTTTTACCCTCCAAAAGTTCGATAAAAGATGATAAGCCGCTCAATTCAGGTAATAAGGTAAAGGCACTATGAATCGTCTGATGTGTTTCTCCATTGGAAAGCACCGCGTTGATAACCATAACCTGATCCTCATAGAGGGAGAGGTCAAGGATGCCCTCACTTAAAACGGCACTTTTCATATCGACACAAACCTGTGGCGGTGATAAGTAACTATTTCTTCCTGAGAAATCGGATAATGCTGAGATATAGGCACCGGCCATAATGTTGCCAATTTCACCAAGAAAAGAACTGTAAAGTGGATTGACTAACAACTCTTCTGCATTTAAAGGGTTCCCTCGAAGCATCGGTTTCATCAAATCATCCACTTCCCCAAGATCAAACATGATAAAGAGATGCCCCGGCAGAGCCCCACTCATTTTTAGGTAGGCCGCAACGACAGGGGTTTCTGCATCATCCATATTGAGTAGATCAGAAAAAGATGCGATCTCAACAGATGGAACAGCCATATCAATGCGCTGCTCAAGTATTTTTGATAAAGAGGTGGCGGCATGACCCGACCCAATATTCGCGATCTCTTTGACAATATCGAGATGTTCTGGCGTGAGCTGCCGCAAAGATCTCTGCATTTTAAACCTCGAGTTGTTTAATGGCTTCAATATCATCAGGATTAAGAATGAGATCTAAATTCAAAAGAACAAGAAGATCCTCCTCATGTTTGGCCACACCCTTTAGATATTTTGCATGCACACCCCCAGCAATTTCAGGCACAGGCTCGATACTCTCTCCATCAATACTCACAACATCTCTTGCTGAATCAATAATTAATGCGACTTGAACATCTTCAGATTCAACAATAGCTAACCGAGTAGCCTCAACAATGTCTGATTGTCCAATCTCAAATTTTTGTAGCAAATCAACCACCGGAAGAATCATCCCCCTTAAATTCATAACCCCTTTTATAAAAGGTTTTGCATTAGGAACTCGGGTGATTACTTGCAGCTTTTCTATGGATACCACTTGATTAACCGGCGCACCATAAGTCTCACCATTAAGTGAAAAAACAATAATTTTCTCTTCTGCCATTTCTTCCACTCTCCTCTATATTTGCAATACAAATCTGTTTGAATTGCGGAATCCTTAAGAACTCACTCATTGATTAACGTTTAAATCATCGATGCACAATCAAGGATTAAAGCAACTTGACCATTTCCCAAAATCGTTGCACCAGATACGGGTTGGACGTTGCCTAAATAACGGCCTAAAGATTTAATCACAATTTCTTGTTGACCGATAAATTGGTCAACAGCAAAGGCAGTCATCGCCTTTCCCGATTGCGCGATAATTGCCGGTATAAATTTATTGTGCTGGATAGACTGCCCGGGAACACTTAAAACATCCTGAAGACGCTTAAAGGGAATGACGCGCCCGCGGTATTCTAGCATTTCTTGCCCCTGTGTTTTGAAAAGATCCTTTTCTTCAATGAGGGCCGTTTCAACAATAGAACTTAATGGCAGGGCATAGGTTTCTTGATGAACATTCACAAGCATAGTGGAGATAATAGATAACGTAAGAGGAAGTTGAATCGTAAATAGAGACCCTTTTCCTTCCTCAGAATCTACACTGACGCTTCCACCTAAAGATTCAATTTTATTTTTTACGACATCCAGACCTACACCGCGACCAGAAATATCAGAGATTTTATCAGCGGTACTAAATCCAGAGTGAAACATTAAATGATAGACTTCATTATCTGGTAATCTCATGGCTTCTTCTTCGGATAGTAAACCTTTTTCAATCGCTTTGTTTGTGATTTTCTGACGATTGATTCCCGCACCATCGTCTTCAATTTCAATAAAAACATGATTGCCGCGGTGAAAAGCTCTGAGAGTAATACGTCCGACTTCTGATTTTTCCTTGCCTAATCGAACCTCAGGTGTCTCAATTCCATGGTCCATAGAATTTCTAATCAGATGAACTAAAGGGTCCCCAATTTCGTCAATGACGTTACGATCTAATTCGGTATCCACACCCACCATCTCAAGTTCGATTTTTTTACCTAATTCTCGTGACACACTGCGAACCATTTTTGGGAAACGATTAAAGACTTGTTCAACAGGCTCCATTCTAAGATTCAAAATAATATCTTGAAGTCGCCCTGATGTTCGCGAAATCATTTCCACTGTTTCTTCTAATTCTTGATGCTTCAGTGTTCGCGAGATCTCCTCAAGACGCCCTTTATCAATCACCAGTTCTTCAAAGAGATTCATCAATTCATCGAGACGCTGGGTACTCACCCTAATGGTCTTATGAGTTTGTGAGGCTTTCCCTTTGTTCTTGGTAGACGGTGTTTGTGTTTGTTTATTCTCCTCAGCAACCGGACTCCCATTATTAGGCTTAGAGTCTTCCTTTGTGTTTGTTTCCGGTTCGTTAACAACCACGTTATCAATCTCAGAGACTTTTAAAATCTTTTCTCGTACAGCGGCTTCATCATCATGAGTAATGAGTATAAGGGTAAAAGAGGTATCATACTCACCGTTTTCAAGCGCTTCAGTGGCTGGAACAGTTTGAATGATTTCACCCATTTGTTCAACAATCTCAACGACCATATAAGCACGAGCGGCTTTTAACATGCAATCTTTTCTGACAACGACTTCAACTTGCCAGACATTAAATCCTTGTTCTTTTGCTTGTTGCATTACAGTGGCTACAAAATTTTCAGCTTCTCCATTTGTTGTCGACTCGTTTAGCGTCTGACCTACTGGGTCTTGTTTTAACCCTGCAGCATTTTTTAATTGCCTCATAATGTCATGGATCGCAACATTGTCTCCATTACCATCCGTAATAAGATCGACCATTTCTTCTAAGTGATCTGCTGCCGCAAACAGCGCATCTATAATCCCTGTACTGATAGTGAGCTCGCCATTCCTTAAAGCATCGAGAATATTTTCAAGCTGATGAGTTAATTCCGTCATATTTTGAAATCCCATACTCCCAGCCATGCCCTTAAGTGTATGGGCGGATCGGAAAATTTCATTAATAATCTCCAGATTCCCATGAGACTTTTCTAATTCAAGTAAACCTTGATTCATGTTTTGTAAATGCTCACGACTTTCATCTAAAAACAAGTCTAAATATTGATTTGTATCCATACCCGTGTCCCCCTAGCTTATTTGATCAATCATTGCTGACGGTATTTGTTCAAGATTTAAAATTGCATCAATGTATCCAGTTTTGATGGCCGCTTTAGGCATACCGAAAATAACGGCTGTTTCCTCAGCTTCTGCTATGGAGTAGACGTCTTGGCATTCTCTTTTTAAATGTGCCAATCCCCTTGCACCATCCGATCCCATTCCTGTAAGCGTAACAGTCACAACGCCGCCGATACCTGAATCAGCTACAGATTCCAATAACAGATCATATGATGGCCTAAGACCTCTGACAATGGGTGATTGATCAACGATAAATGCCATTGAACGACCCACTTTTTTAATTTTTGTGTGATAGCCACCAGGAGCTATGTAAACCGTGCCATTGTGTAGAAGTTCACCATGCTGTGCTTCTTTAACCGATAAAAGCGCCCATTGATTTAATTTATCCGCAAACGACTTAGTAAACGTCGCTGGCATATGCTGAACGACAACGATGGGGACATGAAGATGTTGAGGGAGCTTGGAAATAACCGCCCTTAACGCCCTCGGTCCCCCAGTCGATGTTCCTATACAAATCAATTTCACTTGCTGATTAATTGACGGACTTAGAAGTGGTTCCTGTGCCATATTCGGTTCTACTCTTTTCCCCACATGAGATGCCGCTGCCTCCATAATTTTAGCGATTAGAGCTTCCTTCACTTTGTATAGGTCCAGGGAAATTTCTCCTGAAGGTTTAGTGATAAAACCAACAGCACCTAATGCCATTGCTTCGATGGTAATAGCGGCACCTTTATCTGTTACACTACTCAACATAATTGTCGGTGTGGGATGCTCAGCCATCACTCTTTTTAAAACTTCAATCCCTGTAAGTTGGGGCAGTGCTACATCTAAAGTGATTACATCTGGATGAAGTTGAGCCACTTTTTTTAACGCATCATAACCATCTCTCGCAGTCGCAATGACCGTCATTCGTGGATCTTCATTGATGATTTCAGAAATCAGTTTCCTCATAAAAGCGGAATCATCAACCACGAGGACAGTAATTATTTTCATCCGATTCCCCCCCCATCTTCGCACTGAAACGCTAGCGAAAAAGATGCTTTAATTTAAAGATAAAACTATCTAAGCTCGTCTCAGGGTGCACCGCTTCATCTTGTAAATAAGTAGCAATAAGTCCTTTAAGCTTACTGCTAATTTTAGAGCGAGGCTCCTCGATTAAAAAGGGCTTTTGTCTTTTTACTGCTTTTATAACAGCGGTATCACGCGGCAACGCGCCTAAAAAATGAATGTTTTTCCCTAGAAAACGCTCAGAGACACCCGAAAGCTTAGCCCACGTTTCTTTCACCTCTCGCTCGCTATCATAGCGATTGATAATGCATCGAATAGGTATCTCGTTGGCATAGCGATGAGTAATCTTAACAACAGCATAAGCATCGGTTAATGCTGTTGGTTCGGTTGTTGTCACCAAGAGAATCTCATGAACAGCCTTCACAAATTGCAGTGTATCATGATTCATACCTGCGCCTAGATCAAAAATAATGAAATCAAAGTGCCTTTTTAATTCTCTTAATTGGTCAAGAAAATAGGCGAATTTTGTTTCATTTAATTTAAAAAGATCGGATAAACCACTTCCTCCTGTTAGGACACCTAGCCCACTTTCATGATAGGTAATCACAGTCTCAATTTTTAATTGGTTATCTATCATATCGACAATATTATGTTGGCAATGAAGTCCCAATAGGATATCAATATTCCCCATACCAATATCGAGATCAATGATGAGCGTCTTTTTTCCCGACTGATGAAGTCCTAAAGCAAAATTTAATGAAAAGACAGACTTTCCTACACCGCCCTTACCACTTAAAACCGCGATAACCTTTGTATGTCTTGTTTGTGCCGTATGATTGATTTTAAGTCGCTCGACACGGCGCCTTAGGGCTTCAGCTTGATCTTTCACGCCATACACCTTCTATCCATTGATTCACAAAGGCTTGCTTATCGGCTTCCACTATATCATCTGGTACGTCCTGTCCATTGGTGACATACGAAACACCGATCTTATTGTTGAGGACAAGATTAAGCAGTGAACTGACTGACGATGTTTCATCTAGCTTGGTAAACACATAACCCTCTATCGGCAAAGTATCAAATTGGTTTGATATTCTCTGAATGTCTTCAGACTTTGCTGTCGCGCTAAGAACGAGATACGTTTCCATGGCTTGCTCATTAAAAGGGATTAGTGTCTGAATTTCATCGATATATTGGCGTTGCTGATAATTTCGACCCGCCGTATCAACAATGATAAGGTCATACCCCTCTAATGTCGTTAACGCACGTTCAAAATCTGATCGTGAATACACCACTTCAACCGGTAAACTCAAAATTTTCGCATAGGTTTTTAATTGCTCAATCGCCGCGATCCGATAGGTATCCGTTGTAATAAAACCGACCTTTTTCCCCTCATCAAGCACTACCTTTGAGGCAATTTTGGCAGCCGTAGTGGTTTTACCTACCCCCGTCGGTCCTACTAGGTTGAGTATTTTTGTTTCCTTTCGAAGTCCGTTAAAAACGATCGACTCCAATTGTTTATCTATATACGCTTTTAAGACCTCTTTCAACTCGGCGTCCGTTAAAGGATGTGGTGAACGGTACCACGTCCTTAACATTGTTTGAGTCAAAGGATGAACAAGGTCTGAGTGCAACCCTTCAGCCTCTAATTGGGCATGAATCTCTCGGATAGCTTCAGGAAGGGGACTTGTCCATTCCACAGCCTTTACCGGACCCTGGTGGATCGGTTGATTATTGTGTTCTGCCATCACGGGTGTGGCTTTCGGCTCCTTAAGATCCGCCTTAATGACTTGTTGTGGAGCCGTGTCACTGCCTTGATCAAGAGCCGCAAACACTTCGATCACTTTTTTGTTCTTAAAAAGTGACAGCATCCCCTTTTTCTTGACATTTTTGGTATAGAGTATCACAGCATTTGGTCCCAACTCTTTTTTAACTAAGTTCATGGCTTCAGACATAGAATCTGCAGTGAATTTTTTTATTTTCATGCGCCATTCACCACCCCAATACTTTGAATTTCAATTGTTGGCTCGAGCTCATTGTAGGACAAGACCGCTACCTGTGGTAATGACCGTGAGATGAGTTGCTTCACATGAAGGCGCACTGCTGGTGAGCAGAGTAGAACCGGTTCTTGATCGATATCCGATTGCCTTTCAATAATCTGAGCCATTTGCTCTATAAACCGTTGCGTCATCTCTGGATTTAGTGCCAAGTAGTTTCCATGCTCGGTTCTTTGAATAGACTCCGTAATTGTCTCTTCAAATGCTGGGTCAAGTGTCAACACCTTTAATAAATTGTTCCTTACATATTGATGAGAGATTTGTCTTGATAGCCCTTGACGTACATATTCCGTCAACAAATCCGTATCCTTGGTCATCGTCGCCACATCTGCTAAGACTTCGAAAATCACCGGTAAATTACGAATAGACAAATTTTCTCTGAGTAAGTTTACGAGCACCTTCTGTACTTCACCAATGCTTAATGGTTCAGGGGTGACCTCATTGACGAGAGTCTCGTCTGATTGTTTTAGATGTTCGATTAATTGTTTGGTTTCTTTTCGACCGAGCAACTCATGACAATGTCGTTTTAATAGCTCTGTAATGTGTGTTGAAACAACAGATGGAGGATCCACTACAGTATAACCGGCTAATTCAGCCTGTTCCTTCATATCTTCCCCAATCCATTTCGCTGGCAGGCCAAAAGCAGGTTCAACGGTATCAACGCCAACTATGTTTGGATCATCTTCACCAGGACTCATGGCTAAATAATGATCCAACAAAAGACTGCCACGAGCGATTTCTGAGCCCTTGATTTTCAAACGATAGCTATTCGGCTCTAACTGAATGTTATCCCTTATTCGCACGACAGGGATAACCATACCGAGTTCAATGGCAAGCTGCCTTCTAATCATGACTATTCTATCTAAGAGGTCGCCTCCCTGATTAGCATCTGCTAAAGGCACCAGAGCGTAACCAAATTCAAATTCAATAGGATCAGTCTCAAGTAAATCCACAACACTTTCAGGACTTTTTATTTTTTCCTCTTCAATATCAGCCGCAAGCTCTTCTTCATTCACCTCTGGCTTCGCTTGATTAAGGGATAAGAAATAACCACCAACACATAGAAGAATAGCCACTGGGACGGTAATCAGGAATCCTATTGGCGTAAACCCTAATAAAAGGATGACGCCTCCAGCAATATAAAGCATAGTCGGATAAGCGAGAATTTGCTTAGTAATATCCTGCCCAAGATTACCATCAGAGGCTGCTCGAGTGACGATAATACCTGTAGCCGTAGAAATCAGTAAGGCTGGAATTTGGCTGACTAACCCATCCCCTACTGTTAATAGGGTATAAGTATGGGTAGAATCCCCTAAGCTCATTCCAAGTTGAACAACACCAATCACCATCCCAACGATCATGTTGATCATGACAATAATAATCCCAGCAATAGCGTCCCCTTTTACAAATTTGCTGGCACCATCCATTGCTCCATAGAAATCCGCTTCCTTCGCGATCTTTTCACGGCGACCTTTGGCCTCTTTTTCATTGATTAAACCAGCATTAAGGTCAGCATCAATGGACATCTGTTTCCCTGGCATCGCATCAAGGGTAAAGCGGGCAGCAACTTCAGCTACCCGTTCGGCCCCTTTCGTAATCACAACAAATTGAATAATAATGAGTATGAGAAAGACAACGAAACCAACAATAGCATTACCACCAATAACGAAATTCCCAAAGGTTTCAATAACAACACCCGCATCGCCTTTTCCCAAAATCGCACGTGTCGTTGAAACATTTAACCCAAGCCTAAATAACGTTAAAAGTAAGAGTAAAGAAGGCAAAATGGAAAATTCCAAAGGCTCTTTCATATTCATTGCCACGAGTAAGACAATTAAGGCAAGTGAAATATTGATAATGATTAAAAAGCTGAGTATAAAGTTAGGTAATGGAATAATTAACATAAGGACAATTAAAATAACGGCTAATAGTACAATTAAATCTTTTAGCTTCACTTGCTTTTACACCTCATCACTCGTTCATACTTTCCCATTTAATTGATAAACGTAGGCTAAAATTTCAGCTACGGCCTTGAAAAATTCCTCTGGAATTTGATCTCCAATTTCTAAACGATGGTACAAAGCCCTCGCGACTTCTTTTTTCTCCACAACAGCCACTTTATTTTCCTTAGCAATGGCCTTAATTCTTTGGGCGATAAGATCAGCACCTTTTGCCACCACTACAGGAGCATCCATTTCTCCATCTTTATATTGAAGAGCAACGGCAAAGTGCGTCGGGTTAGTAATGACGACATCCGCCTTTGGAACATCTTGCATCATACGCCGCATTGCCATTTGTCTCTGCAGCTCGCGGATACGCCCTTTGATTTGTGGATCACCTTCAGTGTTTTTATACTCATCTTTTATTTCTTTTTTGGACATTCGAATATTCTTTGCATGATCAAAGCGTTGATACGCATAATCAAAGGTTCCTAATACAAGCAAAACTATCGAAGCGGCAATTCCCATTTCTGTTGTCACCTTACCAATGGCCACAACCGCTTCCCAGAGTGTACGCTGTGTTAAGGTTAACAGTTGATCGCGATTCATCCATAAAATAATAAACGTTGTTAAACCCACGAGTGTTATTTTAAGTAAAGACTTTAAAAACTCGACAATTGCCCTTAAAGAATAAATACGTTTTATTCCACTTATTGGATCTAAGCGATTTAACTTAAAAGAAAGCGACTCAGTTGTAAATAAGAAGCCGATCTGGACAATATTAGAAAACACACCGATAACAAGGGCTACAATAAGGACAGGCGCCACTATCTTGGCACTCTGCACAGCAAGGGAAGTAAACAATTGATGGACATTCCCTTCGGTTAACACGTGTTGCATCTCTTCAGTATAGGCATGCTGCATGACATCCATTAGTCCTCGGCCCATCCAAGGAACTGCAAAGGTTAATAAGATAAAAATAGAGAGCATTGAGAGCGCACTTGATAAATCAGCACTTTTAGCAACTTGGCCCTTTTTACGCGTATCACTTTTTTTCTTTGGTGTCGCTTTTTCGGTTTTTTCTTCTGCAAAAAATTGGAGATCCAATTGAAGTCTCATCTTACGAACTCCCCAAATAGGTCATAAATTCTTTCATGGCATCAGCACTTAGTTCGAATACCTCACGAAACATTGCCACTAATAAAGGCATTACAACGAGCAATATAATAAGACCGATACCAATTTTTAAGGGAACACCAACGACAAAGACATTAAGCTGTGGGACAGTTCTTGCGATAATACCTACAGCCACATCGACTAGGAAGAGACAGCCAACGATTGGCAAAGCCATCTGTAAAGCAATCGCGAACATCTTTGCTGTTAACTCCGTTACAAAGTGAGCAGTTGAACCTTGATCTAAATGAATGCCTACAACGTCTATCGGAACAAGCTGAAAGCTATAATAAATGCCGTTTAAAATCATGTAATGGGCGTTTGTCGTAAACAAAAACACCATCATAATGATATATAAGAACTGCCCACTTAAAGGCGTCGATGATCCGTTTTCGGGATTAATCAGATTAGCCATCGCAAAACCCATTTGCAAATCAATAAATGTCCCCGCGAGTTGAATCGCATAAAAGAGTATTCCCGCCACAAAACCAATACTCAACCCAACGATAGCTTCTTTGACAAGAAGAAGGGGGTATTGACTTCCCCATTCAACCTTTTGGCTTGTCAAGGTCAGGGTAATAATAAAAGAGAAAATAATGGCAAAAGAAAGTTTGAATCGACTGGGAATCGTCTTATAGCTAAACAATGGGGCGACGAGAAAGAAGCTCGTCATCCTCACTAGCACTAATAAAAACAATGGAAATTCTTGAACAATATTCATTGCTTAACCTACAAACCCATTAAGATTTGAAAAAATATCTTGAGTGAACGTTAATATTCGTGAAAGCATCCATGGACCAAAGATCACGAGCGAAAGTAACACCGCCACAATTTTAGGAATAAAGGCGAGCGTTTGCTCTTGTATTTGCGTTGTCGCTTGAAAAATACTGACGATCAATCCAACGACAAGCGCGATGGCTAAAATAGGGCCACCAATGATTAAGACTAACATGACTGCTTTTTCAGCAATGGATATAACAAATTCCATACTCATTTAACATCAGCATCCTTGTTTTTTTCATCCTGTGTGTACATGTTTTGCTCATACACTACGAATAACTTGATAACAATGATTTAACGATGAGATACCACCCATCGACCATGACGAATAACAAAATCTTAAAAGGTAGAGAAATCATCACAGGGGGCACCATCATCATCCCCATTGCCATCATGACACTTGCGACGACCATATCAATAATTAAAAATGGAATAAAGATCATAAAACCCATTTGGAACGCCGTCTTAAGTTCGCTAATCGTATAAGCAGGAACAAGCGCTGTAAACGGAATATCATGAATGTTTTTTGGCTTATCATAATGGCCATAATCTAAAAATAGATTTAAATCTTTTGTCCGTGTTTCTTTTGCCATGAATTCTTTGAAAGGCTCTTCTGCCTTTTGTAAGGCTTGTTTTTGTGAAAGATCCCCTTTCAAATAAGGCTGCAATGCATCGTGGTTCACATCACTAAAGACAGGCGCCATAATAAAAAAGGTTAAGAAAAGCGATAATCCAATAATGACCTGATTGGGCGGCATCTGTTGAGTCGATAATGACGTCCTAACAAAGGACAAGACAATGACGATACGTGTGAATGATGTCATGAGAATGAGTATGGAAGGCGCCAGTGATAGGACTGTAAGCAAGATCAGTAACTGTACGGTTGTCGCCACGTCCTGGGGTTGGTTAGTTAATAAATCTGTATTTAATCCTGGAAGTAGCTCACTCATTTTTCAGAATCCTTCCCCATGTGTTTTATAACATCATTTGATCTTTGTTTGACGAGTTCCATTAATTGTTTTTGGAATTTAATAGTTTTATTTTTCGGATTGTCATTACCAGTTACTTTTGCCTTTACCGATTGCTTTGTCCATGACATCAATTTAGAGACATTTTTTTGGATGAGATCAGGTGCTTCTTCTTCGTGAAGAAGAGCCTGGACAACGTCTGGGTCGTTAATTTCTTTTAAAAGTTGAACAGAATCCCCAACGCCTACGACTAAAATTTCTCCGCCAATACGGATTAACTGTACTGAGCGATTATTACCAATCGCCACGCCACCCACATTTTTTATGGCCCCATGACTTTGAGATGCCCGTGTCCGTTTAGAAACCAAACGATACAAAAGGTAAATAAGGCCGAGAATAATCGCTAAAGCACCGACTAATTTAATAAAGGTCCAAGTCAGAGATGGACCTTCTGTTGTAGTTGTCGCTTCATTCTTTGTTGTCTTTGTGGAGTCCTTTGTCTTGTCGGCTTGCTGACACTTCTGACTCAATTGGTCAGCAACCGAACGACTGTCATCACATTTTGCAAAGGTGGTTGTATGAAAACCGAAGACAAAAGCCACACATATTATCACACCAATGACTAAATTTCTCGTTAAAACCACCACTATTGATTCCTCTATTCTAACGTCTTCTTAATCGCTTCTAAGACCCGATCACCTTGGAAAGGTTTAACAATGAAATCTTTGGCCCCTGCTTGAATCGCATCAATAACCATCGCCTGTTGTCCCATTGCCGAACACATAATGATTTTGGCTTGCGGGTCAATTTTTTTAATTTCTTTTAAGCTTGTAATCCCATCAACTTCAGGCATCGTAATATCCATTAAAACTAAATCAGGCTGATGCTCTTTATATTTTTCAATCGCCTCTTGACCATTACTTGCCTCGCCAACAACCTCAAAACCATTTTTCACTAAAATATCCTTGATCATCATTCTCATAAATGCTGCATCATCTACAACTAAAATACGGTTTGCCATTTTATCTTACCTCCAGAATGTATACACTATTTATCATTTATAGTTTTTGTAATCGATCTCGTTGATTTATTATTTCAGTTATTCGCACACCAAAGTTCTCATCAATAACAACAACCTCGCCTTTAGCGATCGGTTTCTCATTGATTAAAACATCCACAGGCTCCCCAGCGAGCTTCTCTAATTCAATCACAGAACCCGGACCCAACTCTAAAATATCTTTGATTCTTTTTCTTGTTCTTCCTAGCTCAACCGTTACCGTTAAAGGAACGTCTAAAAGCAGATCAATATTTCTTGATTGAACCGTGGGTTGGACATCATCAAATTCTGTAAAAGCAGCAGATTGAACCTTAGTACTTGCATCGACAAAAGCAGTCGATTCGGTTCTCTTTATTGCTTCATTATTATTGTGCGTTTCTTGGTTATTTGATGGTGTGCTAACCGTTTCTTGCGGTGCTGTCACACTTTCTTCCTGATAGCCTGATTGTTGTGATTCATGAATAGATGTTAATTCAGCCACAAGCGCTTTGGCAAAATCAATAGGTACAAGCTGCATAATACTTGAATCAACGAGATTGCCTATCTTCAAGCGGAAGGACACTTTAACAAAGGATTCATGAGAAGGAATGGTATCCATACCGACTTCTTTTTCCATATCAAGAATCTCTGCCACAGGCGGAGAAATATCCACCCTTTTTTCAAACATCGTTGACATGGATGTTGCTGAAGATCCCATCATTTGATTCATGGCTTCTTGGACTGCGCTAAGTTGAATTTCATCAATCACCGGCTGAGGATGCGTTCCATCGCCACCTAACATGAGATCAGCAATAACACTTGCATCTTCGCGTTTGATTAGTAAAACATTAGATCCTTTAAAGCCTTCAGTATAATTCACAAGCACGGAAACATGTGGAAAGGGAAATTCATTGTTCAACTGTCCCTGTGTGATATAACTAATTTCTGGTGTTGTGATTTCTACCTTTTGGTTTAAAAGCGTTGAAAGAGCTGTCGCTGCATTACTAAAAGAGATATTACCAATTTCACCTAAGGTATCTTTTTCGATCGGCGAGAGAACATTCAACTCTCCCTGTTCGGATGTGCTTTGGGCAGGCTCGTCAATATCTACACCATTTAACAATGCATCGATTTCCTCTTGTGAAAGCATGCCGTCGTCTTGTGTCATACGTCCTCACTTCCTTCCTCTATTACATCAAGTATTTGAATAGCCATATGCTTATTTTTTAAGCCTGGCTGTGCCGTGAACTTAGGGTACGAACCAACTTTCACCACAATCGGATCATCAATGCGTTTATATAATGGAATAACATCATTCACATTAAGATCAATAAAATCATTGATCGTTAATTTGGTTTCACCTAGTTCCGCTTGAACTTCAACTGATGCATCTTGGACATTTAATTTCATTTTCGTCGCATCTTCTGGCGTCGCGTCTTTACTACTTTCTACCATCCACTGATGTAGAGATAAATTAGGAATGGCAGGTTCCAGAGAGACGTGAGGTAAACAAATATTAATCATCCCACTTGCTTCACCTATTTGCGCTTGTAAAGAAATGACGACGACAGTTTCGTTAGGGGATGCCATTTGCAGAAATTGTGTGTTCACTTCAAAGTCCTGCATTTCAGGCTCTATCTCGAAAACTGTTGCCCAAGCATCCTTATAGGGTTCAAGAGCACTTTCGAAGATTTGAGAAATCAGTTTTGATTCAATTTCTGTCAAATTATCAATTTTATTAAAGCTTTCTCCTACCCCACCCAAAAGTCGATCAAGCATCGCATAAGCAATATTGGGGTTCACCTCGATCACCATTCGTCCTGACAATGGTTGAGCCTCAAACACATTTAAAATGGTTAAAGACGGTACTGAGCGCACAAATTCTTCATAAGGAAGCTGATCAACCGAGGCTACTGAAATTTGCACATAGGTTCGTAGTCTAGCAGAAAAGTAACTTGTGAGTAATCGTGCATAATTTTCATGGATCCGTGTTAGACTGCGAAATTGGTCTTTAGAAAATCGCAACGCACGTTTAAAATCATAAACCTTTTCTTTCTTTTGGTCTTCTTCTTTTAATAATTCCTCAGCATTCATTTCACCTGTAGAAATCGCTGATAATAACGCGTCTATTTCCGATTGAGATAAGACATCCGCCAATGGAGTTCACCTCTTTTCCTTTCATTTCATCCCCTAAGAAGCTATTGAATAATTTTTTCCGTCGTATACACATGGACGATAGTTCCATTCTTCATCAAATTGTTGAGTTTTTCTTGCAAGGAGGTTTCTAATTTTTGCAACCCTTTTTCGCCATTAAGGTCTGCTTCCGATTTATTCGATAATAGATATAAAATTTCATTATTCACTTGGAATTGGCGTTTTTCTAACTCAGATTTAGCTTTCTTATTAGAAACTTCAATTAAAAAAGTGACTTTAATAAATTTATTATCTTTTAAGTTCGTTGTGATCTCATCAGTAGTTACTGATAAGTGGTCCACTACTTCGCCTATACTTGGAGGGCTGTCTTTTGCATGGGCTTTATGCGACAAGTAGTAGAACACCCCTGCTCCAGCAAGCGTGAAGCACGCCATTACAATCAATAACGTATTCAGAGTTTTGCTTCTAAACACTTGCATTTCCCTCCCTATCATTCATCGTGGCATATAATCCAATACTTTTTAGAAAAGCAACTGTTTTTTGAGTGACCTCTTCTTCTGTATCTCGCACAATGAGCTTCTTCCCACTAAGTAAAGTAATAGTGGTATCAGGCAATGATTCAACCTGCTCGATAAGACAAGCATTTAAGGTGAGTGATTTTCCATTAATCCGGGTCAATTTAATCATAAAAAGGGATCGGAGGCCTCCGACCCCTCCCCTCCTTCACTATCGTTTCAAGTTTACAAGTTCTTCTAATATGGAATCGGCAGTGGTAATGACACGAGCATTCGCTTGGAAACCTCTTTGTGCCTCAATCATGTCCGTGAATTCTTCTGAAAGATCTACATTAGACATTTCTAGAGCGCCTGCCTGTAAAGTGCCACCATTTTCACCCGGGGCGACGATAACCGCATCTCCTGAGTTACTCGTGTTCTTATAAAGCAAACCTCCTGCCGATTCTAACCCCCCTGGGTTATTAAACTGGCTTAAGACAACCTGTCCAAGTAATTGAATGTCCCCGTTAGAAAGAACGCCATAAATTTCTCCGGAAGAACCAATACTATAGCTGTCTAAAGTGGTGACATCTCCGACAACCTCAGCTGTTGGAGGGGATTGAAAGGCTGTTAAAGCACTAAAGTCGATATCCCCTTGATTAATAGTTGCAACGGAGCCATTACCATAATCAAAATTGATGCTATTCCCTCCATCTATAGAAAGGGACTTAAAGGAACCGTCCGTATCCATCGTGATCGTTCCCGTTTGTGATGCTGGTGTTGAACCTGGTGCATCAATCGTGAAAGTAAAATTACTAATATATGGATTCCCATCTTTATCCTCAGCCGTATCCGTTCCTTGAAGCGTAATTGAAGCTGTATGCTCATTTCCATTAGAATCAAAAACTTCAAATGAAATGGGATCACTTGTTGGGAAAGTCCCACCAGCATTTGGCTTTAAATCATCATAATTAAGATTTCCCACAAGATTTAACCAGCTCGTTTGCGGTTGGACAACACGATCATCACTGATTCCAAGGTTAGTCAACTTGCTTTTGTCGATACCACCGGTTTTTTCATCTACACCATAACCCATCAATTTAAGACCAGCTGAATTGACGAGATTACCATTCGTATCAAGATAAAAGTTTCCCGCCCGTGTGTAATAGGAATTCGCTCCATCTTTGACCACAAAATAACCATCTCCAGATATCGCCAAATCCAGTGCACGTCCGGTTGTTTGTGTGCTCCCTTGCGTATCAATGCTGTCGACTGAGGCTGTTTGCGAGCCTAATCCTACCGCTATTGGATTCGTCCCCCCACGTTGGTAAGTAGGTGCACTCGCACCAGAGATTTGCTGGCTAACAAGATCCGAAAAAGTAATTCTTCCTTTTTTAAACCCAGTTGTATTAACGTTGGCAATATTGTTCCCTATGACATCAAGTTTCGTTTGAAAGTTCTTAAGTCCACTTATTGCGGAATACATCGATCTAAGCATCTTTTACTTCCTCCTTATTTTAAAACCGCTTCTGTCATTCAGCGATTTAAAGGCCCCCGTCGTAGGTCCAGCCCTAATCGTTTAATAAAATCGTGCCATTGATATTAGAAAAAATATGTTGATCCGCTTCACCACGGTTCATAATGGTAATCACTGTATTATTCTGAGCATTAACCACCATTGCCTCTTTCTTGGTAACCACCAACGAATCCTTAATGCCCATTGCCTTTGCTTCCTGTAGGCGATCATAGATGCGATTCCACTGTTCAGGCTGAATATCGATATTACGCTCACTCATCCGTTTAGCGGCATGTTTACTAATATTAAGTGGCGTAAGATTATTCTTATAAAGACTATCCTTTAAGGTGTCATTAAAACTAACTTGATTCTTGGTCTTCGTCTGCGTAGGCGTGTATGGCTGTCCATTCAAAGGCTGTACAAACCGGTGAGTATGAATCGTATTCACCATGGCTCCTTACCCCCTTATACCGACGCTTCTGACTGTTTCTCTGGCTGATCACTTAAACTGGCATCTGCTAACTTCGTCACTGTTGCTGGATCAACGCTTTGCCCCGATTGGGTAAGATAGTAGATTTGACCGTCTTTATTCGTCACGGCTTTAACCACATCTGTATAGCTTTGCGTATCTGTTGTCCCATCCTCATTATCTGTGGACAATTCCCAACTTACCGTTTTCCCAATGACATTAGAGAGTTGCCCCAACATGTTATTGCTTTGAGAATCGACAAACTTGCTCAGCATATCAGTCATATTATTCGTTTGCTCAAGTGACGTAAAGTTGGCCATTTGAGAAATAAATTGTGTATCATCCATGGGGTTTTCTGGATCTTGAGATTGTAATTGCGTGATAAGTAATTTAAGAAAATCGTCTTTTCCTAAGGAATCTTTATTTGTTGCCACTGCATTAGTTTGGTTTTGATTTTGCCATAATAAAGACGGATCGACTTTCATTACACTTCTCCTCCTCTAAACCAGTCTTCAAAACTAAGTTCTGAATCTTGATCGAAATCATTTAAAAAATAGGTGGGCTCGCTTGATTGCTGATCGCGTTCTTGGTGATGGTGCTGATCCTGTCTTTGCTGGGAGCCATCCTTTGGCGTTTGCCCCGATGAGACTTGATCGGCTTGTAAAACTTCAAGCTTATGCACCGATAAACCATTAGCCGCCAGCGAATCCTTTAAATGAAGCAATTGCGATTGGATGAGCTCCTTGGTAGATGATGAATGAGCGGTTAAAGTGGCAACCAAACCTTCATCGGTCTGATTGAGGACCACTTGAACACTGCCTAGGTTTTCTGGATGTAGCTTAATCGTTAATTGAACTTGTCCATCTGCAAGAGTTTTAAATTGTCCTTGAGCGATTAATGTTTTCACATTGTCTGTGATTTGACCGGAAACATTTGGTGGCTCTGAATGGCCAGAGTGAAGGACAAACTGTTGAACTTTATTCATCGTTCCACTCACAAACGACATGGACTTTGAGCCGGTCTGATCCGTCGTGCTCTTGTCGTCCTTTTTATCGACCTGGACAACGTTTTGTCCTGCCATAACATCCTTCTTTGGTAACTGTACGCCCTTTTGTAAGACACTTGGTGCCATTGATTTTTCGCTTAAATACACTTCCTTATCAACCAAACCTTTTGGTAATGAGGAAGCCTGCTTTTCGGGAGGATCCGAATGCTGATTCAGAGTACTAGTCCCCTTTTGGACAGAGTCTTTTGCCGTCGAAGGTGGCGAGAGTTGCTCCACCATTTCCCTCAATGTGTTGCATTGTTGTTGCCCATCACTTAGCACTGCAGGAGGTACTATTCCAGCGAGAAGTGAGGCGTCGTCACTAACCATATCTTCAATTTTCTTTAAAGTGGTTTTTAATTGGTTCATGAATGAGTTCTGTTGGGTTAAAGGCGTTGCTTTTAAAGCCTTATTAAGTGACGTCAATGTATTCACTAAACTGGAAACCGTGGTGTCTACATCGTCGGACTGACCTTGACCCAGTTTTTCCATCAAGTCATTAGTCAGTGTATCAAGCTTGCATAGAAGCTTCTGCAATACTGTCGTATCAAGAGTCTCCTTACTTGAATCAGCTTTATTAATCGTTGCGTTTGGTGAATGCTTTTCTGTAGACGCCTCTACTAGTGCAGCCACCATGGACTTAAAATCAGCGACGCCTTGAACACCAGCCAAATTAGTAGAGAGTGTAGAAGGAAGCAGCTGTTGATTGCCCCCTGAGCTTGGCGATCCTATAATCGATGATGCAATGTCGGCCGAGACCATTGTTTTCACCTCCTTTCATATTTAGTTGTGCAGTGCTGGTTTTACGAGCCTGAATCAGCATCTGTTGTCGTTGAATTGGATTCCAGTAAAGGGGTCAATTTTGCCGCCTTCTGCGGAGATAAATTTTCCATAATCTCTGCCTTCGTTTTGTTATTCAGCATGTTAATATATTTCGCGGCTTCATCATTAGACATTTGATTAAAAATCGCCGCCGCTTTTTCCGTATCCATATTTTGATAGGTTTGGGCAATCACTTTCATTTTAGCTTGCTCTTCTTCATTAACCGCCGTTTCACTTGTTTGTTCCTCTTGAGATTTCAACTTATCTATTTGATCATTCAACGCTTTTATTTGCTCATCTTTAGTTGACATTTGTTTATTTAAATCTTTCACCTCTGAACGTGCGTTAGAGAGTTGTTTTTTTAATGCTTTGGTTTCATCAGCCTGGTCATTACTCACACTTTTTTGATTTGCTGTCCCCTTTTTATCAACAAATTGAGAGACAACTGGAATATGTGTGGCCCACTGCCGTGTTTCCGATGACAAATCAAATCCTGAAATTTTCAAGAACAACACAACCATTGTGAAAATGAACAATAATGGAATAATGATGACTAAAAGACCTTTTAAAAATTTAAAGATGCGACTTTCTTTCTGCTCGCTCATGTTTCCACATCCTCGTTACTGTCTAAAATAATTAATGGCTGCCTTTTCATCCATGACCTTGTTTTCCTTTTGTTTTTCGAGCTGAGCATAATTATCTTGCTGAATACTTTTAAGCTTTTCAAACTTCTTAAGTTCAATAGATTTCTCCATAAGCTTTTGATGAAATTGTTCAACTCTCACTCGCATTTGGTTATAGCGATGTTGCTCTTCTATAATATGGTGACCAATCTTTTGTAAAAGAAAGGTCTGATCAATGACATCAGCAACCCTTACCCTTTGCCGCTTTTTTGTTTCAAATTGCTCCTGAAGCTTTTCTTTTCGCTGCATTAAATCAATGAGCTTTTTGCCCTGTTCTTCCAACAAAGCATAAACTTCATTATATTGACGTTCTAAAACCTTTTTTTCACTTTCATTGATTTTCATCATACGATCAAAGCGAAAAACAAATGCCATTGTTAGTCACCTCAATTAAATAGTTGGACCAATTGTTGAACGGCCTCATCCTTGGTGTTGATTTCTTCTTCCGATTGCATTAAGTAAGACAAAATATCTGGCCGATAACGAATGGCTTCATCAATTTCACGTGAACTCCCGGGCTTGTATGCCCCGATTTGGATTAAATCCTCTGATTCCTCATATTTAGCGAGATGTGCTCGAAAAGTATTTGCCGCTTTTAAGTGCTCACGGTCAACAATTCCGGACATCACACGACTAATACTTTTTAATATATTAATGGCTGGATATTGCCCTTTTTCCGCCAATTTACGGTCAAGAACGATATGTCCATCAAGGATCCCGCGTGCCGTATCAGAAATAGGCTCATCTAAATCGCCACCGTCAACAAGAACGGTATAAAAAGCAGTAATAGTCCCATGAGGATCTGTCCCAGCACGTTCTAACAATTGTGGCATTAAAGCAAATACTGAAGGAGGATAACCCTTCGTTGTAGGAGGCTCCCCTACCGCCAAACCAATTTCCCTTTGTGCCATAGAAACACGCGTGAGAGAATCCATCATTAAAAGGACATCTTTTCCTTGCGACCGAAAATATTCAGCAATTGCCGTTGCCGTATAGGCGGCTTTGATTCTCATAAGCGCCGGTTGATCTGAAGTCGCAACGACAACAACCGAGCGTTGCAAGCCCAATTCGCCTAAATCCTTCTCAATGAATTCTCTTACTTCTCGTCCCCGTTCACCAATAAGGGCAATAACATTAAGATCTGCAGAAGATTGACGGGCAATCATACCTAAAAGCGTACTTTTCCCAACCCCACTTCCGGCAAAGATCCCCATCCTTTGTCCTTTACCTACTGTTAGTAAACCATCAATTGACCGGACACCAAGGGAAATGGCTTCATTGATACGTGGTCTCATCAATGGATTTGGAGGCATTTGCATCGTTGGATAATCCACTAAACCCCGCATCCCACTGTAATCATCCATTGGTAGACCTAAACTATCAACAACTTGTCCAATCAGTTCTTCTCCAACCTTAATGTTTAAAGGTTTACCTGTGGATTCTACTAAGCTTCCAGGAGCAATATTGTCTAAACTCGTATAGGGCATGAGTAACAGATTTTCATCATTAAACCCCACAACTTCTGCGAGAATAGGCACTTTCTTATGGGTCAAATAAATATGGCATAGATCGCCAACCGAAGCATTAGGGCCTCGAGACTCAATCATTAACCCGACTACCCGAGTGATTTTGCCAAACCAATAATAAGGATCAATATCTTTGATTTTACTGATGAGTTGATAAGCCTTTTTCATTACTAGGGTCCTCCAGCAGCTCATAAAGCTTTGATCTTATCTTTTTTAATTGATTATCAATACCCGCTTCTATTCGTCCAAAAGAGGTTTCTATGAAACAGTCATTTTCCGCCAGTTGATCATCTGGAATAATGAGGACCCGATGATGATGTGTAATCGACTCAATCTCTTCCCTATTCTCAATCACATGCACATACCATCTAGGATTGAGAATTAATTTTATCGGTTCTTGGTCGCGGACCTGACGTATGGCTTTTTTGACAAGTGAGTTCCACTTGCTTGGATCAGCCTCAATTTCCGTATCAATAATCGTCTCGCTGATCGTCAGTGCTAGGTCGAGAATCTCTTTTTCGGCTTGCTCTAAATATTTATGGTAATCCACTTCCGCACTTTGAATGATTTTCTGAGCTTCAACGAGCTGGGTCTGATAGGTATTTAAGGCTTCCTGTTTCCCTTCCTCAAACCCTTGCTGCTTACCAGAGGCTCTAGCTTCTGCTAACACCCGCTCTTTTTCCTGTTCAAGCTCCAATTGCTTTTGTTTGACTTGTTCTTGGAATTCCTGGGCTTCTTTTTCAACTTGTTCTCGTATCGCTTCGGCTTCTTTTTCAGCATCGGCCGTTATTCGGCGAGCAACCTCTTTAAGCTCAGGGGGGAAGTCCATCTGCGTACTCGCGTTAATTTTTACCATCTTATGTTTAATCGATCGTTGTTCCTGTTCAGGCACAACCGCTTTTATCACATTAGACAATAATATCATCTCCGCCACCACGAGCAATAACGACTTCACCCGTGTCTTCAAGTCTACGAATCGTCGAAACTATTTTTGATTGCGCCTCTTCAACATCCTTCAAACGAACAGGTCCCATGAATTCCATTTCTTCTTTGAAACTTTCCACACGCCGTTGCGACATGTTTTGGAATATAATGCCTTTAACTTCCTCACTGGCCGTCTTTAATGAAAGCAAGAGATCTTCATTATCCACTTCTCTAATGATCCTTTGAATCGCTCGATTATCAAGTCCAACAATGTCTTCAAAGACAAACATCCGCTTCTTAATTTCTTCAGAGAGCTCAGGTGCCTGAATATTAAGCGCATCAAGAATAGTCTTTTCAGTCGCTCGATCAACACCATTCAGCACATTAACCACAGCTTCTATACCACCAGCCTTTGTATAGTCTTGAGAGACGGTTGTGGAGAACTTCTTCTCTAAAATTAATTCCACCTCGTTAATAATTTCCGGAGATGTGCGATCCATTGTTGCAATTCTCCGAGCGACCTCGGTTTGTAATTCCTGAGGTAAGGAAGAAAGAACTTGTCCTGCTTGTGCAGGTTCTAAGTAGGCCATGACAAGGGCGATCGTTTGTGGGTGCTCATGTTGTAAAAAATTTAAAATTTGTTGGGCATCTGATTTCCTTAGAAAATCAAAAGGCTTCACTTGTAAAGACGAGGTCAAACGATTGATGATTTCTGAAGCTGAATTTTTCCCAAGAGCTTTCTCTAAAATTTGTTTCGCATAGCCAATACCACCTTGGCTAATGTAATTTTGTGCCATCACAATTTGATAAAACTGCTCAAGCACTTCATCTTTAACATCTTGTTCGACTCTTCTAACATTGGCAATTTCCAGCGTCAATTCTTCGATTTCGTTCTCATTGAGTGCCTTAAAAACCTGTGCTGCTACATCTGCCCCAAGCGATATCAGAAGAATGGCTGCTTTTTCTCTTCCGGTTAAAGAGGATAATTTAGTTACCATTAAATACTTTCACCTACCCCAATAAACACATCGACTTCCAAGAAAATTAAGGTTATTCACCTATGACTTATTCTTCTGAAAACCACGTTCTTAATAATTTTGCAAATTCTGTCGGGTTATCACGCGCGAGCGTTTCTAACTGGACCTTTTTCTGCTTTTCCGGTGAATCATTTTTTTGCATTTCTGCTAAAAGATCAGGTTCATTGTCCATATATTGAGTCGTCTCTTCATATTCTTCAATATCCTCATCCTGATTTCGCCTTCTCAAAAGGATAATAAGCAAGACGATAATGATGAGTGCTAAGATACCTGCAGCGATATAAATCCAATAGGTTGGTTTTTTCACTTGCTTTACCGGTGTGTCTGTTTGCTTCCCGTGAAATTGTTCAACAGTGACGACTGACTTTGCATCCAGCTCATCTTGTGTCAAACTTTTATCAGAATCACTTAAAGTCGTTTTAATAATGGTATTAAGAATTTGTTTAATATCACTTGAACTTTGAGCGGTTAATGAACTGGGATCATTGGCCTTTGGCGGTTCAACCATAACTTGTATACCTAAATCATTTATTTTATAAGGGCTTTTTTCAATATCATTGGTAATATGGTTAAACACATTATTGACTCTATCCTCAACATGTTCATAATCGCCACTCTCACCACCGTCAGAAGCTTCATAGGTCGGGACTTGACTATCTCCTGTCCCCACATTTCCTGCAGCACCATCACCCTTATAAGACTCGGTAATGTGTTCTGTTGAAACCTTCAATCCATCCATTGTATCTTTATCAACGGGTTCAACAAGTTCTTCTTTACTCTTCTCTTTGGTAAAGTCGATGTCGCTTGTGACATTGACCATAACCTTATCGGTCCCCATCATCATGCCAAGCATCTGTTGAACGCGTTGCTGGATATCTTTTTCAATATCATTCTTGACTTGCTGCTGTTGTTGATATGCAGATAAAGTCGAATCGGAATTTTCTAGATTTTTTTGGTCATAATAGTTAAAATATTGGTCCATTATGACGATATTATCTTCAGGAAGGTTTGGCACACTTTTTGAAGCTAAGTGATATAAACCCTCAATCTGTTCATCCTTTAACTGATATCCTGAATCTAGAGTAAGAACGATGGACGCTGAAGCCTTTTCAGGATCATCACTTACCCAAACATCTTGCTCTGGTAAATTAAGCATAACCTGGGCTGACTTCACACCTGATATTCCTTTGATGAGATTGGAAAGCTCGGTTTCCATTGCCGCTTTATTGAGAACATCAAATTGTTTATCTGTCATACCAAATTGCGTATTTTCGCTAAAGGTAGAGTAATCAATTTGACCCGTTTTAGGCAGTCCTTCAGATGCGAGTTCAACTTTAAGCGTATCTACTTGTTCTTTTGGAACACTTATCATCGTCCCGCCATCTTCAATTTTATATGGAACACCTTTTGAATCTAAATTATCCTTTATTTGCCCTGTCTCACTTTCTGACAGGTTACTATACAATGGAACATAATTTTTATGAGAGCTTAAAGCAACGATAACAATAACGACAACAGCGATAATCCCGATAGCGATAAACAACCCTGTCTTTTGTTTTCGACTTTGCTTCGCCCAGATTGCTTTCGAACGATTGATAAGTGTCGCAAACTTCTCCTTCATGCATTGTTCCTCCAAAAAAAAAAATCAGACTTGCATTCTCATAACTTCCTGATAGGCATTGACGACTTTGTCTCGAACTTCCACAGCAAGCTTGAGTGTCACTTCAGACTTTTCCATGGCGATCATGACGTCATGCAAATTATTTGCTTTTCCACTAAGTAATTGGTTTACCGCATCATCTGAAGCCGTCTCAGATTGATTGACTTTGTCTAAAGCTTGTCCAAGAATATTTGAAAATGACTTTTGTGCGGATTGAACACTATTGGTTTTATTGCTCGCTGTTAGAGCAGTTGGAGCACTTGAATTAGAGAGTAATTGAATAGGAGTGGTCATACGTGTCTATCTCCTTTAGAATCTTTGATTTTATTTACCTATTTGCAACGCATTTGTTAGCATACTTTTGTTTGCATTAAGTACAGTTACGTTGGCTTCGTAGGAACGCGTTGCACTCATCATATCGACCATTTCTTTTAATGGATCAACATTTGGCATCTCTACATAGCCCTCTTGATTCGCATCTGGGTTCGTAGGATCATAGACTAACTTAAAAGGGGTTTGGTCTTCTGTGATCTTACTCACTTTCACTCCACCCATCTGTGAATTTCCTGTGCCCATCGCTGAAGATAACTGTGAGCTAAATCCACCATTATTACTAGAAAAAGAAACCATTTTCCGACGATAAGGTACCCATTCACCATTCACCTTTTGGGCACGGGTGGTTTCAGCATTTGCCATGTTTGAAGACACAACATCCATACGTAAGCGTTCAGCTGTTAATGCTGATCCAGAGATATTAATCCCACTAAAAATCCCCATAGTTATTGCCCTCCGCCTAAAACAATGTTCAATTTATTGAATTCTCTCGAAATAGCTTCGGTATAGCTTTGATATTGCAATTGTGTTTTTGCTAATTCAGTCATCTGTTCATCGGCATCAACATTGTTCCCATTATTTTGGATGCTGGAATTCCGATCAACGACAATTTGGGATTGTCCTGAATTTGAAAACTCAAAATGACGTGGATCCGTTCGATTGGCAGTCATTGCCGATTGCAAGACATCTCCAAACACAACTTTTTTCGCTTTATAGTTCGGCGTATCAATATTCGCTATATTTTGAGAAATGACATTCTGAGAAAGACTGGTCTGATCAAGCGCTCGTTGTAAGTTACCAATCGATGAAAGGTTTAAAATGGCCAACTCTTTGTCCCTCTTTTCTATAGATCATCTTTAAATTCATTTTAACAAGTTTCGACAACATGTGAGCATTTATTTCACCAATGCATTTTTTTGATACGAAAGCCCCAGATATCTTTAGGTCTTTTGTACTGTTTTGTTTTAATTTGTCTAATTATGTTTGCTGATTTTCCTTTTATAGTTTAATGGAGAATGGATTTATTAACAATAGGAGAGAAATGGTAGTTTGACAAAAAAAGAAAGGGGGAAATTGTCGAACAAAAACAGATACAATAGAGCTAAGCACAAAGACCTATCTTTAGTGAGTTCTTTACTTCGGCTCTTCTATAGGAAATAAGTCCTGATAGTCCAAACCATACCCGTTGTTCCTTACTAAATAAAGCATTGATCAATTTTATACTAAAAACTTACTTCAGAAAACAGGTGGAAGAAGTGGAAGATGTGAAACATCAGAGGGAAAAACTATTTCGTGAACACTTACTACGCGCAGTATGCCATGGCGTAACCAAGCACAGGAGACTTATATATACAGAACCACCCAAAGCCCTTCGACTTATCAACCAAAAGATAAGGGCGCGGTTGGTAACCCCTTTATGCATCGCATAGCGCTTGAGCAGTACCAGTGGAAAAGGATTGTCTTGGAGAGATTAACACACTCTACAGCTATGACATCTTTTGAATAATCAAAGAAACAGTTGTACCTTAAAGATACAACTGTTTCTTTTCAATTTTATTATTTACTTCTGATTTTGTCTAATTCAACAAGGAATTTATCGTTTAATACTTTGATGTATGTGCCCTTCATCCCTAATGAACGAGACTCAATTACACCAGCACTTTCAAGCTTACGAAGGGCATTAACGATAACTGAACGTGTAATCCCTACGCGATCGGCAATTTTACTTGCAACAAGTAAACCCTCTTTGCCGTCCAATTCATTAAAAATGTGTTCAATGGCTTCAAGCTCACTATAAGATAAGCTACTAATCGCCATTTGAACAACCGCTTTTTCACGTGCTTCATCTTCAATTTCTTCTGTTTTCTCACGAAGAATTTCCATACCAACTACAGTAGCCCCATATTCAGCTAAAATAAGATCTTCTTCAGTAAAAGAAGCGCTCATTCTCGAAAGAATTAAAGTTCCTAGACGCTCACCACCACCAACGATAGGAACAATAGTTGTTAACCCATTCTCAAACAACTCTTTATTTTCTACAGGGAAAGCTGTGAAACGGCTATTAATATCAAGGTTTGAAGACGTTTCAGCAACAGAGAATAGGCTTTGGGTATATTCTTCTGGGAATTGACGTTGTTCAAACATTTCTTTCATACGTGCGTTTTCAAATTCAAGGTTTAATGCCATGCCTAATAACTTTCCTCGGCGACTTAATACAAAGATATTAGATTCAATGACATTACGGAGCGTCTCCGCCATTTCATTAAAGTTAACAGGTGTTGCTGTTCGTTGCAGCATATTATTGATTTTTCTTGTTTTGTCTAAAAGATTCATTTTACTAAAATCCTCCTAAATGGTTTTCTATAAGATATATTGGCTCAAATCGCGGTTTTTTGCGATAGATGCTAATTTTTCATCGACATATTCTGGCGTAATCACAATTTTCTCAAGTGTAATATCTGGGGCTTCAAACAATAGATCCTCAAGGAGTTTTTCTAAAATCGTGTGTAGTCGTCTGGCACCGATATTATCTGTTTGTTGATTGACCTCTAAAGCAATGGTTGCGATTTTACGAATAGCTTCGTCAGAAAATTCAACATCTATACCTTCTGTTTTTAGTAATGCTTGATATTGTTTTAAAAGAGCATTATTTGGCTTCACCAAAATATTAATAAAATCATCAATGGATAAACTATTGAGCTCTACTCGAATCGGAAACCGCCCTTGAAGCTCAGGGATAAGATCCGACGGTTTCGCCATATGAAAAGCACCCGCAGCAATAAATAACATATGATCCGTCTTCACTGATCCATATTTCGTAATGACTGTTGAACCCTCAACAATGGGTAATATGTCCCTTTGTACACCTTCTCGAGACACATCTCCTGATCCTTGTTGACTTTTCCCAGCAATTTTATCGATTTCATCAAGAAAAATAATCCCAGATTGTTCAGCTCTGGTGACTCCATCTTGTGAAACTTCATCCATATCAATCAGTTTTTGCGCTTCGTCTTGCGTGAGGACCGCTCGTGCTTCTCGAACGGTTAACTTCCGTCGCTTTTTCTTTTTCGGCATCATATTGCCCAACATATCCTGCATATTCATGCCTAATTGTTCCATACCCGCGCCTTGGAACAGATCAAACATCCCCTGTTGTTGCTGCTCTTCGACTTCAACAGTGACAAGTTTGTCTTCCAATTCGCCAAGAGCTAATAGTCGTCTTGTTTGTTCGCGCTTCTCTTTAACCGATTGATTCATATCGTCATTCTCATTTTGGGTGTCATCGTTTGTATTGTTCCCAAAAAACATTTCAAAAGGATTCTTTGCACCTGATGTTTTTTTGTTGGAAGGGACTAAGATCTCAACAAGCCGTTCGTTCGCTAATTCTTCTGCTTTAGCTTGCACCTCAGCCATTTTCTCCTCTTTAACTAACCGTATAGATGTTTCGACAAGGTCTCTAACCATTGACTCCACATCCCTACCCACATAACCAACTTCTGTAAATTTTGTGGCTTCTAGTTTGATAAAAGGAGCACCGACAAGTTTTGCCAATCGGCGAGCAATTTCAGTTTTCCCAACGCCTGTTGGACCAATCATTAGAATATTTTTTGGAACAATCTCATCACGAATTTTTTCATCCAATAAGGTTCGACGATAACGATTACGCAATGCAATCGCAACGGATTTCTTAGCCTTGTCTTGACCGATAATATAACGGTCAAGCTGTTCGACGATCTGTCTCGGAGTTAAAGCCTCTGACATTCTCCTAACGCCTCCTTGTCGTGCGCTTAAAGCTCTTCGACCACAATATTATTATTAGTAAAGACACAAATTTCACCAGCAATTTCAAGAGCATGCCGAGCAATTTCCCCAGCCTCAAGATCTTCGCCACCATATCTCATTAGAGCACGGCCAGCAGCTAAGGCATAATTACCTCCTGAACCAATGGCCAAGATGCCATCATCAGGTTCTATTACTTCACCGGTTCCAGAGACTAAAAGAAGATTCTCTTCATTCATAACAATAAGCATGGCCTCAAGTTGTCGAAGCATTTTATCACTTCGCCATTCTTTAGCCAATTCTACAGCTGCTCTTTTCAAATTACCATTAAAAGCTTCTAAACGCCCTTCAAACTTTTCATACAGGGTGAAGGCATCTGCTACTGAACCAGCAAAACCTGCAATCACTTTTCCACCGTATAAACGTCTGACTTTTTTTGCCGTATGCTTCATCACGACTGATTGCCCTAATGTAACTTGGCCATCTCCAGCCATCGCCGAACGTCCCTTGTGATGAATAGCAAAAATTGTGGTTGCATGAAATTTTAAAGAATCACTCAATTGTAATTCCCTCCTTATGCACGGGGATGATGATTCATGTAAGTCTTACGTAATCGTTCTTTAGAAACATGTGTATAAATTTGTGTGGTTGACAAATTAGAATGCCCTAATAACTCCTGAACAGAACGAAGATCTGCCCCTGCATCCAAAAGATGTGTGGCAAAGGTATGCCTCAAGGTATGTGGACTCATCTTCGTTGTTAGTGCTGCTTTACTCACTTGATCTTTCAGGATATTTCGCACACTTCGATCTGAAAGTTGACCCCCACGATAGTTTACAAATACAAATGTATGACTATTATCACCTTTAATGAGTGTTTTTCTTCCATGATTTATGTAAGTTTCTAAAGCTTCGAGTGCATAACTACCGATAGGAACATAACGTTCTTTTCTACCCTTCCCCTGTACAAGAACAACCCCAATGTCGAAATCAATAGCTTCAATCTTCATACCGACAAGTTCACTTACACGTGCCCCTGTGGCATATAGAGTTTCTAATATCGCTTGATTTCGTTGTCCCAATGGCGTATTGAGATCTTCAACATTAAAAAGCATCCCCAATTCTTCTTGATATAAAAATTGCGGAAGCCTTTGCGCTTGTTTAGGTAAAGCAGCGGTTGTGAACGGATTATTGCGAACCCTATGTTCTCTTTCTAAAAAACGATAAAAGCTACGCATACTTGATAACTTTCGTGCGATTGTCCTTCTTGATAATCCATTTTCATGCAATTGCGTCAAAAAAAGACGTACTGAAGAGTACGTTACTGAGTCAAAACCTTGAATAATTTCTTGCTTCATAAACGCTTGAAATTGTTCAATGTCCTGAAGATAACTTTTTATCGTTAATTCAGAGGCATTTTTTTCAACTTCAAGGTAGTGTACAAAATGTTGCAATCGGTTATCCAATGATTCATCCTCCTCTTCAGAAGCCTACTAAATCTTATCACAATTCAGGTAACGGGGCAACAAAGTTTGCAATTTTGTAACAACATTCTGAATTGTGTCAGAATTTACCTTTTTTTATTACTCTAAAAAAGAGAGGAACAGGACAAAACATTTTTCATGCAGTCCTGTTATTTATACTCCCTCATACTGTCCTAGTTTTGAGGCTCTTCCTTATAATCGCAAGATGAACATTGTACCGTTGTTCCTTTTTTGCTTTTCTTCTCAACAAGATACTCTCCACACTTCGGACAAGATCTCGCCAGCGGTTTATCCCATGAAACAAAATCACATTCAGGATAACGATCACAGCCGTAAAATGTCCGACGTTTCTTGCTTTTTCGTTCAACGATTTCACCCTTTTTACAACTGGGACATTGAACGCCGACTTTTTTAAGAATAGGCTTCGTGTTCCTGCAATCCGGAAAATTTGAACAAGCTAAAAATTTCCCATAGCGCCCCATTTTGTACACCATCTCATGGCCACACTTCTCACAGTCAATCCCAGCCGGTTCGTCTTTTATTTCGACTTCTTTCATTTCTTTTTCGGCTACTTTAAGTCGTTTTTCAAATTCTTGATAGAAATCGGCAATAATGCTGATCCATTTCTTTTTACCCTCTTCAACGGAATCAAGATCATCTTCCATTTTGGCTGTAAAATCAACGTCGATAATTTCAGGAAAAAAATTGACAACTTGCTCAAAAACGACCTCACCTAGTTCAGTGGGTATAAACTTCTTATCTTCCAAAGTAACATAATTTCGGCGTTGAATGGTATCAATAGTGGGTGCATATGTCGATGGGCGTCCGATACCTAATTCTTCCATCGTTCTCACTAGCCTTGCTTCACTGTAGCGAGGTGGCGGCTGAGTAAAATGCTGTTTAGGATCAATGGCCTCTTTTTTAACCTTCATACCATCGGTGAGTTCTGGTAAATAATTTTCTTCTTCCTTTTTGTTATCGTCGTTCCCCTCAATGTACAACTTCATAAATCCTGGAAATTTTATTTTTGATCCCGTTGCTCTGAATGTAATACCATTATTCGTCAAATCAGCACGAACAGTATCCATCACAGCCGGCGCCATTTGACTGGCCACAAATCTTTCCCATATCAGTTTATACAGTTTGTATTGATCGCGACTTAAATACTCTTTGATATCCTTTGGTAATATGAGTACCGAGGTCGGACGGATCGCCTCATGGGCGTCCTGGGCATTTTCAGATTTTTTTGCCTTCTGAACCCCTTTGCCTACATAAGACTCTCCATAATTTTGTTTGATATACCCCGTAGCCTCTTCTTTTGCAACATCTGAAATGCGTGTTGAATCGGTACGCATATATGTAATCAAACCCGTAATCCCTTGTTTACCAATATCGATTCCTTCATATAATTGCTGGGCTACCATCATCGTTTTCCGAGCTCTATAATTCAGTTTTCTAGCGGCTTCTTGCTGTAGTGATGAGGTAATGAATGGTGGAACGGGATTGCGGAAGCGCTCTTTCTTCGTTACGCCACTCACTTCAAAAGTGTTGCCTTTAATCGTCTGTAAAACCTCATCTACTTCTTCTTTCGTTTTCAATTGAAGCTTTTTGCCGTCTTTGCCGTAAAATTGAGCAGAAAAGCTTTCCTCATTTTCTTTAAAAATCCCTTTAATACTCCAATATTCTTCAGGTTGAAACTGTTGAATTTCTTTTTCACGCTCGATAATTAATTTTAGGGCAACAGATTGAACTCGACCAGCACTAAGCCCTTTTTTTACTTTTTTCCATAATAATGGACTGATATTATAACCGACTAGGCGGTCCAGGACCCTCCTCGCTTGTTGGGCATCCACAAGATCCATATTAATCGTCCTTGGTTTCTTAAACGCATCTTTAATGGCTTGCTTCGTAATTTCATTAAAGACCACCCTACAGTCAGATGTCGTGTCAATATCTAAACTATGAGCGAGATGCCAAGCAATCGCTTCTCCTTCACGATCAGGGTCAGCTGCAAGATAGACTTTCTTCACTTTTTTGGCTGCAGCTTTCAGTTCCTTGAGTACAGGCCCTTTTCCTCGAATCGTAATATAGCTTGGATTAAAATTATTCTCTATATCAACACCCATTTTACTTTTTGGGAGATCACGTACATGGCCCATCGATGCTTTTACTTCGAACTTTTTTCCTAAATACCGTTTAATGGTTTTCGCCTTTGCGGGAGACTCAACGATAACTAAATAATCCTCCATAAAAACATGCTCCCCCTTTCTTAAATGGAAATGAAAATTCTTCACTTATCTTAAATATAGTCTTTTCGTTTGTCAAACAATCAAACTAATAGTAATTCATAGGCGATTCAGTTTTACCGTGTCAAAGGAGTGCTAAATTGACTTAAAATATCTTCTGCTGAGGTGACAAGTTGAGCGCCTTGTTGAATTAATCGATGTGTCCCAACTGTATTCATATTAAATATATTTCCTGGAATTGCAAACACTTCTCTTCCTTGTTCAAGTGCTTGATCAGCAGTGATTAGAGAGCCGCTTTTTTCTTGTGCTTCAACAACAAGCGTCCCCATACTTAAACCGCTTACAATTCTGTTGCGCTCAGGAAATTGCCAACGCTTTGGCGGCTGGTCTGGAGGGTATTCACTTATGACCAAATGATATTTTATAAGATTTTGGAATAGGGATAAATGTTTTTTAGGATAGGGGTGCAGGAGGCCCGAACCAAGAACCGCAATTGTAGAGGATCGCAGAGCATGGTGGTGAGCTGCTCCATCTACGCCTAGTGCCATCCCACTCACAATCGTCCATCCCTGGTCTACTAATGGAGTCAAGATAAATCGGAGAGCTGTTAAACCTTCTTTCGTTGGCTTTCTTGTCCCTACAACGCTGAGAAGCTGTTGGTGCTGAAAAATCGCTCTATTTCCCTTGGTATAAAGGACCCATGGTGGATCATAAATCATTTTTAATAGTGGAGGATACTCAGGATCAAAAACGGTCAAGACCTCTATCCCTGCTGCCTTGTAGTCTTCTAATTTCTTCTCGATATCAAGGGTATGGAGATCCCTATGAAAAAGTTCCGCATATTGACGTTGAAAAGAAAATTCCCGAATAAGTGTGTTCACAGAAAGTTCATAAATAGAAACTAAATCTTGATCTTCTTTCAATAATTTATCAATACCACGCCACCCTATCCCGCGGCAGTGGTGGATATGAATTAATCGCTCTTCTCTGTTCAAATTCCCCCGCCTCTTTTTATTATATTCACACTTTTCAATGCTATTATTCTTATTAAACTTCTAGGGTGTTAATTCCTGCTTATGATTTAAAAAATTTATAAAAAGGGAAAACTTTTCAAAATGAACAGTCATTTTTTAAGGACTCATTACCTTTTTCGACAAGATTTAAAAAAACTTCCATCCTTAACAGACATATTCTTACATAAGCCACCCAATAAAATTATATGAGCTCTTACCTCTTACAATTAAATAGAATAACAGCACTCGATTCTTGTTTAGGGACTGAATAAGGTTTCTTATGTCAAAAACCTCTGGCCTTCAATTTAGGAGCGACAGAAAGACTAATATCCATAAAAGTTTAACATTTTTTGCAAATATCATTTAAATCATTCGAAAAGCATTGAAATTGTCTATCAATCTTCACATTTCGGCTAGAGTCAAATGTTGGGGTAGGAGTAAAACTTCTACTCTTTATCCCCACTTAAAAATCTAACGATTTATATTGATGATGCAATAATACCCTTAATCTTAAACGATCATAACGTTGGAAACCAAAGGCATTTCGTTTTATTACCTTTGGTTGATTGTTTAAGCCTTCAATAAATCCATTACTTTCACCTTTTGAGTGCGGTAGTCATGGACCTTGTTGGTTCGCTCCCCACATGCTGGACATTTGTGTTTTTTCTTGGAATTTCAATATAAAGATAAAAGCTACCATTCATCTCTTCCGTTTTGGTAATCCTATCGTCTTCTAATCCAGGTAAATTCATGTTAAACTGCATAGACACGTAATTCCAATCCTTGTTCTTGTTTCTCGTCAATTCAAGTGTAAAGGATATAGGAGCTTACGTGTATTTTTTTGCCGTTTTTTAAAAGGGACAAGAATACAAAGTGAAAAATGGCGAGACCCCGCAGGACACAAAAGGATAAGTCCGAGGAGGCTTGCGGATTGCCCGCGGAAAGCGAGTTATTTTTCACTTAACCAAAACAGCATTGTAAATTGTCTACAAACCCCAACATATATAATAGAGCCGGTTTTTAAAAGGTTCAAGAATACAAAGTGAAAAATGGCGAGACTCCTGCGGGAATAGCAAGCCAGGCGAGACCCCGCAGGACACAAAAGGATAAGTCCGAGGAGGCTCGCGGATTGCCCGCGGAAAGCGAGTCATTTTTCACTTAACCAAAACAGCATTGTAAATTGTCTACAAAACCCCAACATATATAATAGAGCAACGATTATTACAGGAGAAAAAAAATGATGGAAAGCAATTAGAGACATTAATCGAAAAGAGTGTTGGAGCCGGCATGAATGTTGAAACAGTCATTGGAGATGCTGCTTATTCAGAAAGGGAAATATCACGTATACCAAAGAGAAAGAAATGAAAGTAGTTGCCAAACTAAATTCCCTTTAGTTTCACAAGGTTATCGAACGAAAGAAGATGAGTTCGAATTTAATAAAGACGTAGGTATGTACGTATGTAAAGCAGGGCATATGGCTATTAGGAAAGCCCGTCAAGGCAAAAAAATGTAGCTGGAAATCCGGTACAATGTTTCAAAATCCTCGGCTCTATTAGATATGGAAAGGCAAGTTACAGTAAATGTGAAAGGATATTGAAATTAATAAATTAAAAAAAGGGTAAATAGACAATTAAAAACCATTAAAAGACGACCTGAAAATGAAGTGCCCCCTGTCAAGTAGACAGTGGAAATAATAAAAAGGATTTAAGCGGCTTTAGTTC